>DATIYI010000326.1:0-71790 GCA_035517695.1 Streptosporangiaceae bacterium
CGGTGCCCGGCTGGCCGTGCGCTGGCTCGTCGGCACGCCAGCCCGCTGGCCGGACTTCCGCAGATGACCGGGCTGGCACGCGAGCCCAGCCGCGCGGCACGCCAGGCCGTGCTCCAGGCTGATGGTGCTTTCTACCGAGACGGACACGTCCCTGGACTGGCTACGTGCGGGCCTGGCCCTGGAGCGGGTCCTGCTCATGGCGACCCGCCGCGGTGTGGCGGCGTCCTTCCTCACTCAGCCGTTCGAGCCGCAGGACCGAAATGCCACGCCCATTTACCGCCCGCCGTCGTGGCTCAAGCACCCCCAGGTGGTCTCGCGGCTTGGCTACGGGCCGTCTGTGGCAGGCACACCGCAGGAGGCCTTCGCCGACCTGGCCGACTACCGGATCCAGCCACCACCACCGGTCCGGCCCCAGCATGCAGAAGGCGAGCCCGCGCCCTGCGTCCGTATAGGACATCCGATGTCGGGCATCCGACGGAGCCGCTCGCCAGCCGGCTGCCGGACGCGGCTAGAGTCAATGACCGTGGCTGATCGCACGCGGGCCGACGGGCGCGATGACCGGCGGTAACTACCTCTCACCAGCAGACTGGTTCGCCACGCTGCCGAGCGTGATCATGGCGGCGGGCGCGCTCATCACCAATCCGGGCGGCCAGGTCCTGCTTGTCAAGCCCAACTACCGCGATCACTGGACAGTGCCGGGCGGCATCTGCGAACAGGGCGAGCCGCCGCACGAGGGATGCGCAAGAGAACTGCTCGAGGAACTCGGCCTCGTGATCCCGGTCGGCAGGCTACTCGTGGTCAACTGGTCCGCTCCCGAAGGCGAGCGACCTAAGTCGATCATGCATTTCATTTTCGACGGCGCTACGATGCGCGACGGCAGCGAGATCCGCCTGCAGCAAGAGGAACTCGACGATTTCAGGTTCGTCGAGCCGGCTGACGTTACGTCTTTCCTGCCATCGTACGGCGCGCCGCGGGTCATCGCCGCGCTGCGCGCCCGGGCCGAGGGCGCAGCGATCTATCTGCCCTCAGGCGAGCCCTATCCAGCACTGCTGCCATGATCGCAGTCACCAGCCTGCCGGTCAGGCGATGCTGAGGGCCTGCACCTACGGGAGTTCGAGTTGCGCGAAGTCGCACGCGCCGGCGACGGATGCCTGCCGCCATCTGGGGGGAACTGCCCGGCACCGGCGACGCGGGCCGCGCCGAGACAGCCGTTGTCGCCCCGAAAGGGTCGCCCGCAAGGCCACGGCGTCCGCGATTATGATCAAGCTCCTGCCGGGCACGAGCCGCCCGGGATCGCGTCAAGTGAGCCCCCCGCTCAACGCCAGTGCGCTGCCTGCCGCTTTCCGTATGCCTTGTAACGTTCGCGTTAAAATAGCTTACTCCACCGACTCATACCTCTTCTCACGGCGCTTCACTTTGCCTATGTAACGATCACGTCAAGCTTTACAGCCTCTTGGTTATGGGTAAACATCCAGCACGTGATTCTCGGTTTCATGCGCACGTGGAGGCAAAATGGCGAATTGGCGACAGACGAACGGGATCGTTTCGAGGAGCTTAGGAGCGAACTACTCCGCCTCCGGGGCAGCGCGTCTGCGGAAGACGGACCGACTGCGACCGGTCACACCCGATCGATGTGGCACTTCCCCGATGGCGCCGGCATCACGCTTGCGAGCTCTCATGTCCCACGCGGCGAGGGCCGGCCCCCGTATGCCGAGCCTAGGCACCTGAATTACGTCCACGCCCAGCCAGCGGCATCCGCACCAGCGTCAGCCGCTACCCGCGCACCCGCAGCAGCGGTGGCATCGGCCGCGGTCCCGGCTCCGTCCGTCCCCGCCGCCAGCGCCATGTTGGGCGCCAGCCTGCCCAGCGCCTGCGCGGGGTCGCTCCCCCACCCCGTCCCGATCAGGCTCTCGGCCAGATCCTGCGGATGCTCGAGGTCGTGGACCAGTCCCGCCACGGTGCCCGACACTCCCGCCACATACTGCGGCAGATGGGTCACCTTGTACGGGTCGGCCGGATCCAGGGAGCGTCCGAACTTCACCAGATCCCCGGCCCCCTTCACCACCCCGCCGGTGAAATCCAGCCCCGCAAGCCGCCCCGCCGAGCCAAGATCTTCGGCGTCAGCCAGCATCCGCTGGGCAACCGACGGCTCCGCTGGCGCCAGGTTCGACGCAGCGCGGATCTTGGCTTGAGCTTCACCCGCCGCCTCGTCCCGCTGTCGGCGCGCCCGCGCCAGCATCGCGCGGGCGTCCTGCCGCGACGACTCACCCGGATCGGTGAACGGCGCCGGCTGTACCGGCCGGATACCAGGATCCCGGCCCGCGGCCAGCCCGCCGTCATAAGCCTCAGCGGCCTGGTTGTGCTGGCTCACTTGCCCGGCATAGTCGCCTGCGCTGCCGCCGTCGCCCGGTTCCCCTCCGCATACAGTTCGACCGCCCGCGCCGCCCGGCCCTGCGCCCACGACCGCCTGCGCCGCGCCGTGCAGCCAAACCGCGTCCAGGCCGTCACCCAGCAGCTGAGCGCCGTTGTGCGCAACGGCGCCAGCCGCATGCTCCGCAGCTCCCAGCAGCCGGTCCGCGCCGCCCCCGACCGTGTTGATGGCCTTGTCGATGACACTGTCAAACCAGCCCACCGGCTCACCCGCCGCCCTCCTGGCCTCACGCAGCCGACTTCCGAGCGGTAGATTGTAGCGAACATGGCACCTACAGCAACGATTTGCCGCAATCCGGGCGCCAGGATAGGGCCGGGACGGTCCGGCAGGATATAACCGAATACGATTCTGAACGGCTGCGCGGCGTACGCGGCGTACGCGGCGTCCCCTTTCAGGAAGGCGGTGGAGTGCATGGGCCCGCCCACTCTTAACCTCGCTGACATCGACCTGTCCGATTACGCCTTCTGGGGGCGGCCACCAGCCGAGCGGGAGGCGGGCTTCGCCCTCCTGCGGGCGCAACCGCAGCCGGTGTTCTTCGCCGAGCCCGAGGCGCCGGCCGCGTTCGGGCCGCGCGGCGCAGGTTATTACGCGCTCGTGAAGCACGCTGACGTGATCGGCGCCAGCAGGAACCATGATGTGTTCTGCTCCAGTGCCGGGGCGACCAACATCATCGATATGCCTGTCGAGTTCGCCGAGTACTTCGGCTCGATGATCAACATGGACGACCCGCGGCACTCACGGCTGCGCCGGATCGTGTCCCGCGCCTTCACCCCACGGATGATCAAGAAGTTCGAGGACGACGTGCACCGGACCGCCGGTGTCATCGTGGCCGACCTGCTCGATCGCGGGCCCTGCGACTTTGTCACCGCAGTGGCCGCCCGGCTTCCCCTTAAAATCATCTGCGAGATGATGGGTGTCCCCGGTGATCACTACGAGATGGTGCTCGAGAACACGAACATCATCCTCTCCGGCGCCGACCCCGAGTTCATCGGCGACAACTTCGACGACGCGGCCATCAAGATCCTCACCGCGGGCCAGGAGCTCGGCCAGCTGGTTCGGGACCTAGCCGCCGAGCGCACCGAGCACCCCGCGGACGACCTGGTTTCCGCGCTCGTCAACGCCAATATAGACGGCGAGGCCCTCACGTTCGCCGAGCTGGGGTCTTTCTTCATCCTGCTTGTGGTGGCCGGAAACGAGACGACGCGGAACGCGATCTCCCACGCGCTTACCCTGTTCACCGATTTTCCTGCGCAGCGCGAATTGCTTCTCGACGACTTCGAGGCCAGGATCGGCGGGGCGGTCGAGGAGATCGTCCGTTTCGCCTCGCCGGTCATCTTCATGCGCCGGACACTCACCAGGGACCACGAACTCGGCGGCCACCGGTACCGCGAGGGCGACAAGGTCGTGCTGTTCTACTGGGCCGCTAACCGCGACGAGACCGTCTTCCCGAACCCCGGGCGGTTCGACATCCTCAGGAACCCGAACCCGCACGTCGGGTTCGGTGGGCCAGGGCCGCATTTCTGCCTCGGCTCACACCTCGCGCGGCGCGAGATCACCGTCATGCTGCGCGAACTCCTGCGCCGGGTGCCTGACATCCGGGCCACAGGCGAGCCGGACCGGCTGCTGTCCAGCTTCATCAACGGCATCAAGCACCTGCCGTGCGACTTCACGCCGTGAACGGCGATGTGGCCATCTGGCGGAGTACATAATCCGGCGGAGTACATAATCCGGCGGAGTACATAACAGGCGGATGGACCGGCGGACCGGATCAGAGTCGTGGCCTGTCACCGGGAGACCAGGCCGGGCTCGCGCTGCGGGGCAGCCTCTGGCGCTGGTCCTGGCTTGCGCCGGAGTTCAGCCGCTGCCGCGGCGGCGGGCTCCCAGCCGGGCCGCAGCGGCATACCCGCATTTCCGTCGCCATGCAGCCGCGCGCACAGCACCTGGTGCAACTGGATCTGGTTGCGCTCGAAGCCGAGCCGAGACCCGGCCATGTAGAGGCGCCACACCCTGGCGGTGCCCTCGCCCACCTCGGCGACCGCTTCCGCCCAGTGCGCGTCGAGGTTCGCGCACCAGCCGGCCAGGGTCATCGCGTAGTGCTCGCGCAGGTTCTCTTCGTGGCGCACCTCAAAACCAGTGTCATGCATGACAGAGATGAGGTGCCCGGGACCTTCGAGCTCACCGTCAGGGAACACATACCTGTTGATGAACCCGCTCTCGCGGATCGCGGGCTCCGTGTTGTCCGGCCTGGTGATGCAGTGATTGAGCAGCCGGCCGCCCGGCTTGAGCTTCCCGTAGAGAAAGGAAAAGTAGCCGGGCAGGTTCGCCTTGCCGATGTGCTCGGTCAGCCCGATCGAGCTGATCGCATCGAAACCGGTCTCCCTCACGTCACGGTAATCGAGATGGCGCACCTGGGCGAGGTCGCCGAGACCCGCTGCCTCGATCGAGCGCTGCGCCCATTCGGCCTGCTGGCGTGACAGCGTCACGCCGAGCGAGCGGGCCCCGTACTCGCGCGCAGCGTGCATGACCATGCCGCCCCAGCCGCAGCCCACGTCGAGCAGCCGCATACCCTGGCGCAACCCCAGTTTCCGCGCGACCAGGTCGAACTTGTACGCCTGCGCCTCCTCGAGCGTTGCGTCCGCTGTCGGGTAGCAGGCGCAGGTGTAGGCCATTGACGGGCCGAGCACCCACTCGTAGAAGCGGTTCGAGACGTCGTAGTGATGCGAAATCGCGCTGGCGTCACGTTGCTTGGAGTGCCGACGCCCGCCGAACCAGCGGCGGCCCTTGCGCACCTCCTGCGGTGGCGGCGGCACCCGCGGGAAGAGGACCTTGACACCGCCTAGCTCGCGCAGCAAGCGCAGCCGCTGCGGCCAGTCCGTGTCGGTCAACTGAGCCTTGGACATGCGGACGAGGGCGGTATACATGTCGCCCTCGAGGTCGATGTGCCCGGACACGTACGCGCGGGCCAGACCCAGGGATCCCGGTGCCTGCGCCAGGTAGGAGATGGCGACCGGAGAACGGACCGTCACCTTGATATCGGCACCGGGCTTGCCCGCGGCGCTTCCGTCGTATGCTTGGAACTCGACCGGTGCACCCGGACCCGCCACCCGTTCGAAGACCTCAGCCAGTGCCATGTTTGCGATCCTCCCCACAAGCGCTATCCGCGCTGTTCCTGCCGTCCGCTGTCCTGCTCCTGCCGTCCGCTGCCCTGCTACCGCTGTCCGCTGCTAGCGGTATCCGCCGCTAGCGCCCGCGCACGCACTTGTCATATAGGCCGAGCAACCGTCCATCCGGATCGTAGGCGCGCTTCAGCTCCTGGTACGCCTGCCCGTTGTACTGCCGCCAGAACTCGTCTTCTGTGTAGAAGGCGGTCGAGTACAGTCCCTTGCGGCCACCGAGTGCCGTGACCTCGTCCTCTACAAGCCGGTTGTGGTAACCATCGGATTGGCCGGGCCCGAGCGGTACAGTTCCCCAGAATCCGAAGTTGACGTACACATGGCCCGGCTCGAGCGGGTAAAGCGGCCAACTCTCGCCACTGCGCAGCCGCAGGGGGCACATCCACACCGGGCTCATGCCGATGTCTCGGAAGAAGAAGTCCAGGAAGCCTGCACCGCCCTCGACCGGTATCTCGACGTCCTGAATAACATCCTCTCGCGGGCTGACCTGACGTGATCTGTTCATCTGCTCGGTGAGCCCGTACCTGCGGTCGAAGGCGACAAGCCGCCGGTACACGTCGGAGCGCCGATACCTGCGTGGCCACATCCGGCGGATGGCCGGATTCTGGACGCCGAAGGCGCGCGAGCACCAGAACCAGTCGGTGTCCCACCGCCACAGGTAGTCACGGATGGTGACGAAGTCCTCACGGTACTGCTGCACGGACCTGTAGTAGATACGCTGCCCGGTGTAGTCGCTCAGCCACGGCGCGACATCACTGAACGTGCCGAGGGTGAGATATGCCTCATCGGGACCGAACGCGATCCCGTCGACGAAATCGACCGGCGCGCCGTCGATGGTCCCGTTCGCGGCGATCTTCGCCACCGCGAGCATGCAGTCATTCAGGCTCCCGAACGGCCGGTGGCGGAGGTGGACAAACGGTTTGACGGGCTCAAGCTCGATGGTCAGCGACAGCGCGTAGCCAAGGGTGCCGTAGGAGTTGGGAAACCCGCGGAAGAGCCGGGCGTGCTCGCCTTCTGGTGCGGCAGACACGACGCGGCCATCGCCTGTCAGGATCTCCATCTCGATGACGGACTCGTGGGGAAGGCCGTTACGAAGAGACGTGGACTCGACACCCAGTCCGGTGACCGCGCCGCCGAGGGTGATCGTCTTGAGCTGAGGTACGACGAGCGGCATCATGCCGTAACGCAAGGTAGCGTCGGCCAGGTGCTCGTACGTCGTCATCCCGCCGACGACCGCCGTACGCGCCACCGGATCCACGTGCAGCACATGATCGAAGGCGGAGACGTCGAGGCCGCGGTGGGCGGGTGCGGGGTCACGGAACCTGAAAAGGTTCGACGTCGGCTTGGCGAGGCGCACAGGTTCCCCCGCTGGGAGTTCCGCATAGGCCTGGCGCAGCGCCGCCACGGCAGCGCGATACCGGCCCGTGACTTCGGCCGGCCCGGTAACTGCGGCCGGCCCGGTAACTGCGGCTGGCCCGGTAACTGCGGCCGGCCCGGTAACTTCGGCCGGCCCGGTAACTTCGGCAGCGCGTACCGCGCCGCTGCCGGCACTACCCGGCTGCGCGCCGCTGCCGCGGCGCTCCGTCCCGGTAACGGTGCCGCCCGCCGTGTCTCCTCCCGCCGTGTCTCCTCCCGCCGTGTCTCCTCCCGCGGTGTCTCCTCCCGCGGTGTCCCCGGCCGCGGTGTCCCCGGCCGACGTGTCCCTGCCCGACGTGTCCCCGCATGCAGTGCCGTCATCGCCCTCCGCGGCACCGCCGGACGTACCACCGGTCGGCGAGGGGCCTGCGGTCGGCGTTCCTGTGACGCCTGTCACGAGCCTCTCCCTTCTGCTGGGCCGTCTCCTGCGGCAGGGTTGACGCAGGAGGTTCCAATGGGAAAGCAGTATGCCGAACTGGACGAACGGCTCATTGAGTTTATCGCGGACCAGCCCGTTTACTTCGTGGCAACCGCACCGTGCCCGTCCCCCTCGGGTGACGGCGGCCACGTCAGCGTGTCGCCCAAGGAGTACCGCGGCACCTTCGCCGTCTTCGGTCCGAACACGGTCGGGTACCTTGACCTGACCGGCAGCGGCGCGGAGACTATCGCCCAAATCCGGCAGAACGGGCGCATCACGATCATGTTATGCTCGTTCCGCGAGAAGCCCAAGATTCTCCGCTTATACGGGACCGGCCGGGTCGTGCTGCCCGCCGAGGCGGAGTTCGGGGGACTGCTCGGGCACTTCTCCTGGCCCGCCAGCGAGAACGGTGACCGCGGCGACCGCCGCGCGATCATCGTCGTGGAGCTCGACCGGATCTCCGATTCGTGCGGCTACGCCGTGCCGGTGATGGACCTGCGCGAGGAACGTGACCTGCTCAACCGCTGGTCGGACAAGAAGACGGCGGACGGCCTCGTGCGCTACCGTGCCGAGCGCAACGCGCTCAGTATCGACGGCCTGCCGGCGATCACGCCAGGCGGCACTGCCGACGATGCCGGTGACGTGATCGCCACGCCGCCATGATCCGTTCTCGCGTTAACTTGCCTGCGCTATCCGCCGGATATCTAACCCGAGAAGGGATCATCAGGAATGTCCCTGCACGCATAGCTAGCTGAGGCCTACCACCTCTCCCGCTTCGTCAATGTCGATGGTCTCGGCCGCAGGCGCGGAGGACAGCCCGGGCATCGTGCGCATGTCGCCGCTCATCGCATAGATGAAACCCGCTCCTGCGGAGGTCCTGGCCTCACGCACCCGCATACGCCAGCCGGTGGGCGCACCCTTCAGGCTTGGATCCGACGACAGGGACAGATGGGTCTTGGCAATGCACACCGGCAGGTTCCCGAACCCGTCGCGCTCGTACATGTCGAGCTGGCGGCTGGCCGCCCGCGCGAAGTCGACTCCTGCCGCGCCGTAGATCTGCGTCGCGATCGTCTCGATCTTCTCGCGGAGCGGCATCTCGTTTGGGTAGAGCAGCTCGAACCTGCCCGGCTGCTCGGCTGTCTCCGCCACCTCATGGGCGAGTTCCACGGCGCCTTTGCCACCATCGGCGACGTGGGTCGTGACGGCGCAGCGCACGCCCATCGACTCGGCGATCTCCCTGATGGCCGCACGCTCGGAAGCGAAGTCCTCAGGGAAGGCGTTGATCGCCACCACCGGGGTGACGCCGTGGCGCGTGATGTTCTCGATCTGCTTGCGCAGGTTGGCGCCGCCGATCTCGACCTCCTCGGGGTTTTCCACGAGGAGCGCGGGAGGCAGCGGCCGACCGGCCACAATCCGGTACCTGCCCGAGTGCGCCTTCAGGCCGCGAACCGTGCAGACAACGACAGCCGCGTCGGGGATGAGACCGGATGCCCGGCACTTGATGTTGAAAAAGCGTTCGGCTCCCATGTCGGCGCCGAAGCCTGCTTCCGTAATAAGAAAGTCCCCACCGTGGATCGCGATGAGATCGGCGACCACTGACGAGTTCCCGTGTGCGATGTTGCCGAACGGGCCGGTATGGACAAGGACCGGTGTGCCTTCGAGCGTCTGGACAAGGTTCGGCTTGATCGCCTCGCGCGCGATCACCGTCATCGCCCCGGCGGCCTTCAACTGCTCGGCGGTGACCGGCTCGCCGGCCGACGTGAAGCCCACCACGACCCGGCCGAGCCGTGCCCGCAGATCGTGCAGCGAGGTGGAAAGCGCGAGTATCGCCATCACCTCTGACGCTGCGGTGATGTCGAATCCGCTCTGGCGCGGGACACCGTCCTGACGCGACCCGAGGCCGACGACGATGTTGCGCAAAGCCCTGTCGTTCACGTCGAGCACACGCCGCCAGGTGATGTTGTGTAGGTCGAGCCCGAGCTTGTTGCCACGATGCAGGTGGTTGTCGACCATAGCGGCGAGCAGGTTATGCGCGGCGGTAACGGCGTGCATGTCGCCGGTCAGATGAAGGTTGACCGTTTCGAACGGGACCGCCTGGCTGTAGCCACCCCCGGCGGCACCGCCCTTGATGCCGAAAGTCGGGCCCATAGACGCCTGACGGATGGCAACGACACCTTGCTTGCTGATATGGCGCATCGCCTGGCCGAGGCCGAGTGCCGTGGTTGTCTTGCCCTCGCCGAACGGCGTGGGCGTGATAGCCGATACGACCACGTAGCGGGCCCGTGGGCGGTCCGAAAGCTGGTCAATGGCGTCGAGCTTTATCTTGGCGACGTGCTCGCCGTACGGCTCAAGCAAGTGATGCGGAATCCCCATATCTGCGGCGACATCCGCGACCGGCCTAAGCTTTGCGAGGCGGGCGATTTCGAGTGCAGCAAGCATCGCCAAATCAGCTCCCTTAACGCCTTGTAGGCGGGTCAGCACTCACCGGCATCCTCAGCACGCCCAGAGGGTTAGCCCATTTGTCAAGATCGTCTGGCGACACATGCCGGGCCAGAGCCGAAAGTCCCACATCAGGTCACGTCCGCCCCACAGGCCCAGCGTGCCGCGCAAGAGGTCAGGCCCGGCGGGGGGACCCGCCGTTGGGTGTGTGATCGGCCCGCCCGCTACCCAGGAACCCGGCGTTGGGCGTGTGATCGGCCCGCCCGCTACCCAGGAACCCGCCGTTGGGCGTGTGATCGGCCCGCCCGCTACCCGGCGGCCGCCCTTGGCTGGTGATCGGCCCGCCGATTACGCAGGACCCGGCCTACCCAGAACGCTGCAATACCGTACTCGCTTGAGTGCATAACCCGACCAACCGTGCCTGGATCTAAGTTGATAGCTCCTGCAAGGCCCCCAACGAGCCGCCGGACTGGCATTGTCATAAGAGTGCCTACTACCTTCCCGGCGGTGTGTGATTCACTGTGCCCGTCCCGCCGAGCCCGATGACGACGACAGGACACGCGTTTTCCATGGCCAGCACGCCGGTTCAGTCGAACCTGAAGCTGGGGGCGTACCCAACCGCGGCCTCGTGCGCTCGGCTGCACGCGAAGTCAATGGCGTGGGAGTGGGGGTTGATGGAACTGGCGGCCACCGTCGAACTTGTCGTCTCCGAACTGACGACCAATGGTGTCAAGGCAGCCATTGCGAACAAGGACGGCGACGAGGCGGGGCTCCCCTATGTTTGGGTTCGTCTCACGCCCGGGCAGCGCCAGGTGCTGGTTGAGGTCTGGGACAGCAATCCTGAGCCGCCGGTACGTGCCGAACCCGATCTCACCGCGGAAAACGGCCGCGGCCTCCTCCTCGTCGAGGCTGTCAGCGCGACGTGGGGATATTACCACGTGACCGACGACCTCGATGATTCCCGCGAGCCCGGCAGGGACCACCAGCCGACAGGAAAGGTCGTGTGGGCCCTGGTGGCAGCGGAGCGTGGCGGCGAGTCCGGGCGGCACGCTGGCGGGGCGCGGGGCGACAATGAATCTTCGCCGTGACATCACTCGCGCCTTCACAGCGCGCCTCGGCGGTTCATCACCATCGCAGTGCCCCCGCGTGGTGCGCCGATAAGGTTGGCCGCATGCGATTCGCGCTCGTCGATTCAGGTCTCGGGGTCCTGCCCGCGGCCATGCATCTGCGCAGACTGTGCCCGGGCGCGGAACTCGTGCTCTCCATGGACCCCGAGGGCATGCCATGGGGCCCGCGTAACCCGGATGACATCGCCGAGCGCGCGCTTGCCTGCGCGCAGGCAACACTCCCGTGGCAGCCGGACGTCCTCGTGCTCGCGTGCAACACCGCATCGGTCCGGGCGCTCGACCTACTCCGTCGCGAACTCGAGCCAGCCGTGCCTGTCGTCGGGACGGTCCCGGCGATCAAGCCGGCCGCCGCAGGCGGCGGCAAGGTGGCGATCTGGGCTACCGCTGCCACCACCGGGAGCCCGTACCAGCACGAACTGATCCGCAAGTTTGCCAGTGGCGCGCACGTTACCGAGGTGGCCTGCCCTGGCCTCGCCGCCGCGATCGAATGCGCCGACGCTGGCGCGATCTCGGACGCGATCGAGGCCGCGGGTGCTTTTACGCCGCCGGACACACGGGCCGTCGTACTTGGCTGCACTCAGTACGAACTCGCGATGGACCGGATTCGTGGTGTCCTGCCCAGGGTGCACCTGCACGGTTCGGCACCAGCGGTCGCAGCCCAGGCGATCCGCCGCCTCGCGGCCCGGCCTCCGGCTCCGGCCGACGCAGCGCCGGGATCGGCCGACCATCGGCAAGCATCGTCTATGGCTCACGGCCACAACACGCCCGCTGCCCAGGACCATGCGCCAAGGGGCCAGCTAGCCACGACGCAGACATGGGCGGTCGCCGGGGCGACGCTGCCGCCGGGTGGGCCCTCCGAGCCTGTGGCTTCCCCTGGCCTCGCAGCCTCAGCCGGCCACGCCTGGACATCCATTCCTACTGACCCGTCCGGTCCTGCGGAAGCTTCCGGTCGCGCGGAGGTATCCGGTCCTGCGGAGGCGTCCGATCCGGCGGAGGCATCAGGCCCGGGCAAGCCGTCCGGCCCAACGCAGCGGCCGGAAGCAAGTGGTGCACCGGCCGCCAGCGAGCCAGGTGCGCCAGTGGTACACGTGCTGCTGAGCGGTGCTCCCGGTGAACTTCCTGCCGCGGCCCTTCGCTACGCCGAGGGCCGCCTTCTGGCCGGCCTTCGCCTTTCCTCGACAGTGGCATAGGAAGCGGCGACCTCCTCCGGCGTCATTGGCAGCCGCGCAGCGGACGGCGGCAGGCCACCGCCAACCGCTTCCAGCAGGAGCAGCGCCATCGTGTAGCCCGGATCGGATTCAAGTGCCCGGGCGAGCGCGACATTCGCCAATGCCCCATCTCCTGCCTGCCAAGCGGTGAAGGCGAGCAAGCAGGCGGGAGCCGGAACGTAGCGTGGTTCGGCGCGGCGAACGACATCAGTCCACAGATGCTGATGCGATTCCCGGTGCTCCGGATCCATCCGCGCCCACGCATCGTCGCGGACACGCAGGTCCGCAAGTGTGACGGTCAGCCACGCGATCTCGTCGTCGCCGCTGATCCGCTCACCGGAGCGGTAGGTGCGAACCGCGTCGCTAACCGCACGCAAGCCGTTCTCAATCACCGGCCGCAGCGTCCCACCCCGCTGGCGCCCCGACCGCGCCGACCGCGCTACCAGATCAGCGGCCCGGTTCTCGGCGCGGGTCGTGGCCTGGGCCATGGATAAGCGAGCCGCGCCACCCAATGGTGCGACGCTGCGCTCAAGTGCCGCTCGGTCCGGCAATGTCACATTGCCTGCCAGCGTCATCTGGGCGGCGACGGAGCTCACCGACACGTCGAACGGCACCCCCTCGGCTGGACAGCAGCCAGGGTCGTGGCACATATAGGACCAGTAACGGCCGTCGTGGGCCCGTAGCATCTCGTGCACGTCGATCCCGGCCTCGTTGAGCCGGACACGGAACTCTTCCGCGATCGGGGTGACGAGGGCGCCCGGGCCATACCCTACGACGATCGCCACGCTGACTTGCTGGTTGACGAGCACCGCGGTCGCGTGCTCCGCGATCTCCCGCGCGTACCCGTCCTCTGGCGGGTCGAGCAGGTCGTACCTGAAACTGACGTGCACCCGGTCGCGGGGCGGCCGGGCGCCGATCACGACCAAGCTGCTCGAAGGATGGAAGCCGATCAGGTAGGGCACGGCCGCGAGCACTTCGGCCGGGGAGCCGACCTTGACGGGCGGCTGACCTGAGCTGTCCGGCTGATTCGGCGGGAGCGCGCTCGGCGCTCCGGTGGACGATGTATTGGGTTTCATGCCAACGAGCGTGCGCGGCAAGACAATGCCCCGGTAGAGGAGAATGCGGTTCTGGGGACAGCGACTAGTTATCCACAGAATTTGTCCCACAGGTCATCCACAGGCGCGACAGCGGGGCTTGACGCGAATGGCTGCCTGCGATTTATTAGCTGCGACCGGTCCAGTCAAGCAAGCGCCGAGGCTGGCCCAATCAATAGGGTGCCCAGCCAAACTCATAATTAGAGGCACAGCTAAGGAAGCACAGCCCAACGAAGCACAACCAAGGAAGCACAACCAAGGAAGCACAACCAAGGAAGCACAGCCCAACTGCCCAACTAACAGCCGCCGATCCGTTAGTTCCGCTCTGGTAGCTGGAATTCAAGGAAACGTGTCACGAGACCGCGAACCACGGTAGCCATGGAGAAGCCATGGAGAAGCCATGCTCCGCACACCATTCACGCAACTGCGCGTGCTGCTCCGCAGGAAAGCGCACGGGCACAACCTGTTGCGCGCCGTGGGCGAACTTACGAACCGGCCGCGTCACTCGCGAACGGCGCGGGAGCAGCAGAGCCGCCCAGCGGGCCGAGCGCCGCAAAGCCCCCCAAGCCTACCGGACCCCGCCGAGCACCCAAGCGGGGCCGGGGCGACTCACGCCGCCAAGCGGGCAGGACGCCGCAAAAGCCCCCAAGCCGGCTGCCGCCCGCGCCCAGGCAAGGCAGGCAGCGGCGAACCGCGAACTACTCGAGTCGCCCAACGAACGTTTGCACGAGCGGGTGAACAGAGGCCAGGCGGCAGCCAATCAAACCCGGGCCGTTGTCACGAGCAGCGGCGGCGAATCAGATTTCAATGCCGAGTATTGCGTCCACGGCGTCCCTTATCAGCGCGGGCGCATGGGGTACCCACGACCGCGATGGCGCGGCGTCAAGCACCGCGTCCGCCCACCCATCAACGGCGGCGAGCGCACCCGGCGCGTCCAGGTCATCGGCGATACGCGCGCGTACCAGGGAGAGCACCGGCTCGGCCGGCGGCGCCGCCTGCGCCAAGGCCGCGCGCCGCCAGCGGGCAAGCCGCGCCGACGCGTCCGCCAGGCCGACGTCGGTCCAGTCCCAGTCGGACCGGTAATGGTGGGCGAGCAGCGCGAGCCGCACCGCCATCGGATCCGCGCCGGCGGCGCGTAGCGCCGAGACGAAGACCAGGTTCCCGAGCGACTTGGACATCTTCTCGCCATTC
The DNA here is from genome assembly GCA_035517695.1 of Streptosporangiaceae bacterium. Lineage (GTDB taxonomy): Bacteria > Actinomycetota > Actinomycetes > Streptosporangiales > Streptosporangiaceae > DATFVJ01. The sequence continues at coordinate 14,498 of DATIYI010000326.1, forward strand.
AGCCGCACCATGCCTGCGTGCGCGTACACACGGGCGAACGCCGCCGGATCGGCCGACGCAACCCGCGCATGCGACGCGCTGAATTCGTGGTGCGGGAAAACCAGGTCACTTCCGCCAGCCTGGACATCGAACCGCATCCCGAGGAACCTCGACGCGATCGCTGCGCACTCGATATGCCAGCCGGGCCTGCCAGGCCCGAACGCGGACGGCCACGAAGGCTCCCCCGGCCGCTCGCCCACCCACACGAGGCAATCGAGCGGATCCTTCTTCCCTATGCGCCCAGGATCGCCACCACGCTCGCCCGAAAGCCTGAGCATCTCCTCAGGCGAGAGCCGAGACAACGAACCGAACGACGCGTCGGAGGATCGCGCGAAGTACACATCTCCTTCAAGATCGTACAGCGCCCCCCGCTCTCCCAGCCGCCTGCTCATCGCCTCGATGAGCGGCAGCGCCTCAACCGCGCCGATGAGGTGCGCGGGTGGCAGCACCCTGAGCGCCTCCATGTCCCGCCGGAAGCGCGTGATCTCAACATCGGCGAGTTCGCGCCAGTCCACACCGTCTCGCGTGGCACGCTCGATCAGCGGGTCGTCCACATCCGTCACGTTCTGCACGTAGATCACTTCGTGGTCGGCGTCCCGCAACGCGCGTAGCAGCAGATCCCAGGCCGTATACGTCGCGGCGTGCCCAACGTGCGTCGCGTCGTACGGCGTGATCCCGCAGGCGTATATCCGCGCGGTATGTCCCTCCGCGGCGACGGCAAGCACACCGCTCGCGGTGTCGGTCAGCCGGGGCTCCTGGCCGCGTCCCGGCAGGTCGGGGGGGCTGACAGCACGCCACGATTCCATGCGAGCCAGGCTATCGTGACCCACGTGCGTGAGCCGGCTGGCGCTCGCGGGCGACACGACGCCGCCGTTAAGGCTGTGCCAGCGGCCACCCCGGATCGAGCTGGATCAGGAGCTTGGCCTGGATCGCTGATGGCGAGTGCTCGGCGGCCAGTGCGGCGATGTGAGCCTGCAGGCGTGTTGCCCGTGGCGGGGCCCAGCCCGCACCGGTCTTTCGCCCGTGGTGATCAGGCCGTACAGTCATTGTGTGCCCTGGGCCGTCGGAGTTCACTATGCGACGAGACTCTCCGGACGTTGGTGAGCTGCTTCAGCAGCTGATACGGAACCGATGCGTCAGCGAAGGCTCCCCCTCGACCGGAGAAGAGATCCGCAACGCCGAAGTGCTGCACCATGTTGTGGCGGGGCGTGGGGTCGAGGCGGCCATCGTGACCCCGCAGGAGGGCAGGCCATCGCTCGTCGCGCGGGTCGAGGGGTCGGACTCCACGGCGCCGTCGCTGTGCCTTGCGGCCCACACCGACGTGGTCGGTGCTGAGGCAAGCGAGTGGGCTCGTGATCCTTTCGGCGGCGAGTTGGCCGATGGCGAGATCTGGGGCCGTGGGGCTGTCGACATGCTCGGGCAGGCCGCGGCGATGGCCGTCACGGTCCGCAGGTTGGCCGATGCCGGGTTCCGGCCACGCGGAACCCTTATCTTCGTCGCGGCACCCGATGAGGAATGTGGCGGGCTGGCCGGCCTGAAGCCGCTGCTCGAGCAGCACGCCGACCTCGTCCAGGCCGACTACGCCGTCACCGAGGTTGGCGGCGCGGTTCGCCAAACGGCAAGCGGGCCGCTCGTCGAGGGGTACGTCGCCGACAAAGGAGGGGTGGTGGTGCACATCATCGTCCGCGGCACCTCGGCGCACACCATGATGCCCTTTCGCGCCGACAACGCGCTGGTGAAAGCCGCGCAGGTCGTGCAGCGGATCGCCGCCTACCACCCGCCAACGAGGATTGGAGAGGAGTGGCGCACCTGGGTCGGCCACCAGCAGTTCGACCCGGACGTCGCGCAACTGCTCACTGACCCCGACCGTCTCGACGGTGCCCTGTCCGCACTTCCTCCCGACCTGGCCCGGCAAGCACACGCCAGCACCCACGCCGTTGTCGTCCCCGCGATTCTGCGTGGCGCTGACCGGATCAACACTATCCCCGGCACCGTGACGGTCGGCGTCAGCGTGCGCACCCTGCCAGGTGACGATCACGAGGTCGTGGTGGGCGAACTCCGGCGCCTGCTGGAAGATCTCGTTGACCCCTCGGATGTTGCTGCTACCGGAGCGGTATCGTCGACCCAATCCCCCACGCAGACCCCCCTGTGGCGGCTGCTGGAACGGATCGTCGCGGCGCACCACCCACGCGGGCGTCTTGTGCCCACGCTTCTCACCGCACAGACCGATGCGCGCTACCTCCGTCCGGCGGGAACGGTGACCTACGGGTTCGCCCTCCTCGGCACGAGCATGACGCCCCAGGCCTACTGGTCACGCTTCCACGGCGCCAATGAACGAATCGACATCGAATCACTGGACCTTGCGGCTGTCGGCTACCAAGAAATCTGCGATGGCTTCCTCCGTTGAGGTTCTGCGCTCGAAAGGCCACCTCGCAAAACGCCACGGCCATTCCCGACCGCTCCGCTCCCGCGCACTTAAAATTGAGCCGCTTGTAACTCGGCTGGAATAGACTTTCGCTCATTGGGGGACCGGACATTCGTTGCTATCTCGGCCGACATACCGCGCGGCGCAATAGCTGGATTGACTTCGGCGGAGAATGGGCCGTCCTGGGGTATGGAGTGGAGCTCGATGTCCCAGGCGTCGGCGATAACCGCGGTTTTGTCCTCGACACCGATCCAACCATTCTCATCGTCGTGCGGCTCGCTAGCGATGAGGACGCCAGCTGACTCCTTCCGGTAACAGAGGGTCTCGCCCCACGCAGTGGCGACGACCCGAGCGCCATCAGTGGCCAGCATGTTCAGGCATGCGCGGGGATCCAGCTCCACGACGTCGCGCAGCAGGCTCACGAGAGCCTCCGGCAGATTCAAGCCCGCGTTCAGGCGCTGCCACAGCAGCGCGGCTAGGAGAGCCGCGTCGCAACTGGATTCCGGCTCACCACCGGAGCCGAGCAGGGGGCGGACCTTGTCGACGTTGAGATGCCCGTTGAGGCTGAGCATGCATCTTCCATTGGTGAACGGCGCGTTCGCGTTCGTCTCGATGGGCATCCCCGGGCTGGCCGCTCGAACCGCGCCTAGGACACAGCTCGAGGCGACCTCGCGGGCGAGTGTGGGGAACACGCCGTCGTCCCAGATCGGGATTGTCGTGCGATAGCGTTCGGTGTTCCCGGCGCCCCCGGCACGAAACCAGCCGACGCCAAAGCCATCCCTGTTTACCAGCCCGACCCGCTGCCACCGCGGTATCCTAGCCTGCCTCGGCAGCCCGTAACCCGCCTCGAAGAACAGCTCGTGCAGCGTGCGCGCCTGCCCGATCCACCCGAAATGACGGCACATTGGCGATGACTCCCTTCAGACTGCCTAGTACTGCAGCTGCGCTTGGCCAGAGCCACGCCTCTGACCTGCAGTTAGTTCAAACGATCTTGCTCAGGGATGCTGGCGTTGGCAGCTCGGTGACTAGCACGTGTTGTCCGAGCGGCTCGAAAGTGCGGCTGCGGTACTAGTGACGAAGGATCACTAGCTGCTCTTTCTCTCTCCGCTCGTGCTTTCTTTCTCCGCTCGTGCTCTTGCCAACCAGTGGCACCCTATATTCCGCACGTCTGCAGCCAAAGTTCCAGCAATGCGAGCTGCCACAGCGCGCTGGCACCCAGAGTGGTCCGGTGGTCGCTGGGCGCTTCCAGCAACCGCTCGACGTATGACATTTTAAACAAGCCGCGCGACTTCGCCGCCGGGCTGGTCAGCGCCGCGCGGACCATCTCAAGGTACGGACCCCGCAGGTGGCGGATCGCCGGCACCGGGAAATACCCTTTGGTCCGGTCGATGACGGCGTCGGGGACGAGGCCGCGGGCAGCGCACTTCAGCACGCCCTTGCCGCCTGAGGCAAGCTTGAGCTCAGGAGGGCAGGAGGCCGCCAGCTCGACCAAATCGTGATCAAGGAACGGGGTGCGTGCCTCCAGACCCCAGGCCATCGTCATGTTGTCGACACGTTTCACGGGGTCGTCTACCAGCATGACGGTCGTGTCGAGCCGAAGCGCGGCGTCCAGCGCGGTCTCGGCGCCCGGAGTCGCGAAATGTCGCCGGACATACGCCGAGCTGACATCGTCCGGTGTCAGGTAGCCGGGGCTCAGGATTTCGGCCAGCCCGTCATGCGGACTATCGAAGAACGCGCCCGAATACGCTGCCGCCGCGTCTTCGCGTGGTACCGCCGCCAGCGGCGGATACCAGTCGTATCCCGCGAACACCTCGTCGGCCCCCTGCCCGGACTGGACCACCTTGACATGTCGCGACACCTCCTGGGACAGCAGGTAAAACGCGACCGCGTCGTGACTCACCATCGGTTCGCTCATGGCTCCGATGGCGCCGCTGAGCGCCGACAGCAGCCGCGAGTCGTCGATCCGGATCTTGTGGTGGTCGGTGTCGAAATGCATGGCGACAAGGTCCGAGTAGCCGAACTCGTCCCCGGACTCGCCCCCTGCCTCGGCAAAGCCGATGCTGAAGGTCTGTAGGTCCGACTGCCCCGCCTCCGCCAGTAGCGCCACGATGAAGCTCGAGTCGAGCCCGCCGGACAGCAGCACGCCGACCGGCACGTCAGCCACCATTCGCCGGTCCACGGCTGTGCGCAGGCCCGCCAGCACCGCCTCAGTCCATTCCGCCGGTGTGAATTGCCGCCCGCGGGCGAAGTCCGGGCGCCAGTAGACGTAGTCGTCGAAGGCACTCCCGTCTGGCTCGAAGGTCCGGACGGTGGACGGCGGCAGCTTGTCGGCCCCCGCGAGGATGGTGAGCGGCGGCGGCACCACCGAATGGAAGGTCATGTAGTGGTGGAGTGCAGTCCGGTCGATTTCTGTGTTGACACCGCCGCCGGCCAGAAGCGCGGGCAGCGTGGAAGCGAAGCGCAGCCGGGCGGCGTTACGCGTGGTGTAGAGGGGTTTGATCCCCAGCCGGTCGCGTCCCAGGATCACCTGCCCGGTATCGCGCTCGGTGACCGCGAAAGCGAACATTCCCTTGAAATGATCGACACACCGCTGCCCCCACCGATGGTAGGCCTTAACCAGCACCTCGGTATCGGAGGCGGAGAAGAACTGGTAGCCCTCCCCGCGCAGCGTCTCGCGAAGATCCTGGTAGTTGTAGAGGCAGCCGTTGAAGACGGCCGTCAGGCCCAACTGGGCATCGACCATGGGCTGAGACGCACGCGCGGACAGATCGATGATCTTCAAGCGGCGGTGGCCGAGCGCGACAGGTCCCTGGGCCCAGATACCGGAGCCGTCGGGGCCGCGCGGCTCCATTGTCGCGGTCATCCGGGCCACCGCGGCCACGTCGGCGGGCTCGCCGTCGAAGCGGAGCTCGCCGCTCAAACCGCACATCGGTGGCTCCCTGAGCTAACGGGTTTCCCGGACATACGGATCCTTCCGCTAGATGTCAATACATCAGCCACGTGTCCTTCGCCCCGCCTCCGCGGGACGAATTGACGATCCTGCTTCCGAAGGGCGCTACCCGGGTCAGCGCGATCGGCATAACCATGGGCGGGCCGCTGAGGCACACGAAGCCCCTGAGGTCGACCGCCCGCGGCTCCAGGCGGCCGTCGGCGAGCGTCGGATGCGTCGACAAGGACACGGTCTCTTGGGCGATCCAGCGGGCCGGGTTGGCGAGGATGCGGGCGCGGACCGTCCGCAGTTCCGCCGGCGTGGCATCGGGGCCGATCACGACCCCCTCGCCACCGTAACCGCTCACGGGCTTAGTCACCAGCTCTGCCAGCCGGTCCAGTACCTGCGAGCGCGCCTGTGCGTCGCGGCACAGGTAGGTCGGCACGTTGTCGAGCAAGGGGCGTTCGCCGAGGTAGTACTCGATCAGTTTCGGCACGTAGGCGTACAGGCACTTGTCGTCGGCGACCCCGTTACCTGGCGCGTTGGCCATGACGAGGCTCCTATCGCGGATCGCCTTCCGCAGCCCGGGGCCGAGCGGCTTTCCGTCCGCGCCTTTGGCGCCGAATAGCCCATCTTCGTCGATCCGGCGATAGAGCACCTCCACCCGGGCCGGCTCGGGGCCGTCGATCCATACGCCGTTATCGGCCATTCGCAGGCCGCTCGGGCGGACCAGGGGGATCTGCAGCTCGTGGGCTAAGAGCCGGTGCTCATAGAATGCCGAGTCCACCGGGCCCGCGGTCACCAGGGCGAGGTGGGGGGAGGTTGCGGTCAGCGCAGACCGCAACGCACGCACCGCCATCCTGGGCCCGGGGGTGAGCCCCAGCGACGTGGGGATGAGCTCGGGTAGAACCTGGGCGGCCAGCCAGCGGTTGGCAATGGCGTACCCGATGCCGGAGGGAACCCGCAGGTTGTCCTCGAGCACTGCCCACCGGCCGGCGCCGTCGCGGACCAGATCGATGCCCGCCACGCAGCACCGCACCGCCGAACGGGGGACCGACCGCCCTGACGCCCGCAGACCGGGTGACTCGTCAATGGCCCAGGCCGGCAGCACACCGTCGCGGACCACCGCGCGCTCCCCGTAGGCGTCGTGCAGGAACGCTTCCAGGGCGCAGATCCGCTGCATCAGCCCTGCCTGCAGCGGACGCCAGTCGTCGGCGGCAACGATCCGGGGAATGAGGTCGATCGGAAACAGCCGCTCATCGTCCCCGCCGCCGATGTGGAAGATCATTCCCATCCGGCGCTGGACCTCGTCGCGATAACTCTGCCGCTCGGACAGGCCGTCGATACCGATCCTGTCGAGCGCTGACATGATCATTCCGTACGGTCCGCGGGCGCTGCCGTCGAAGAGGATCGCTTCGTCGCCCTCGGCCGCGTAGCCCTTCAGCATCGCGCTGACGGCCGTGCGGGCGGGTCCCGCCCCCGGCAGCCACTCCGTATTGGCGCGGGTTTCCGCTACCAGCGTGTCGACGACCTTCTCGAGGCCCCCGCTGACGCACGCAGCGCGCTGGCGTGCCGCCGAACTGCCCTTGGCCAGCGCCGACTCCGTGAGCTCCGCCACAAGCTCCCAGTCGCCGGTGGATTCCAGTTTGGGCCGGAGCTCTGCCAGCAACCGCTCGACGAGCTGGTGGGCGGGCACCGGCGTGGCCGTTGCTGGATCGACAAGATCGCTCTCCAGGCCGGACTGAGCGGCTCGCCACGTCGCGGCCTGGAGCAGCTCAGGGCGGACTGCGATGGGCGGGACGCCCGCGATCACCATATCGATCTCGCGTAGCACCAGCGAGCGGAAGAGGCCGGCCAGGAGGACCACGTCCTCCAAACGCGGGCAGGCATCGCAGATACGCAGCTCTACCGTGGGCAGATGGGCGGAGGGCCGGGCGTCGAAGTAAATCATGCCGAGATCGCTTATGACTCCGGACCGTAGGAGGTCGGCCATGGTGTGGTCGTAGTCCGCGGCCGATTCGAACCCGCCCAGGGCCCCCGTGGTCGGCCAGCGTCGCCAGACCAGCGTGCGGTAGCTGGCGTAGCCGGTGTCCATTCCCAGCCAGAAAGGCGAACTTGCCGACAGCGCCAACAGCGTCGGCAGCCACGGCGCCACCCGGTGCCCGACCGCCACCGCCAGATCGCGGTCGCCCACATCGACGTGCACCTGCGCGCTGCAGATTAGCTGCTCACGAACCAGCATCCCGTATTCGTCCAGCATGTTCTCGTAACGGGGATCCGGTGTGACCTTGAGCTCCTCAAGGTCGGCAAGGGGCACCGTGCCGGCGGCCACGATACCCAGGCCGAGGGGTTCTGCGGCAGCGACGAGGGCACGCCGGAGGGCCGCGATGTCCTCGGCGAGGTCGACCAGGCGGACACACGGACGGCTGTTGGCCTCTACCGTGCACCGCTGGAGCTCCGAGACGAACCTGCCAGCGGGTAGCTGCTCCAGGATCCTGCTGGCCTGCGCGGTCAACCGCCGCGTCCGCAGGTCGACCGTATGGAACTCCTCTTCGACCCCGGCGGCCACGAAGTCCGGACGCTCTATCACCGCCTAAGACTAGGTTCTTTACGTTTCGTCAATATTTCGCGACGGTTTTTAGCGAATTTCGCGCTTCGCAGTTGTTCTTGGTGAATTACACGCCGGTGAGTGTTAGCGGCTGCGGCCCCGGCGGCGGCCCCTTGAGCACGATCACGTTGACGCATGAGGCGACGCGGCCGCGCCACCACCCACACGAGTGGCCGTGGGACCTCAACCGGACCTCAACAATGCCGCAGCCGGTCATCACGGCGCACCCCGATGTGTAGCTCCGCGCCCATCGGCGGGTTGGCCGCGGGGTACCTGTGACGGGCGGGCAGAAACAGGCGACAGAAACTCAGGCGGACAGAAACGTCCGTTCGGTTCGAGCCGTGGATGTGCCAGGAATGGGCGCCCGCACAGACCGCGCAGGCTTCATCCCCCAGCCGCACCCCCAAGCCGTTTAAGCTACCTGGCTATGGAAGGGCGAATGGGATCTTTGCATATCGTGCCTGCGGCGGACCGGCCCGACCTGCTCGCCGCCCCGGTGGCCGCCGCTTTGGCCGACTGGAAGAACGCGGTCCCCGCCGCCGAAATCGGCGTCGCGGAGATCGATCCCGAACTCGCGGACACCGCGGCCTTCTGCGCGCGCTACGGGATCGCGCTGAGCGAGTCGGCCAACTGTGTCGTGGTCGCCGGGCGTCGTAGTGGGGCGACGAGACTCGCGGCGTGCGTCGTACTCGCCACGACAAGGGCAGACGTCAACGGCCTGGTCAGGAGGCAGCTGGAGGCCCGCAAGGCATCGTTTGCCGCGGTAGCCGCTGCCGTCGAGGAGACCGGGATGGAATATGGCGGCATCACGCCGCTTGGCCTGCCAGACGGCTGGCCGATCCTCATTGACGCCGCGGTTGCTGCCACGCCGCGCGTGATCGTCGGTAGTGGGGTGCGCCGGTCCAAGCTGGCGCTTCCGGGCGCCGCTCTCGCGGGGCTGCCCGGCGCGCTGGTGCTTACCGGCCTCGGCGGGTAAGCCGACAGATACGGGCAAGCCGACACATAATTGAGATACCCCGCACCGGTATTCCATGAGACTAACCACTCAGGATGCTTTCAACGCCTCGTCCAGGTCGGCCACGATGGCCCGCAGCGGCTCGATGCCCGCGGACATACGGATCAGGGACTGCGGCGCCGTCTCCCCGGGCCAGCGGGCCCGCCTCTCCCAGGTTGACTCGACGCCGCCGAAGCTGGTGGCAGGGAGAATCAGGTTCGACGCGGCCACCACTGCCTCAGTGTCGGCGGCAGTACCGTCGAGTTCGAAGGAAAGCAGCGGGCCAAAGCCGGCCGGCATCTGCTCGCGAGCGAGTCGCAGGGTCGCGGCCTCCACGCCGGGGTAATGAACGGCCCGCACCCTCGGGTGAGTGGTGAGGTGCCTCGCGACGCCGAGGGCGTTCTCGCATTGGCGGGCGATCCGCAGCGGCAGCGTCTTCAGCCCGCGCAGGACGAGCCAGGCCTCGAATGGTCCTGGGATGCCTCCGCCGATGGTGCGCCAATCATGCAGTTCGTCACGTAGCTGAGCGTCGCGTGTGGTAACCGCGCCAAGGATGACATCAGAATGGCCGTTGCCCGATTTCGTGAGCGAGACCAGCGCTGCGGTCGCGCCAAGGTCGAGCGGCCGTTGCAGGAGCCCGGTGGCGACGGTGTTGTCCACCACCATGGGCGCACCGGCCGCGTCGGCGACTTCTGCCAGCCGGGCGATGTCGCACACGCGCAACAGCGGGTTGGTCGGCGTTTCCGCCCACAGCAGCGAGGGTGCTGCCCAGAGCTCACGCTCCACCTGAGCCAAATCCTGCAGATCGACCAGGACGGGCCTGGCGCCAAGCGGCCGCAGCCGCTCCGCGAGGACGCGGGCGTTGTAGTAGCCATCCGCTGGAAGCAAGATCTGGTCGCGCCCCTTCGCGAGCGTCAGCATCAGCGCCATCGAGGCCGCCTGGCCCGAGGCGAAGGCAAGAGCCTGCGCCCGCTCCACGGCGCCGAGCGCGGCCTCGAGTGCTTCCCAGCCCGGGTTGCCGACGCGCCCGTACGCGCGGTCCGGATCCGGGTCGCCTGCGGATACGAAGATACTGGCCGGGACGAGCGGCGGCGCCGCGGCGGCGCCGGATGCGCGATGCGTCCCCGCGTGCACGAGGATCGACTCCGCAGCGGCTAGCAGATCATCCATGTGCCTGCCCTTCCTCGCCGGCAATTCCCGCCTGGCGAATGCTGGATCAGCGCGACCGCCTGCGCGACCGCTTTTCAGGCGTGACCGCTCGCAGGTCGGCAGGCGTGACAGCCCGCGGGGCCGCCCCGCGCAGCCGTTGGACTCCGCCAGCCCGGGGGACGACCCCCCGGGATCGCGCCGCACCCAGTTGATGCCGGTTCGCGGCAGCCGTTAAGGATCATGGTCGGCCCGCTCGATTCAGGGTAGCCAGGAGACCCGGCCATGCAGCGCCGCGTAGCCAACGAACGCGACCGAGTCGATCAGGGTGTGCGCGATGATCATCGGCATTACCCTGCCCCAGCGGCGGTAGAGGACGCCGAAGATAGCGCCCATCGCGGCGTTGCCCGCGAAGCCGCCGAACCCCTGGTAGAGGTGATACGAGCCGCGCAACACCGCGCTGAGCACGATCGCACGCCATGCGGGCCAGCCAAGCTGGTCAAGCCGATGGAGGAGATAGCCGAGAACGACCGATTCCTCCAGGATGCCGTTCTGCGCGGCAGACAGAATTAGCACCGGGATCCGCCACCACACCGCGGGCAGCGCCTCTGGCACGACGTTGAGATTTACCCCGAGGTGGAACGCAGCCAGGTAGAGCAGCAGTCCGCTACCGCCGATGACGGCGGCGAGCACCATCCCACGCAGGACGTCGGTGCCAGGGGTGCGCAGGTCCAGCCCGATCGCCGAGGCCCGCTCCCCCGACCTCACCAGCAGGTAGATGACGAGTGCCACCGGGGCAAGCGAGAGGGCTGTGCTGGTCAACTGCAGGGCGAGATCGAGCCATGGGCGGCCGGGGGCGAGCGAGCCGTTCAGCACGGCGTGCTGGTGGCGGAGCGCAGCGGGCCCAGTCAGCGAACCGATCAGCTCGACAAACGCCGTGACGCCGCTCGCGCCGAGCGAGACCGCGAAAACGACGAAGATCTCCCAGCCAACGAGCCTGCGGGGGAGCCTCGACGTGCCCACCTGGACGATCGTTGTCGTTGTAGCCCGATCGCCGCCGGTGCTCTCCCCCTCGCCCAGCCTCACGCCAGGACTCTAGCCGGGACGAGCGGCGTTCGTAACGGCGAAGGCTCCTGCGGCGGCTGGGCCAGCTGGGACTCGGCGAGCCCCACCGATCGCCCGTTGGTGGGGTTGCGGCCCCGCCGCTGGCCCATTGGTGGGTTGCCCTCGCCCCGAAACCGCGCCACGCGGCACGACATCGTTGAGAACGTTGCCCAGCGGTGCTTGGGTGAACTGCTGTCACTATCAGCAATCAAGAGGTAGCGCTAAGAAATCCGCGCACGAATGTGCGGCGCCGTCGGGGTCCGAGTCTTGGCCACGCCGGTGTCTGGCCACGCCGGTGTCTGGCCACGCCGGTTTCTGGCCACCCCGGTTTCTGGCCACCCCGGTTTCTGGGCACCCGGTTTCTGGCTACCTCGGTTTTCAGGATCGAAGGGCGATTCTTCATGGTGCGTCATCGCCGAAGAAGCCTCGTTCACGCGGTCGTGGCCCTCGGCAGCGCGGTCACCACCGTCACCGCGGCGGGCATCACGCCAGCACTGGCTCTGAGCCCGGCGAAGGATCCCGCCTCGCTGGTCAATCCGTTTATCGGCACGTCGGGTTCTGTCGACGCGTTCCCTGGCCCTGACATGCCGTTCGGAATGATCCAGTGGAGCCCGGATACCGCACCCGAGCGGCCGGACGGCGGCGGGTACTCCTTCGACAGCAGCAGGCTCGCAGGCTTCAGCCTGACCCACCTAAGCGGGCCCGGTTGTGGCGCCTATGGCGATGTGCCCATCTTGCCAACGATAGGCAAGATCGGCACATCGCCCAGCGCCGCGACCGCAACTTTCTCGCACGCCAATGAGTCGGCCCAGGCCGGCTACTACGCCGTCACGCTGGGCAATGGCATCACGGTCAACCTCACCGACGCTGTCCGCGCGGGCATCGGCACGTTCAACTTCCCCGCCACCAAGCAGGCGAACCTGTTGCTCAAGCTCACGGGCAGCCAGGATTCAGTCGACGGCACCAGCGCCCAGATCATCGGAAACAACGAGGTGAGCGGATCGGTGACGGCCGGGCACTTTTGTGGCGCGCCGAGTAGCTGGGAGCGGGACTACACGCTCCACTTCGTCATCTGCTTCGAGCAGCCGTTCACCGCGAGCGGCATCTGGGGAGGCACCGCGACCTCGACTGTTGTGCCAGGGAGACGACGTCTCATCCAGCGCGCGACGCGGCGCGCGGCAGCGCCAGGTACACCTGCGCCGCACAGCTCACCAGCAGTGGCAGGCCCATCCGCGCCGCCGTCCACGGAATCCTTCGCCGGCCCCAAACCACTTTTGCCCGTGCCGCAGAACGTGTCGCCCGCGACGCATGGCGTCACCCCGCAGACCGCGTCAGGGGTCGCCAACCCTGGCGGTGTCTACCTGACCTTCGACACCACGAAGAGCCAAACGGTCGAAGCCAAGGTAGGGGTCTCTTTCACCAGCGACGCGCAGGCCAGCGCTAACCTGGGCGCGGAAATACCTGGCTGGAACTTCGGCCAGGTCAGGCAGGCCAGCCACCGCGCCTGGAACAAGCTCCTGAGCCGTCTGCAGATCTACGGTGGCTCGCAAGCGCAGCAGGTGCAGTTCTACACCGCGCTCTACCACGCACTGCTGCACCCGAACGTCATCAGCGACGCCAGTAGCCAGTACATGGGCTTCGACGGGCAGCTACACACGGCACCCGCCGGCCACGCGGAGTACGGGAACTACTCCGGCTGGGATATCTACCGCAGCCAGGTGCAGCTTGCCGCGATGGTCGCGCCGCAGCAGACCAGCGACTCGATCAGGTCGATGCTGGACGACTACACACAGACCGGCAGGCTGCCCAAGTGGAATATCGGCGGCGGCGAGTCGTATGTCATGGTCGGCGATCCGGCCGACCCGATTATCGCGGGCGGGTACGCGTTCGGCGCCAGAGACTTCGACACGGCGGACGCTCTCAAGGCGATGATCACCGAGGCGACCCGGCCGAACAGCATCAGGCCCGGACTCGCCGAGTTGCAGCAGTACGGTTACCTGCCCTACAACCACGCGCACGAATGCTGTAACTTCTACGGCCCGGTCTCGACCCAGCTTGAGTACGACACCGCAGATTACGCGATCGCGTCTTTGGCCAGGGCGACCGGTGACGTCGCCGACTACACCAAGCTCGCCACGATGGCGCAGAGCTGGCAGAACGTCTTCGATACGGGGACCGGCTACCTGCGGGCGAAGCTGGTGGGCGGTCAATGGCTGGGCAGCTTTACCCCCGCCACCAGGGCAGGTTTCGTGGAAGGCACGTCGGCGCAGTACACGCCGATGGTTCCGTTCAACCTGCAAGCGCTGATCAGCGCGCGGGGCGGCGGCCAGGCGTGGATCAGCTACCTGAACAGCCTGCTTGCCAACATCACCAAGCCCGGTCCTGACAACGCCAACCTGAGCAACGAGCCGAGCCTGGAAATCCCGTGGGAGTACGACTACGCTGGCGCGCCCTACCTGACCCAGCGGATCGTCCGCGAAGCGCAGCAAAGTCGGTACTTCGACGCGCCCGTCGGCCAATTCGGCAATGATGACCTCGGCGCCATGAGTTCCTGGTACGTCTGGTCCGAGCTCGGCTTCTACCCGCAGACTCCGGGCACGACGACGCTCGCGCTCGCCAGCCCCGTGTTCCGGAAGGCGGTCGTGCACCTGGCCGACGGCGCCGCGATCACCATCAAGGCACCTGGAGCGCAGGTCGCGGCGCCGTACATAGCTGGCCTTACTGTTAACGGCGAGCCGTGGGACAAGGCCTACGTCGACTACGGGTCGCTTGCTAAGGGCGCGACCCTCGACTACGACCTGGCCACGACGCCTGACACCTCCTGGGCGAGCGGCCCGGACGCGGCGCCGCCTTCTGACCCAACGGGTGAGCAGCCTGCCCTCACCTCGGTGACGCCGTCGGCTGGCCTGGTCCTTGCACCAGGCTCGCAGCGCAGCGCGTCGTTCAAGGTCACCAACCTGACCGGCCGCGGCCTCACCGTGACCTGGGCGGCGCGCGCTGCGACCGGTGTCACGGCCAGCCCTGCCAGCGGGTCTGTCACGGTGCCCGCGGGCTCGTCTGGCTTGGCGGCGGTGCGGGTCACGGCCGGGCAAACCGACGGCAGCTACCCGGTAGCCTTCACCGCCAGGACAGGATCCGGGGCCACCCTGCGGGGCGCGACGCTCGCCGCAGATGTCGCGCGGCCCGGCCAGCTATGGCCCTCTACGACAGCACCGGCGTCTCGGCCGACAGGCAGCGGGTCGGATCCGGTTTCGACGCCTACGGGAACCTCTACTCCGCGAACGCGCTCGCGGCTGCGGGCGTGACGCCCGTGCGCCGCGGTCACATCGGGTGGCGTCAGTTACACCTGGCCCGACGTCCCGGCAGGCCAGGCTGACAACATCGTGGCCGCCGGCCAGACGATCCCGGTGGCGTTCCCCGCGGGCAGCACCACGATCGGCCTGCTGGGCAGCGCCGACAACGGGGCTAAGTCCGGCGCGGCGGGAACGCTGACGGTCAGCTATACGGATGGAAGCAGCCGGCAGATTCCGATCGCGTTCAGCGACTGGACGCTCGGCGGGGGCGCAGACGCGCTGCTGCCGGGCGACAAGATCGTCGCGCGGTTGCCGTACCGCAACACCGTCGCAGGCCGCAGGCAGCACGTCAGCACGTACGCCTTCAGCACGAGCGTGCCGCTGCAGGCGGGCAAGTCCGTGGCCAGTGTGACGCTGCCTGGCGCGAGCGGCGCCATCCACGTGTTCGCGATCGGGGCCGGCTGAGCCGAGGCCGCCGCCTGGAATGACCCCAACCGATCGGTGGATGCGGGCACGTCATCCGGCTGACCTCGCCGGTCAGTCCTGCCGCGTCGCGACGTAACCGCGCGGGCGATGCGCACACGGTGCTCCAGTTGCGACGCTCGATGAGGTGCCAACGAGGCACCCATGGAGGAGGACCAGGCGAGCATGGCAACCGTCATCGAGGTCGAGAACCTGCACAAGAACTACGGCGACGCGGTCGCCGTCGACGACGTCTCATTCACCGTGGCGGAGGGCGAGATCTTCGGGATCCTCGGCCCCAACGGCGCGGGCAAAACGACCACGGTCGAGTCCACTCGACCAGGTGCGCGCGCCCGCGCAGGAACTGCTCAGCCAGCGAGAATACGAGGTGCTCGAGTTGGTCGCCCGCGGCAGGACCAACCGCGAGGCTGCCGCCCAGCTGTTCATCAGCGAGGCCACGGTCAAGACGCATCTGCTGCACATCTACGCCAAGCTCGGCGTGAGCGACCGCGCCGCGGCCGTCGCAGAGGCCTTCGACCGGGGTTTGCTCACCCCAGGCACCCGCTGACAACCCGCCCGCACGGGCCAGGGCACCGTGCCTGGCACCGTGCCTGGGCGGCTAGGCCTTGTTGCCAGCGGCGCTGGCGTGTCGGGTCCGTCCGGTCATCCTGGACCGGAGCCCCAGGTAGGCGATTACGGCGACCGCCAGGTAGGCGACGTAGACCGTCAGTTGAAGCGGTGTTGGCGCATCGCTGTAGCCGAAGAAGCTGTGCATGACGTCGCCGAAGGCGCTTTCCTCCGACAGCACGCTGGTCGTGTGCCACATCGGCGAAGCCAGCACTGGCAACCAGCCCAGCTCCTGCAGGTTCTGCACGGAGTCAGCGAGTAGCCCTGCGGCGAAGACCATGAGTAGCACGCCGATCACGGTGAAGAACCGGGCAAGGTTGAGCCTGTGGCCGAGCCGGTAAATTACGAACGCGACCGCCAGCGAGCCTGCCAGCCCGATCGCAGCGCCGCTCAGTGCGCCAGCAGCGGTGGTAGAGAACACGATGGCCAGCGTGAATACGACCGTCTCCAAGCCCTCGCGGCCGACAGCCTGGAAGGCAAGCAGCCCGAGCCCGAGCCGGGCCCTGCCGTCGAGCGCCGCGTCCGCGCGGGCACGTAGCTCCTTGGAGAGCGAGCGGGCGTGGTTTTGCATCCAGAACGTCATGTAGGTGAGGACACCAGCCGCGAGCAGGTAGGTAGCCGTTTCGAAAATCGTCTGCGCCCTGGAGCCGTCATAGCTGCGGATCGTCTCGTATGCGATGACGCCGCCCGCGGTCGCCAGCACGAGGGCGGCACCTACGCCGACGAATACGTCACGGAAGTGGTCGCGCTGCCCGATACGGTTAAGGTACGCGAGCAGGATTGCCACGATCATGCTGGCCTCGACGCCTTCGCGCAAGAAGATGACGAGCGTTGCGAGCATGTCAGCGGCCTCCCGCAGGCAACTAAGGTTAGGCATACCTTAGTCCATTGGCATGCGCCTAGGCAGTGGGTCCGGTTAACCCTACGCGTGGGCCGCCCGTGGGTACGCCCGGGGCATCGAGCCGATCGCGAGCGGGCGGCACGGCCGGCCCGGGACGGCGGCACGGCCGGCCCGGGACGGCGGCACGGCCGGCGCGGAACGGCGGCACGGCCGGCGCGGAACGGCGGCACGGCCGGCGCGGAACGGCGGCACGGCCGGCGCGGAACGGCGGCACGGCCGGCCCGGGACGGCGGCACGGCCGGCCCGGGACGGCGGCTCGGGACGGCGGCACGGACGGCAGGCCGCGGCGCGGTCGCGAGCCCGACTGGGTGCCGGGCGCGCCGGCCGCGACGGAGCCGGGCAGTAAGGTGTCGCGCATGCGCATCGGATTCGGCCTGCCGGTGGCGGGCGCCTGGGCACACCCGGAGGTCCTGGCCGACTTCGCCAGCCGCGCGGATGATCTTGGCTATGACTCTTTGTGGGCATTTCAGCGGCTGCTCGTGCCCGCGGACGACGAACCCGCGCCGGTTTACCGCAGCGTGCTCGACCCGCTGGTCTCGCTCGGTTTCGCCGCCGCACGGACGTCGCGGATCAGGCTTGGCGTCTCCATCATCAACATCCCCTTTGTGTCCCCCGCTCTGCTCGCCAAGCAGGCCGCCACCGTCGATGTGCTTTCCGGCGGCCGGCTGGACCTCGGCCTCGGGGTGGGCTGGTCCCTCATCGAGTTCACGGCCAGTGGCGCGGACACCGCGCGCAGGGGTGCGCGGGCGCAGGAGTACCTTGCCGCACTCACCACGCTGTGGGCGGATGAGATCAGCGAGTTCCACGGCGACTTCTACGAGATTCCGCCGAGCCGGATGGCCCCTAAGCCGGTGCAGCGGCCCGGGCCTCCGGTCCTGCTCGGCGGTATGGTACCCGCCGCGCTGCGCAGGGCAGGACGGCTCGCGGCCGGGTGGCTGAGCAGCAGCCGCGCCGACCTCGCCAATATCGCCGAGCAGGCCGCGATCGTTCGCGGCGCCGCGGAGGAAGCCGGCCGCGATCCGGCGATGGTGCGCGTGGTCTGCCGCGGTGTCGTTCAAGCCGGCGCGTTCGTGGGAGCCACCGGGGAAAGAGCCGCCGACCGGCCGCGGCTTGCGGGTTCCTACGACCAGATCCGCGAGGACACGGCCTGGCTGGAAACACAGGGCGTGACAGAGGTGTTCTACGACCTCAACTGGGATCCGCTGATCGGATCGCCCGACACCGACCCCGCGGCCGCCACCGAGCGCGCCGGTGAGATCCTCGAAGCCCTCGCACCGGGCAGTAGCACAGTCCCGTAGGCGTCCCGCGCTAACTTCCGCGTCGGCCGCTCACCCATACCGCAGCAGCCAACCCGGCCGACCGCTCACTCCTGCCAGCCGGATTCGTACAGCGCGCAGTCCAGCCTGGCGACGAAGAAGCTTGCGGCCTCGTCGCTGAGACACGGCGGCGGCTCAATCTTCAACACGTTGCGCGCATCACCAGCCGGTTGCGTGATCACGCCAGCGCGTATCCCCTCGCCGACCTGCCGGGGCAGGTGACAGGCCAGGGCGTCTTCATGAGGCACACTAAGGAGGACGTGCCAGCCGTGGCACCCGGTATGGAACGGCCGTGAACGGCCAGGAAGGTGGGCCGCCATGAGCAGGACGGCGGCAGCAGAATTAGCACGGCTCAAGGTGCGGTTCGCCGGGTGGTCCATCCGGCCCGTCCAGCGCGGCGAGGGATTCACCGCACAGCAGAAGAAGGGCAAGCGCAAGAGCCCGAAGCCGCCTGTCAGGATTCATGCGCGCACCGTCTCGGGGCTCGGTGCGAAGCTGGCGGAACAAGAGGGCCGACGAGAACCTGGGCCATCGTGACGGCAGGCACCCGCCACGACCAGGCGATGCCCTCCGGGTTCGGCCGGCCGCTGGCTGGGCTGACCGCGGGCCTGGAGCACTGCCGTGCCCGGAGGACTGCCGTTACCGCGCCACGACCTGATGCTTCCGCTCCGCCCGCACGTACGGCTGACCGGCTTACGCTGCGGGTCCGCGGCATTGGACGCCGGCGAATCCGGCGCGCTGCCTGCCCACCGTAACGCGGCGGGAATAGCCTGGGCCCGTGATCGGATGTGGCCGCACCGCAAGATCCGTGCGCACGCGCACCGCGCTCGCCGCGGTCGCAGCGCTTACCGGGGTCGTCGCGTGCAGTTCGGCTGCGCCCCCGCGGTCGAGCCCAGTGCCGATCGTGAACACATCACCGGCACCAGGACCAGCTCCGTCGGCCGCCGACTGGCCGACCTACGATCATGACCCGGGCCGCAGCGCCGCCGCGACGGGTGTGCCCGCACCTGGGACGCTTCGCGTCGCCTGGCACCAGCCGCTTGACGGTGCGGTATATGCCCAGCCGCTGGTCATCGGCGGCCTGATCGTCGCCGTCACCGAAGGCGGCAGCTTCTACGCCCTGAATGCGCGAAGCGGAAAGGTGATCTGGCGCAGGCACATCGCGGCACCGGTGCCGCTGTCGGATCTGCCGTGCGGGAACATCGACCCGCTCGGCATCACAGGGACGCCTGTCTACGATCCGGCCACGGGCCTGGTGTATGCGGTCGCTGAGACCACCGGTGGCACCCACCTGCTCGCGGGAGTGAGCCTGGCAACGGGCGAGCTGAAGGTGCGCCGCGAGGTCGAGCCGGCGCGCGGCACCCCGATCGCCACGCAGCAGCGGCCCGCGCTGACCCTCTACGGCGGGCGGGTTTACGTCGCGTTTGGTGGGCTGGACGGCGACTGCGCCGATTACATCGGCGCGGTGATCTCGGTGCCGGCGAGCGGAAATGGCACGGCGGAAACCTACTCCGTTCCGACCAGCCGCGAGGGCGCGATCTGGGGCACGGGCGGTGTGGTTGTCGCTGGTGGTCGGCTGTTTGTCGGCGTCGGCAACGGCGCATCCACAAGTTCCTACGATGGCAGCGACTCGGTGACCGCCCTGTCGCCCGGGCTGCGCCGCGTCGACCTGTTCGCGCCATCGAGCTGGGCCCACGACAACGCGAACGACCTCGATCTCGGCTCGATGACCCCCGCCGTGTCCGGCGGTTACGTCTTCATCGCTGGCAAGAGCGGCACCGGTTACGTGCTGCGGGCCGCGCATCTCGGCGGGATTGGCGGCGAGGTGTCCCAGGCGAACGTCTGCGCCGGGTACGGTACCGGTGCGGTCTCCGGCGCCGTGGTGTATGTGCCGTGCAGGGACAGCGGCATCCGCCAGGTGACCATCGGCGCGGACGGCACGCTGCATCTTGGCTGGACCGCCCAGGCGGCGCAGGCGCACGGATCGCCCGTCACCGGCGGTGGCGCGGTCTGGGTCGTCGACTACGACGCCGGCGTCCTCTACGCGCTCAGCCCCGCTGACGGCAGCATCACGGCCAGCGTGCGCATCGGCACCGCGCCGCACTTCGCCTCGCCGAGCTTGTCAGGATCGCACGCCTACGTGGGCACGCTCGACGGGGTGGTCGCGGTCAGCGGCGCCTGATAGCCACCGGGCCGGGCACGTCGTCCGCGATTTTTCCGCTGCGGATGTGTAGCTGTGGTTGCGGCGTTCTCCTGCAACCGGGGTAGGCGCACTCCCCCGCGCAGCCGAGTGCCTGGCGGCCACGCCCGCCTAGCGTGCTGGAATGAGTCAAGCCATGCCCCTGGTGCTGATGTACCACTCGGTCGCCCCTTATCAGCAGGATCCATATCTGGTGACCGTGAGCCCGCCGCGCTTCGAGCAGCAGATGCGCTGGCTGCGGGGGCGCGGCCTGCGGGGAACATCTATGCGCGAGCTCCTCGACGCGCAGCGCCGGGGCACCGAGCGCGGGCTCGTCGGCCTCACGTTCGACGACGGCTATGCCGATCTGGTCAGCTACGTGCTGCCCACGCTGCGGCGGCACGGCTTTACCGCGACGGTGTTCGTGATCGCTGGCAGGCTCGGCGGCCAGAACGCCTGGGATGCGGAAGGGCCGCGGAAGCCGCTGATGACGGCGCGACAGGTGCGTCAGGCGGCAACGGAAGGTGTCGAGATCGGCTCCCACGGACTCCAGCATGTCTCGTTGCCTGGCGTCAACGACACGGCGCTTGCCGAGGAACTTTCTGATAGCCGCCGGATCCTGCGTGACGTCAGCGGCCAGCATGTGCGGGGCTTCTGCTATCCGTTCGGCAACGTCGACGGCCGGGTCGCCACAGGCGTGCGGACTGCCGGATACCAGTATGCCTGCGCGATCTGGCGCTCCGAGCTCACCGGCACGCACGCGCTGCCGCGCACCTACGTCGGCGAGGCCGACTCGCCGATCCGGCTGCGGGCCAAGCGGCTCCGCCACCGGCTGACCTGGGGACGCGCGGCGCCGCTTCTCCGCCATTTCGGCTAGCGGGCCTACCCCTGTTGCACGAGCAACTAGGGCAACGGCGGTGAAACAGTCGGTTCCAGGCCAAACGACGGGGGCGTCGCCTTCCGCACGGGCATGGGGGAATACACAGTGTCAGAGAATCAACTCTCGCTTGCGGTCAACCACAAGGCGGGAAACCTGCGGCGCAAGCTGGTCGCGTTCGAGATGCCGGCCGATCACGTCGATCGCCTCGGTAACGGGGGCAGCGCGAACAGCTACGACAATGGTCACGCGGCGCGGCTTTCCGCGGTGGCGATCGTGGGGATGGGCTACGTCGGGCTGCCAACCGCGCTCGGCCTCTACTCGAATTGCCCGCGCATCATCGGCATCGACATAAGCCGTGCCCGGCTTCATGCGATCGCGGGCGGTGAGGCCGACCTCACCGACCTCGACCTGCACCTGCTCGACCGGGCATTGCAGGACGGCAGTCTCGAGCTGAGCAGTGACACCGCTGCCGTCGCGGAAGCCGACGCCGTCATCATCTGCGTGCCCACGCCTGTCGACAGCGACCACGTGCCTGACCTGGCCGCACTGCGCGGCGCGTGCGGCGCCGTCGTCGCGCACGCGCGAGCAGGCCAGACGATCATCCTCACCTCCACGAGTTACGTGGGCACGACCCGGGACCTGCTCATCGGCCCGCTCGAGCAGCGGGGCATGCGCGTGGGAGAGGACGTTTTCGTGGCATTCAGTCCCGAGCGGATTGATCCGGGCAACAGCGACCATCTGCAGCGTGAGACCCCCCGGGTGATCGGCGGGGCGACGGAAGCCTGCGCGGAGCACGCTGCCCAGGTGATCAAGCGGCTGACCGACGTGGTCTATGTGATGAGCTCGGCCGAGGCCGCCGAGGCGACCAAGCTTTACGAGAACGTCTTCCGTGCGGTGACGCTCGCCCTCGCTAACGAGTTCGCGGACGTCTGCGGCACCTTGCAGCTGGATCCGATCGAGGTGACGCTCGCCGCGGGCACCAAGCCCTACGGCTTCCTCGGCACCTTCCCCGGGCCAGGTGTCGGCGGGCACTGCATCCCCTGTGACCCCTATTACCTGCTGTGGCAGCTTGGCGGCAGCGAACGCGGCACGCCGCTGATCGAGCAGGCCATGAAGTCGATCAATACGCGGCCCGATCGGGTCGTGGAGCGCGCCAGTCAGGTGCTCGCCGAGGCCGGCGGTGGGCTGGCGGGTGCCAAGGTGATCGTCGTCGGGGTCAGTTACAAGCCAGGTGTCGCGGACCTGCGGGAGTCGCCCGCGCTCGACATCATCGCCGGGCTCATCAGCCGGGGTGCGGAGGTGGAGTACCACGACCCGGTGGTACCGCAGGTACGGCTGCGGGACGGGCGGCTGATCGACAACTTGCCCGCACCCAAGGGCGCGGACTTCGATCTGGCGGTCATTCACACCCTGCACCCAGGGATCGACCACTCGTGGGCGCAGGACTGCCCGCAAATCCTCGATGCCACCTACCAGTTCGACGGTGCGCCGAACCGGGCCGTGGTCTAGGCGCTGGAGCATTGATGAGCCACGAACTTTCCGTCGATTCGAGCACGCCCGCTGTGGTGCTCAAGCTTGACGCGAACGTCATGCACCACGGCGGGCTGGGGGTGATCCGCAGCCTGGGACGCCTCGGCGTGCCCGTCTATGGCGTCCACGAGGGGCCGTTGGCGCCCGCCGCAGGTTCCCGCTACTTGCACGGTCGCTGGTTCTGGCAGCCGGCCCAAGAGGATACAGAACGGCTGCGCAGCGGACTTGCCCGCCTGGCAGACCGGATCGGCCGCCCCGCGGTGCTCATCCCGACCGATGACGCGGGTGCGATCTTCCTGGCCGAACATGGCGACAGCCTGCGACAATGGTTCCTCTTCCCCGCTCCGCCGCGCGATATCCCTCGCCGGCTCGCAGGCAAATTCTCGATGTACCAGCTGTGTCGCGAGCTTGATGTGCCGTGCCCGCGCGCCGCCGTGCCCGGTTGCCTCGAGGAGGCGCGTGAATTCGCCGCCACCACGGGCTTCCCGCTGGTCGCGAAGCTCACCACGCCATGGCGCCGTGGGACAAGAAACAGTGCGGTAGGCAACGGCGCGGCCTCAAACGGGGCGGCCACAAACGGGGCGGCCACAAACGGGGCGGCCAAGAACGGCGCCCAGCGGAGCCGCCCTGGCCTGCGCAGCACCACCATCGCCCGCGACCCGGCCGAGCTCGAGGCTATCTATCTGGCCGGCCGTGACACCGGCGATGACGTGATGTTGCAGGAGTTCATCCCCGGCGGGCGGGGCGACGACTGGTTCTTCCACGGCTACTGCGACGCAAGCTCGCACTGCGGGCCCGCGTTCACCGGAATCAAGGAACGGTCCTATCCAGCGCACGCCGGGCTGACCAGTCTGGGGCGCTCGGCGTCCAATCCTCGGTTGCGCACCGAGATCGCCAGGCTGCTCGCCCGGCTGGCCTACCGCGGCATCGTCGACCTCGATCTCCGCTTCGATGCCAGGGACGGCACCTACAAGCTGCTGGACTTCAACCCGCGCCTCGGCGCCCAGTTCCGGCTGTTCCGCGACTCGGCCGGGATCGACGTCGCCCGCGCGCAGTACCTGGACCTTACCGCGGGCGCGCTTCCCGGTCCGGCCGGTACGGCCGGCACAGGCAGCGCTGGCGCAGGCGGCGCCGGGGACACCGGGCACGATCAGGTCGACGGCCGCAGCTTCCTGGTCGAGAACTACGACCCGATCAGCGCGCTGAGCTACTGGCGCGGCGGCGAACTCGGGCTGCGGGACTGGGCGGCGTCGGTACGCGGTGTCGACGAGACCGCCTGGTTCGATCGCGACGACCTGCGGCCATTCGGGCTTATGTGCCTGCACATGGGCTGGCACGCGATCCGCCGCCCGCTGCGGGGGCAGCGCGCGCACAGCGCGGCGCGGTTCGCCGCCGAGCCGCGCTACCGGCGCGGCCGCGGCGCGGCAAAACCCGGCGGAAAATCACCCGATCAAGGCAATTACGAGGGGAAATTGGCATGAATGATTCTGTTGACCGTGTCGATGCGGTTAGCCCATTTGACACCGCCGACACTGTCATCGTCGGTGCCGGGCCTTACGGGCTGTCGCTCGCCGCGCATCTGCGCGGCGCCGGAGTGCACTTCCGCCAATTCGGCCTGCCCATGCACCTTTGGCGGTCGGCCATGCCACGTGGCATGTACCTCAAGTCGCAGGGCTTCGCGTCGAACATCTCCGACCCGCAAGGCACGCACACGCTTGAGGCCTTCTGCAGGGCGACAGGTCGTCCCTATGCCAGCTATGGGCTGCCCGTGGCGCTTGACACGTTCATCTCCTACGGCCAGTGGTTCAAGGCCGAACTCGCACCCGAGTTGGAAGAGGTGCTCGTCACCGGGGTTACCAGGCACGACGGATTCTTCCGGCTCGAGCTGTCGAATGGCGACAGTGCCACCGCGCGCAGGGTCGTGGTCGCCGTCGGCGTCGAGCACTTCGCCTATATGCCAGCCCTGCTGGCCGGCCTGCCGCAAGCCGTGTGCACCCACAGCGGCGCGCATACAGACCTGAGCGTCTTCCACGGCCGCACCGTCGTCGTGGTCGGCGCCGGGCAGTCCGCGCTCGAATCGGCCGCGCTGCTACACGAGAGCGGGGCGATGGTCCAGGTCGTGGCCAGGGAGCAGCAGGTGGCGTGGAACGGTGAGCCGCTGGCCCTCGACCGGCCGCTCGCGTCGCGGCTGGCCGAGCCAGAATCCGGTCTCGGGTCCGGCTGGGCCACCTGGTTCTACTCGAACCACCCCGGACTGTTCAGGAAGCTGCCGCAGTCCACCCGCGTGTACCGATCGCGGACCGCGCTCGGCCCGGCCGGAGCGTGCTGGCTGCGCGGCCGCGTGGACGGACAATTCCCGATCCTCACCGGCCATACGCTGACCTCGGCGACGGCCGGAAGGGACGGCGTCCGCCTGGGCCTGACCACGCGCGACGGCGACGGCCGCGAACTTAACGCGGACCACGTGATCGCGGCCACCGGCTACCGGCCGGACCTGCGGAGGCTGCCATTTATCTGCAGTTCGGCCACCTCCCACGACGGGCTCGGCGCACAGCTGAGGACCGTGGCGGGGACCACCGCGGTGGGCAAGGACTATCAGTCTTCTGTGCCAGGGCTTTACTTCATCGGCCCGGCGGTGGCCCCCACGTTCGGCCCGGTGATGCGCTTCGTCTACGGCTCTGCCCACGCGGCGAGCGTGGTGGCAGGCCGGCTCGCGAGCACAGCCGATCGCCGCTCGCGAACGGCTGTCGGAGCCGGTCGATGAAGGTGGCGGAATTCGCCCCTGAGGCGCAGCAGGGCGCGGCCACATATCTGCCCGCGCCCGCAGCGGCAGGCCCACGGGGTGCGGCGGGGCCGAGGCGGAACACCGGGGCGGCCGCGGGCACGGCGCGCACCCGGGTGGGTTCAGGCCCGCTTGGCGGGCGGGTCGCGCGGGCGGTACTGCCCGTCGCCGACGTGGTCGGGCTGCTGGCTGCGATCGCCATCGCAGCGAAGGCGGACCTGCTGACCGCGGCTTACGCGCTGGCCGTCATGATCGTCCTCGCCGGAGGCGGCCAGCACAGGCTGCGGATCTGCCTGCGGGTATCCGATCAGGTCGGGCGCATCTTGATCGCTGCGGCGCTGCCGTTGCTGATCCTGCTGCCCTGGACACCGGCCGGTTATGCACTGCGCTTGGCGCTGGCCGCCGCGGCGGCGGTGCTGGCATCGCGCGCCATCGCGATCGCCGCGCTGCGCGCTGCGCACCGGCGCGGACTGCTCACCGAGCAGGCTCTCCTCGTCGGCGCAGGGCCGGTCGGCGTCCAGCTTGCCCGGCTACTTCGCGAGCATCCGGAGCTCGGGCTGCTGCCGCGCGGATTCATCGACGGCGACCGGCCAGTCCATTCCAGCGCGGCGCGGGACAACGCGACCATGGACGACGCCGCACGGGACATGGCGGCGCAGGACATGGCGGCGCGGGACATGGCGGCGCGGGACATGGCAGCGCGGGACATGGCAGCGCGGGACATGGCAGCGCAGGACATGGCAGCGCAGGACAACGCGATCCTGGACGACGCCGCGCTCGCGCTGGGCAAGGCAGCTCTCGATAACCCCGCACGCAGCGGCGCGACGCCTGACGGAGCCGCTCGGCTGCCTGTCCTTGGCAGCCTTGCAGATCTCGGTGACGTGGTCACGCAGCGCGGGGTCAGCCGCGTCATCATCTGCTTTCCGGCCGGCGGCGACGAGGATCTCGTCGCCGCGGCGCGCGCGTGCCGGCCGCTGCACGCCGACGTGTGCGTGGTGCCCCGCCTGTACGAACTCGGCGCGGCCGTGCCCCGGGCCTATCTGGACGAGGTCTGGGGCATCCCGCTCATCCCGCTGCGGCGCGGGCTCCCGCCCGCAGGCCGCCTGCTGAAGCGAGCTTTCGATGTGGTCGCCGGCGTGGTGCTGCTCGCCGTGGCCGCCCCCGTGCTGGTCGCCGCGGCCGCGATGGTCCGGTTGCGATGCGGCGCCCCTGTACTGTTCCGTCAGGTCCGCCTCACCGGACGGGGCCGCCGGGCGACGATCGTCAAGTTGCGGACCCTCGCCGAGCACAGCCGCCCCGACACACGCTGGGTGGTTCCCATCCAGGGGTCCACCAAGCTGGGCCGCTTGCTGCGCAGCACGCACCTGGACGAGCTTCCTCAGCTCATCAACGTGCTCCGCGGTGACATGTCGCTGGTCGGGCCCCGGCCCGAGCGACCTTACTTCGCCACCCGGTTCGGCCAGGAGGTCCCCGGCTACGAAGACAGGCAGCGGATGCCCGCAGGGATGACGGGATGGTCCCAGGTGCACGGCCTCAACGGGGATACCTCGATCCGCGACCGGGCCCGGTTCGACAACCAGTACATCGAGTACTGGTCGTTCTGGCTCGATCTGCTGATTCTGGCCCGGACCCTCGCCACCGCGGTGGCATCTTCCTTCCCTGACTCGTCGCAAGGAGCCCGACGGTGAAAGTTCTGCATGTAATAACAGGCCTGGGCGTCGGCGGCGCAGAGCTTCAGCTGCGCTCCATTCTCCAGCACACCCGGCATGAGTCCGACGTGGTGACGCTCTACAACCCTGGCCCGGTGGCTGACATGATCCGCGCCGACGGCGGACGGGTGCGTGACCTCGGCATGACACGTAATACCGAGCTGTCCGCGCTGCTCCGGCTGCGGCGGCTGATCCGCAGCGGCGGCTACGACGTGGTGCACACACACCTGTACCGGTCGCAGATCTACGGGCGGACCGCCGCCTGGCTGGCGGGCACCCCGGTCGTACTGAGCACCGAACACTCGATCGGCGAGACGCACCTGGAGCGCCGCCGCATGACACTCGGCGTACGGGCCCTCTACCTCGGCACCGAACGGCTCTCCGACACGACGATCGCGGTCTCAGAAACCGTCAGGGACCGGCTCGCTAGCTGGGGTGTTCGGCCGCGCAATATGACGGTCATCCCCAATGGCGTCGACCTCGGCAGGGCGGCATTCGACGCCGAAGCCCGCGGCAGGGTACGTAGCGAGCTCGGCCTGGTGCCCGGCAGCTATGTGATCGGCCTGCTCGGCCGGCTCGACCCGAATAAGCAATTTGACATGGTGATCGAGGCGGCCGCCCCATTGCTCGACGACAAAGCCAGGCTGGTAATCGTCGGCGGCGGTGCGGAGCGCGAGCACCTAGAACAGGTGGCGGGCGCATGTGGCGTCACCGACAGGGTCATCTTCGCGGGCGAGCGGCACGACGTGGCGGCCGTGCTTTCCGCGTTTGACCTGTTTGTGGCCTCTTCCAAGCAGGAGACGTTCGGCCTGTCGGTACTCGAAGCGCTTGCGAACGGGCTACCGGTGCTCTACACGACCTGCCCGGCGCTTGACGGCCTTGGCGTGGACCGCGCACGCCAGGTTCCTTCTAGCGCGCCGGGCCTGCGCGCCGCCATGGCCACCGAGGTGACCGCCGGGAAGCGGGATCGGATTCCTGTCGCCGCGATCGAGCGCGAGTACGGCATCGAGGCAGTGACGGCACGAATCGACGATCTTTACGAACGGCTGCGCCCGGCGCCTGCCCGGCCCGCCGCGATCCAGGCGGACGGCAGGTCAGGCGGCCCGCCAAGCGGCCACGCCGCAATCAGATCACCGGCACCGCGCATTGCGGCCGCCGGCCCGGCGGCTACGGTGCCGCCGCTCATCATCGGGGTCGGCAGCTCAGCTGCGCCTGCCCGGCAAACAGGAGGCGAAGGATGAAATCGTTTGTGACTGGGGCCGCCGGCTTCATCGGGTCACATCTGGTCGAGGCGTTGCTAGCGGCCGGGGACGAGGTCGTCGGGCTTGACAATCTGAGCACCGGGCGGCTGCAGAATCTCGACGCGGTGGCCCATCATCCCCGTTTCCGGCTGGTCAGGGGCTCGGTTACCGACCGCGTCCTCGTCGACGACCTCACCGCGGGAGCCGACACGGTCTTCCATCTCGCGGCGGCCGTAGGTGCGTTCGTCATTCGTGACCGCACGCTGGATAGCCTGCGGACGAATATCCACGGCACAGAAAACGTTGTCGAGGCAGCCGACCGGTGGGGCGCCCGCGTGCTTGTCGCCTCCACCAGCGAGATCTACGGCAAGAATTCGACGGTCGGGCTGCGCGAGGACGACGACAGGGTGATCGGCTCACCGCTGAAGTCCCGGTGGAGCTACGCGGAGGCCAAGGCGATCGACGAGAGTCTCGTCGAGGCCTACGTCCGCGAACGTGACCTGCGCGCGGTGATCGTCCGGCTGTTCAACACCGTCGGCCCGCGGCAGACTGGCCGGTACGGGATGGTGATCCCCAGGTTCGTACGGCAGGCGCGTGCCGGTGAGCCGCTGACCGTCTTCGGCACCGGCGCGCAGGTGCGCTGTTTCTGTCACGTGCACGACGTCGTGCCTGCGCTCATCGACCTGGCCCGGTCGGATCGGGCCCACGGCAGGGCGGTCAACCTCGGCAGCTCCGAGCAGGTAACGATCGACGAACTCGCCCTGCGGGTGATCGCGGCTACCGGCTCGCCCAGCGAGATCGCACGGATCTCCTACCTGGTTGCCTACGGCTCAGGCTATGAGGACATGCTGCGGCGGGTGCCCGACTGCACGCTCGCACGTGACCTAGTCGGCTTCAGCGCCAAGCGGACGCTTGACGACATCATCGAGGCCGTCATCGAAGACCAGGCCGCGGCACGCAGCAGGCCGGCTGCCGTCGCCTCCTAAGGGCGGGAAAGGCCCCGGCCGAGCCGAGATGCCAGAGGTCAAAGCGCGTACCAGGACAAGTGCGCGCTCATACCCGGACCGCGCCAAGCGGACGCTACGCCGCCGGAGCGGCCCGGTGCTCACCCTTGCTGCGGCCGACGGGTCCCCCGTCGGCCGCGGTGCGCCGCCGCGGCGCCCGCGGCCGGGAATGTTCTGGCTGGCTATCCTCCTGCTCGGCGCCGTGCTCGTGGCGCTGACCGTGTTGCCGAACCTGCGCACGACCGCGCGCGCAAGTCTCGTGGTGGCCTCGCTGCCCTACTGGAACATCGATCACGGCACGGCTGCGGTGCTGTCGAACCGGCGCGCCTTCAGTGAGGTCTCGCCGTGGATGTACGGGCTCGACAGCCGTGGTCAGATCGTCACCCAGTACGCTCCTGCCCAGTCCGGCGCGGTAACGGCGCAACTGGCCAGGCTCAGCGCGGCGAAGATACCGCTCGTGCCTACGCTCGCCAACATCAGCCAGGGCAACTGGGCCTATCAGCCCGTGTACCAGATCCTGCACGACCCCAGGTTGAGGGCGCAGCACGTGGCGGCCATCATCGCGCTGGTGCGGCAGCAGCACTACGCGGGCATCGACATCGACTACGAGGACCTGCACGCAAGCGACAGGAGCGCCTTCACCGCTTTCGTGACCCAGTTGGGGGCCGCCCTGCACGCCAAGGGGAAGACCCTGTCAGTCGCGCTGTTCGCCAAGACCACAAACGCGGGCACCGACCAGCGCAACGTTGCTCAGGACTACGCGGCCATCGGACGGGTCGCAGACCAGGTCAGGCTCATGGCCTACGACTATCACTGGGCAGGCTCAACGCCTGGCCCTGTCGCGCCGATCGGCTGGGTCCGTGGCGTCCTGCGCTATGTCAAGAGCCAGATACCGGCCCACAAGATCATTCTTGGCGTCCCGCTCTACGGTTACGACTGGGCGGCGGGCGGCCACGGCACGGTTATCGGCTGGCTGCAGGCCTTCCGGCTGGCCAACCAGTACCATGCGCAGCCGCATTTCGACGCCGCCAGCCAGTCACCTTGGTTCGACTACACCGACCAATCCGGACACAAACACGTGGTGTGGTTCGAGAATGCCCCCAGTTCGAAGGCGAAATTCGCTGCCGCGCGCGGGTCCGGGATAGGCGGCGTCTACCTGTGGATGTACGGGTTCGAGGACACCGGCATCTGGGACGCGCTGCGCCAGACGCTTCCGGCCGGGCGTGCGCCTGCCGCCACGAACTCGCGGGGCGCCCGATGATGCCGTGGTGGGTGCTCGCTGTCCTCGTTGTCGGCGCCAATTTCGCCGTGTGGGGAACGGTGGGCCTGTGCAGACTGGTCGGCGACCAGTTCACCAAGTTTCGCGGTGCCAGGGCGCGCAGGGCTGGCGCCGCTCGGGTTGGCGGGACCGCTCAGGCCGGGGCGGCTCCGGCTGGGAGAGTGCCCGCTGACGGTCCCCCGGCGGGCACGGCCCCGGCGGGCACGGCCCCGGCTGACAGTGACGTGCCAGCAGGCACGCAGTCGCCGGCAGGCGTCGACGCCGCCTTGAGCATCGTCGACACGGCGGGCGCCTGCGAACGGCATCCGCCGCGGCGGGATTCGCTGACGGTACACGACATCGCCGTCCTGATTCCCGCGCACAACGAGGCCGTGGTCATCGAGGACTCTCTCACGGCCATCATGAAGCTGGTGCCGCGGAAGAACGTGCACGTGGTCTCGGACGGGTCGACCGACCGCACGGTCCAGATCGCAAGGAAAGCCGGGGCGAGCGTCATCGAGACACGTGAGAATCTCGGCAAGGCCGGGGCCCTGCGGGAAGCGATCTCGCTCTTCAGGCTGGTCGAGCGGTTCGCCGCCGTCATGCTGCTCGACGCGGACACCCGCGTGCAGCCCGGGTACTTCGCCACCGCGCTGCCGCTATTCGACAACCCGGCGGTGGTCGCGGTGGCGGGCGCCGTCAAGACCTCGTGGGACCGCAAGCTATCGCTCACCGGCAACGTGCTCGTCGGCCACCGCCAGCGGATCTACGCGATCGGCCAGCGCGCGCTCAAGTTCGGCCAGACGTCGTCGCACCTCAACGCGACGCACATCGTCCCGGGCTTCGCCAGCATGTACCGCAGCGATGTGCTACCGCGGATAGATATGAACCCGCCGGGGCTGGCGATAGAAGACTTCAACATGACCTTCGAGATCTACCAGAAACGGCTGGGCAAGGTCGGTTTCAAGCCGTCGGCCGTCGCCGTCACCCAGGACCCTGACAACGTCCGCGACTACGTGCGCCAGACCAAACGCTGGTCGCTTGGACTGTGGCAGACCGTCCGGCGCCATCCGCCGCGCGCGAACCTGTTCACCGCCATGCTCTCGGTGCTGCTGCTCGAACTGGTCACCGCAAGCCTGTTGTTCCTGCTGATTCCGCTACTGCTGGTCGTCCTCCTGCTCCCGGACTTCGGCACCGCAGCGCTGTCGTGGCCCTGGTTCGGCGCCATGCATGCCGCGGTCGCGGCCCACGTCACCCTGCGAGCGGTGTTCTTCGGGATCGTGGTGCCCGACTACGCGCTCACCTGCCTGGCGGCCCTGCTCGAACGGCGGCCGCGGCTCCTGCTCTGCGGCGTCTTCTTCCCTGTGCTGCGGGCGATGGACGCGGCGATCGCGCTCTATGCGGTTCCGCTTGCCTGGCTGGCAAGGTCCAGTGGGCGGTGGACGAGCCCGGCGAGACGCAACGCGGACAGCCAGATGGCGGCTGATCATCCGGCCGGCCAGCAGATCGACGCCGTGGCACCCCTGCGCGGAACCGGGTCAAGCAGCGATGTCCAGGCCAGCTGAGCGCGCCGCCGAGCCTCCCGCGACCGGCCAGCCGGCCATGTCCGCGGACGAGAACGTCGTCATGCATCTGGATGAGGACACGGCAGCGCCCGCGAGGCACAGTGAGCAGGTGGACATGCTGCGGTTGCTTCTCGTCGATGATCATCTGATGGTCACCGAGGCGCTGGCTGCCCGGCTGTCCGCGGCCATGGATCTGTGGGTGGCAGGCCGTTGCGCCGCACTTGACCCGAACCTGATCGACATCGTCCGGGGGCTGCGGCCGGACGTCATCACGATCGACGTCGAGCCGCTCGGTGCGGCAATCGGGGACGTTGTGCGGCAGCTCCTAGCCGCCAGGCCGTCCGCACACGTGGTCGTTCTGAGTGCCGACCGCGACGTCGCGCACGCGGTGGAAGCCGCCAGGGCGGGCGCGTCCGCATGGGTCGCGAAGGAGCAGGGCGCCGCCGAACTTGAGGCGGTGCTGCGCGGGGTGCGCCGCGGCCACTCCTGGTACCCGCCGGACATGCTGGGCGAGATTATTCGTGCGCTCCGCGCCGACATCGGCCGCGCCAAAGATCACACGGACCCGCTCGACGTGCTCAGCCCGCGTGAGCGGGACGTGCTCCTCAGCATGATGGACGGCAAGCGCGGCCGCCAGATCGCCCAGGATTTGATGATCTCGATGGATACCGTACGCACCCACACACGGAACATTTTCGCCAAGCTCGACGTGCACAGCCGCCTCGAGGCAGTGAGCGTGGCGCTTGCCTGCGGGCTGCAGCGGACGGAGCGCCCGGAATGACACGCAAACTGCGGGTCGCGACCGTGATCACCCGGCTGGAGTCCGGTGCGGGCACGCTCGCCGTGCGCGGGGCAGGGGCCATGGATCCCGATGCGTTTCAGGTCACGATCATCACCGGCAGTGGTAACCGCCTGCTCGGCGACGCCGCCGCGGCCGGCCTGGAAACCCTGGTCGAACCTTCGCTGCGCGCGCCGATCGCCCCGCGCCGCGACCTGCTGGCGTTGCGACGGCTGCATGCGCTCTTTCGCGAGCGGAACTTCGACGTCGTGCACACGCACTGCGCGAAGGCCGGTGCCCTCGGCAGGCTGGCGGCACACCGCGCCGGGGTACCCAAGATCGTGCACACGTATCATGGCTTCCCCTTCCACGAATTTCAGTCCGCGGCCCGCAGGCGCGGCTACGTATCGATAGAGCGACGGCTTGGCCGCATCACGGACGTCGCCCTGTGCGTGGGCACCGGGGTGGCTGTCGAAGCGGTCAGACGCCAGCTTGTCGCACCGGACCGTGTCCGCACGATCGGCGTGGTCGTAGACGGCACTAACGGCACTGACAGCGCTGGAGCGGCTCACCGCGCTGACGGTGCCGCCGGCCGCGCGGCGAACGGGACTGCGCACAGCTTGGCTCGGCGACGCGCTCAGGTCGCACTCGGCCTGCCTGCTAACGCCATCGTCGTCGGCGCGGTTGGCAGGCTGACCTACCAGAAGGCGCCGGAGGACTTCCTCACGGCCCTGCAGGCGCTGCGCCGGCCTGACGCCATCGGGGTATGGATTGGCGGCGGCGAGCTTGCCGACCACGTCGGCCGCCTTGCAGCGGGCGTGCCGGGCGTGCGCGTGATACTGACAGGCGAGCGCGACGACGTGCCGGACCTGCTTCCCGCTTTCGACGTGTTCGCCCTGCCGAGCCGGTACGAAGGGCTGCCGACAGCGGTCGTCGAGGCCATGGTGTGCGGCATACCTGTGGTAGCGACCGCGGTCAACGCCGTGAGCGATGTCGTGATCCCTGGCGAGACGGGCCTGCTGGTACCGCCGCAGCGCCCAGACCTGATGGCCGCCGCCGTGCGATACCTGCTTGACTCCCCCGCGGCTGCCGCACGGATGGCCGCGGCGGCGCGTGCCAGCCTGGGCCAGCGGTTTGGCGAGACCGCGCTGCGCGACGCGCTTACCGCGGCGTACACCCCCACGGCCGCGGGAGCGCACCCCATGTCCGGCTGCGGTACCACGGTTCACGCCGCCGCTGGCTCCTATCGAGGTCGCGAATCGGACAGATCTGTCGAAATTGGTATCTTTGGGGCTACCGCAGGCTAACCCATTGGGCCGATACTCAAACTTGAAGGTGGTCCCGCCACTTGAGTAACACAGGATGGGCGACCCAGGGGACACGTCGTTAGCCACGAACCGCGGGGAGACGGGGTGTGTCGCAGGTGACCGCTGGGCGACGCGCGCAACCGACGTGCAACTCTCAGAAGACCCACGCCGCTACTGCGGCCAAGCACGGTGAGCCCATGGACGACACGGGCTCGCGGATGGAATGGTCCCTCGACCGGCGGGGAGGGCCGGGCCGCCGCAGTTCGGACGCGCGTGACACACTCGCTGTCCGCGGCTTGCTACATGATCTCGGACACGAGATGACCACGTTGTCGTACCTGATGGAAGCCATCCGCGGTGATCCCACCTTGTCTGTGGAAACGGGTATTAGGACCGAACTCGCCGCGCTCGAGGTCTCGCGCCTGCTCGACATGGTCAGGCACGCGCCGCCCGGCAGCGAGGCCCCTGATCCCGTCGACCTGCGGGCCATGGCCAGCGAGGTCGCGCGGCTCGCGAGGGCCGCCTACGGAACGCAGGTCGTCGTGCCACAAGGAGCCGCCGTGACCATTCCGGTGAGCCCGGGCCTGCTGTGGCGCGTGCTGACCAACGTGGTCGGCAACGCCACGCGCGCGGCAGGCCGGGAAGGCCGGGTCGAGGTGGCGATCCGGCAGGTATGGCAGCAGGCGCACACGACCATCGACGTGCTCGACGACGGCCCCGGCTTCGGCGGCGGAGCGCAAGGAACAGCATCGCTCGGCCTGCGAGTGGTGACGTCGCTGCTCGAATCCTGCGGCGGCCGCCTCGAGGTGCGATCACCTCGCGCGGGTGGCACCCGGGTCCGTATCGTGCTGCCGAGCGAACCGGTCTCCGCTGCGGCACCCGAGGACGCCCGCGTAGGCACGTGGGAGGACGAGGCAGCGGACAGGTTGCCGTCTGCCGGGCCGCCCGCTGGGCACGCCGATGGCTGGACGGGCGAGCGGGCTGATGGAGGAGCGAGATGATGGCCGGGCGCCCAGCTGGGCGAGTAGGTGACGAGCGTGGCTGACCTGGTAATCGGCGACGACCACACGGTGTTCCTTGACGCACTTTCCGCCGTGCTGGCCCAGCGAGGTTTCGACGTAACCGTGGCGCGGAACGCCGCGGAGACCATCGAGGCCGTCCGTCGCAACAAGCCGGACATCTGCCTTGTCGACCGCCATTTCGCCACGGACGACGGCCTGGACGCCATCGGGCCCGTGATTGCCGCGAGCCCGCACACGAAGGTGCTCGTGCTGAGCGCCGACTCCGGTACCGACGCGGTGCTGCGAGCGCTGCGCGCAGGGGCATCTGGCTACCTGCACAAGACTCAGGGCGTCGCGGCGCTCACTGCTGCGATCGACCGCGTGCTGCGCGGCGAGGTGGTGGTCAGCGTCCCCAAAGCGAACGGAGCGGGCGGCGCAGGCAGCGCCGCTACGGCCGGGCGGTCGGCACAAGCCGACCACGCGCGGCGGCTGGCCGCATACCTCACCGACAGGGAGCGTGAGTGCCTCGGGCTGCTTGTCGAAGGCCTGGACACCGAGGCCATGGTCGCGAAACTCGGCGTTTCCCGCACCACGGTCCGCACCCACGTGCAGGCGCTCCTTACCAAGCTCGGCGCGCACTCCCGGCTCGAGGCGGCGTCCCTCGCGGTGCGCTACCGGCTGCTCGACGATGACCCGGCGCGCGTCCGCCGCGCACGCGCGGTCTGATGCCAGCACGCCATGACCGCTGCCGCCGGTGTCGCGACCGCGGCGTAGACGGCTCGTCGGCGCACGAGGAACCAGCGACCAACGGTGCCACCGACGAGCGCCAACGGGATGAGTAGCATCCGGCCATCGACCATACGCACCGGGCCGATGTTGTAGCTGTCTGTGGTCAGTGAGCCTGCGGACAAAGCGCAAGCCCGAAACTCAGGCCGCAGGCATCGTGCGGTGGCGGAGGGTGCCACGTCGCGTGGGTCCAGTCGCGGTGTAACGGTCGCGGGCATGAGTTGCGACCCAAGGTGCGAAGGTGCCTACGGACCGCACTGTGAGTGCCCGTGCGGCGGCGTCAACCATGGCGGACTCTGGGCGAAGAGCGGAACCGTCCTGGCCGACGCGCTTGCCGCATACCGGGCCGACATGGCGAAGCGAGAGGCAAAGTGCCAGGCAAAGCAAGCTGCGGACGGGCATTCAACGGCCCTACGAGACCAGGGCGATCGAGGCACCAGCTACACTCACGTCAGCGAAATCGGGGCTTCCCGGTAGGTCGCGAGGGTTCCCTTGCGGCTGGCCCGCACCGCGGGGCCGACTTAATCGTCGGCGCAGTCCAGGAACCGCTGTACCTCGTCCCGGGTGGGGTTCGGGTGAGGGTCTGAGCAGGGCAGTAGTGCGGTCGGGGCACCCGCGCAGGGTCCGTAATGGTGACCAGGGACGCGATAGCCCCTCATGAATGAGGGCCAGGACACGCGTTCACCGGTCGATCGTCGCCAGCATCAAGTCTTCGCTCCGGCACTGTGCCTTCTTGTCTAGACCTGTTCATAGCCGGGGTCTAAGTCGTAGTATCGCCCTGCCGTTTGGTCGTTCTCGGGGAGGGAACTGGACGTGAGAATACGGCCGTGGTTTCTGATGTGCCTGCCGGTGACGGCAGCCATCCTGATAGGAACGTCCATTTCGGCGGCAAGCAGTGCATCGCACGCGGCGTCGGGGAGCAGCGTGCCGTTCGCGGCGACCTCAGCCGTGCCCGGGATCAGTCCTGGCACCGCTCTCACGCCTGTGGCCGTCTCCACCCTGACCAATCCGGAGCCGGTCCAGGCTGGCGATGGGAGGGTGCACATAGCCTACGAGCTCGTGCTTACCAATGCTGCAGCGTTTCCGGCCCGGATCGATGAGGTCGAGGTCCTTAACGCCGCGACTGGTCGTGCCGTCCTGGTCTTGACCGGTGCCGCCCTGCGAGCGGACTTGACCCCTGTCGCCGGTCAGATCGGTGATGAGGACAGCATCGATCCGACCGAGTCCAGTTCAAGGACGGTGCCGTCCTCGGCCACCTGGGTTGTCTGGCTGGACGTGACGGTGGCGGCGCGTGCAGATGTCCCCCGGCGGCTGGAGCACCAGGTCATGGGGGCGCTCCTCCCGCCGTCCGGCGCAGCGCCGTTGCCGTTCAATTCCAGTGTGGGCAGCGTGCCGGTCAGCACCCAGACTCCGCCCGCGCTGAGCCCGCCAGTGGAGGGCGGCATCTGGTACATGAGCGAAGGCTGTTGCAACGATGACACCCATCACCGCCGCGGGCTCGTTCCGATCGACGGGCAGCTGGCTGTGCCCCAGCGGTTCGCGATTGACTTTTTCCGGCTCGATGCCGAGCACCGCACCTGGGTGGGTGAACCGAGCAAGGTCACGAGCTACCTATCCTACCGTCAACCCGTGATCGCAGCCGCGCCCGGCACTGTGGTGGCCAGCAGGAACGACCTGCCTAATAGCGCCGCGTTGCCGCATCCGCCGCCGATACCGCCCATCGACCAGACCGTCGGCAACTTTGTCATCGAGCAGATCGCACCCGGTGTCTACGTCCTGTATGCGCATTTCGATCCGGGATCAGTCCAAGTCCACGCGGGACAGAAGGTCTCCAGAGGACAACTGCTGGGACGCATCGGAACCAGCGGCAACTCCACCACGCCACACCTGCACTTCCAGCTTCTGACCACACCAACATTCTTCCCGACCGACAGCAAGCCCTACGTCTTCGATCACTTCGACCTGCTCGGCCAGGTAACCAAGCGGCTGTGGGACGACAACATCGGGCTGCAACCCACGGGCACACTGCCATTCGCGGCGGCCGCACACCCCGGTCCCCGCACTGACGAACTTCCCCTGGACCGTACCGTAGTGGACTTCCCCGCCACGAAGTAACCGCAGCGCCGTTCCTCTAGTCGTCCTCGACCCGGCACTCGACAGCCAGCTCTGGGCTGGCCCGGTGAGGCAGGTCGTGGGAATGCCCGACTTTCAAGCGGGCGGGGCGCGGTGCTGGCTGGCCCGGGGGCGGCCCCGGCCAGGTCAGCGCGGCGGGTGAACGGGGTGCTGACCGCGGTGCGGTCGATGGTGGTGCACGCGGTCGCGGCCGGGCAGGCCGGCGGGGATTCGCTGCCGCTGCCGTATGAGGTCGCCGATGACCGCGACCTGCCCGCCGCCGCCCGGGACGCCGACGGGCGGATGGCGTGGCGGCTGCGGGCCCGGCACCGGCTGCATGAGCCGGGGACGCCGGTGGACCGGGCCTCCGACGAGCAAGTCGTCGCCTTGCTGAGGGCGTGCCGGTCCGCGCGGGACCGGCTGATCGTGCTGCTGATGGCCCGCGCCGGGCTGCGCCGCGGCGAGTTGTGCGGGCTGCGCCGCTCCTGCCGGACCTGAGACGACCGAACCATCGACCGCGACCACCGTCGCCGTCGGATGAGCGGCGTCGCTGTGCTCGCCCGGGGGGCGACCCCCGGACCCCCGCTGCGCCGCAGCCCAGCTACGCCATGCGGCAGCCGCATGAGCGGCGTCGCTGTGCTCGCCCGGGGGGCGACCCCCGGACCCCCGCTGCGCCGCAGCCCAGCTACGCCATGCGGCAGCCGTTATGACTTGTGGGTGAGGGAGATGACCCAGGCCGCAAGCTCGGCCTCGTAGGAAAGCGAGCTCGACCGCCCGGCCGGCCCGCGGTGGGCGGCTGCGCCGAGCTCGGGTCGCAGCAGGATGCGGTTGCCGCGCGTGTCGGCGGCACGCAACGCCGCGACCCACTTGGCCGGCTCGGAGATCATCACACGGGGATCGTGCAGGACCCCGGTGACGAGCAGCGGGGGCCGCGGCACATCGGTCACGTTCTCGGCCGGCGTGTACGCGCGCATCCAGCCGAACTGGTCTTCGTCGGCCGGGTCGCCCCACTCGTCGTATTCGTTGACCGTGAGCGGGATGGCCGGGTCGAGCATCTGGTTGAGCAGATCCACGGCGGGCGCTTCCGCTATCACGCCTGCCCAGCGGTCCGGCCAGAACGTGTAGCCCACGCCCACGGTGAGCCCTCCTGCCGACAGGCCACGGCACGCCACCCGGCCAGGAGCGGCCCAGCCCGCGGCCACGAGATGATCGCGGACGGCGACGAAATCGCTGAACGTATTGGGCTTGGCCGCCAAGCGCCCGTCCAGCCACCAGCGGCGGCCAAGCTCGCCGCCGCCGCGGATGTGCCCGATCGCGTACACGAAGCCGCGGTCGAGCAGGCTCGCGAGGATGACGGAGAACCGCGGGTTCGCACATGCCTCGTACGCGCCGTAACCGTAGAGCACACAGGGCGCCTTACCGTCGCGCCGCAACCCGCGGCGGCAGGCAATGGTGACGGGGACGAGCTGGCCGTCAGGCGCCGGCGCCCAGAGCCGCTGCGTCTGGTATGCAGTCTCGTCGTAACCTGGCGGCCTGGTGGCATGCAACAGCGTCCGGTTGCCGGTGGCCAGATCCACCGACCACAAACGCTTCGGCGCGACCAGAGACTGCGTGGAGACGATCAGCTCCGTCGCGTCGTAGGCACCCCGCGCGGCGGCCTCGATGTGCCCTGCAGGCGTTTGCGGATGCTGGTCGTGATGGCTACCGTCCGGCCGCACGATCCGCAGGAAGGGGTCACCGCCCGACCGGCACGATAGAACGAGATGACCCCCCACCACGTCCAGCCTGCGGAACCTTGTCTGCGGTTCGCCACGCACTATTTCACGCCAGTTGCACAGGCCCGGTGTCTGCAAGGGCGCCGCGACCACCCGGAACTCTGGCGCGCCGTCGTTGGTGAGGATCGCGAACGTGCCGCCCGGCGCGCCGGGCGTTCGGTCAGCCACGTGCTCAGTGAAGTACTCGACGCCGGGCCGACGCGGTTCTATCAGCGCGGGTGGGTCATACGGCCTGGCCGCGGGGATGATCCACTGTTCATTGGTGTCACGAGCCTCGGTGGAGATCACGATCCACTCACCGCTGCGTGTGGCGGCGATCGTGACGTAGAAACGCGCGTCAGGTTCGCTGAAGACGACCGTGTCCGTGGCGGGGTCGGTGCCGATCAGGTGCCGAAGCACCCGGCACGGCCGGAACGACGCATCATGAACTACATAGAAGAAGGCGCGCGAATTCGCGCCCCAGGCGCAGCCGTAGTAGCTGCCGCGGATACGCTCAGCCAGGTCACTACCGCTGGCGGTGTCGCGGAAGCGGAGCTCATAGGTCTCGTCGCCGACGAAATCCACCGAGTAGGCGATCAGCGCGCCGTCCGGGCTGGGTTCGCAGACGCCGAAGCGGAAGTAACTCGCCTGGCCTTCGGGTCCGCGCACATCCCCGGCGTTCTGGTGGTTGGCTCCCGTTTCCCGGGCCTTCGCCTGGGCCGCCGCCTTTGCCTGGGCCGCAGCGATTGCCGCGCCGTCGAGCACCACCCCGTAGCAGCCGTCGCTGCCTGAGCGATGGCGGCGCAACTGCGGAAACTCAGCGCCGACCGGCGTGTGCTCAACGTAGTCGTAAGGGCCACAGCGCCAGGGAACCGAACCCTCCTCGGCCGGCAGCCGCGCCGCGAACTCGCCGCGGAGCCGATCCCGCAGCGGGCCGAGCGCGCTCACGGCCGCCTCGTAGTAGTCCCGTTCGGCCGTCAGGTAGCCGAGCAGCCGCGGGTCGCTGCGGTCCGCCATCCAGCCAAACGGCTCCGCGGTCCGCGTCCCGTGCACACTGCGGACCCACTGCTCGGCCGGTGCCACCGGCGGCGCCTCGGGCGGCGCTACTTCCGGTACTCCGGACGGCGCCGCGGGCGGCGCTCCTTGCGGTACTCCGGGCGGCAGCCCTTGTGGCACCGCGTGCGGCGCCCCTTGTGGCACACCGTGCGGCGGCCCTTGCGGCGCGGGCGCCGGGACAGGCGCTAGCGCCGGCGCCGTCAAGGGCATTGCCGGCTCGTCCTTGTGACTCACTGCATCACCCCGGCGCTTCACTCCCGCAGCAAGCTCACGCCACTAGCTCCACCCATTTTACGCGGGGCGGCAGGAGCTCGAGCACCTCTCCGTTGCGCCAGCCTGCCACATGCGTGGTGAGCTAGTAGCTAGCGGCCCGGTAAGCGCCCGTGCGGCTCAGCCTGGGCTGACCGCGTCGGGGCGCGCCGACGCCAGCGTTATCCCCGAAATGATCTTGAGACGGAAGGGTGGAAGCCGGGCAACCTGGCGTCCAACGAGGCATCAGTGTGGCGAGAACGAGCCCACCGCGTGCCGCCGGTTCAGCCATACCTGTTCTCGACGGCCGCCGAGATCAATGTGGCGACCGCCTTGAAACAGCGGATCATCTCGTAGGCCGTGGGGCTGTCGTAGGCGACCGTCCGCTCGCCGGCCTGCTCGACCGTCGGCACGATCGCTGCCGCCTGAGCCAGCTGTACGGCATCGACATCCACCTCGACGTGGTAGGTGGTAGCAACCGCGGGCGCCCTGCTGCCGGCGAGCTTGCCCATACCTGCCGCTGCGGACCGGATATCCGCGGCCGTCGCGGAGGGACTTCTGCAGACGGCCGAGTACCTGCTCACGCACTCCTTAACCACGACCGCTCGTGCCTGCGGGGCATAACCCGCCGCGTCGGCGCAGGTTTGATCGTCGCCAGTGACGAGGACGACCGGTACCCCATACTCGGCCGCGACCAGGGCATTGAGCCGACCCTCGCTGGCTGGCTCACCGTTCACCCGCACACCGATGATCGAATTCGGCAGGTAGGTGTGGGCGAGCACACCCTCCTCGCCCGCCCCCGCGTGGTAGCCAACGAAGGCGACAGCGGTCACGTCGGGATGTTGGATGCCCTCCACCATGCCCAGCTCCTTGTGCCGGCCGGTCAGCATGGCCGCCCGCCCGTCGAGTTCCTCGAGCAGCAGGTTACGCATTGTGGCGTGCGCCTCGTTGACGACGACACCGGTAGCGCCTGCGTCGAAGAAGCCCGCGATGGCGGCGTTGACGTCCGAGGTGAACATCCGTCGGCAGCGCTGCCACTGCTCGGTACCCGGCTCCACGTCGGCGGGCCAGGTGACGCCGGTGGCGCCCTCCATGTCCGCGGAAATGAGGACCTTCATGCCTTCAGCATGCCCGGTGTTCATGCTTGTGGGCCGGGAATTGCCCGACCTTTCGCTGACGCCGTGAGCTGACCTCCATCACAACGCCGCCAGGGCGCCGCGCGATCTCCCAAGTCACGAACGGCCCTGGCCTGCCGCGACGCAGGCTCTGCCCGGCCTCGGGCACCTCCCACGCCGTGGCTGCCCTGCGGCGCGAGAGGGCGGGCTGACGAAGCTCGCGGACGAATGCCTCGAGGCCCGCCCACCGGGATCGCACTCGGCTCGGCCAGCATCTTCGGTGGATTCGTGCTGGCCCTCGTCCTCGGGTCGGTGCTCAGTCAGGGCAGCCAGGTCAGCCTGCTCCTGATCATTGGCGCCGCTACGTGTCCGCAGCGGCCATGCTGCTCGCGCCGTGGGTCGCCATGCGGGGTGCCGAGGCGATGCTGCTGCGGCTTGTCGTGATCATGACGGCAGCCGGATGCCTCGCGCTCGCGGTGCGGCCCGGGGTGGCAGCCGGTGTGGTCATGATGTTCTTCGCCGGAGCGCTGCTGCTCGCATCGCTGCCGGTGGTGCTTGAGATCGCTGAACGCAGGGCAGGTGACGCCGGAGCCACCGCCGCGGCCCTCCGCTGGCTGGCCGGAAACGCCGGCGGCCTGATCGTCGCCCGCATTGTGCAGGCACTGCTCAACGAACCCGCCGCCGCCTCGCGGTCATGGCCGCCGTCATGGTGCTCGCCCTTCCGCTGACCCGCCGCCGGATGCTTGGCCAGCCCGCAACGGTGGAAGTCCAGAAATAATCACCGCATGGGCACGATTGGGCAAACAGTAAATTAACCGAGGATGGCTATAGTGCGTCGTATCCGGTGCCGCCAGCGGGCGCGACCGCCGACATTCATCTGGCAAGGTACGTGAGTCAACCTGGCAAGGTACGTGAGTCAACCTGGCCAGGTACGTGAGTCAACACTGATACGTGAGTCAACACTGACGGGAGGCGAGGTTGCCCCAGCAGCTTCGCGAGTTCGTAATCGAAGAGACCAGCACGGTAACCGGGCCTGCCACCGCCGCTGGCACGGGTACGGCTGCGTGGAACGGGATGGCCGACGTGCTGCGCTCCACGTTCCAGCTCGCCGCGGACGGCTCGCGCACGGTGCGGCGGGTGTGGCTGGACACGTTCGACTGGCGCCTGCACCACGCGGGCTGCACGCTCGAGTACGTCAGTGGCGGCGGCATGCACGAGGTCACCCTTGGCACACATGGGGGCGCACGGGTTACCGCGGCCGTGCCGCGAATGAGCCTGCCGTGCATGTCCGGCACGCTTCCCGCTGGTCTGCTGCGCGAACGCGTCGCGCCGCTCGCCGGACTCCGGGCGCTGCTCCCTGTCGCCACGGCCGCGAGCACCCAGCGCACTTTGCGCCTGCTCGACGGCGAAGACAAGACGGTCGTGCGCCTCACCATCGACCACGGGTCGCTTCGCGGCCCGGCCGCGACGGCGTTGCCGCCGCGACTGACGGTGACGCCGGTACGCGGCTATGATGCGCAGGCCGATCGGGTCGAGCGGCTGCTCGCCGAACTGCCCGGCCTGACCGCGGCCGACGGATCGGCCTTCGCGCTGACACTCGCCGCCGTCGGGCGCCGGGCGGGCGACTACAGCAGCGCGGTGGACGTCGCGCTGACATCGTCGATGCCGGCGGGCGCGGCCGTCGCGGCCGTACTTCTGCGCCTGCTCGACATAGTGGAAGCGAACGTCGACGGCGTCATCCGCGACATCGACACCGAGTTCCTGCACGATCTGCGGGTGACGGTACGCCGCACCAGGGCCGCGCTGAAACTCGCGGGCGACGCGCTGCCTGGCGACCTGGCGGCAAGGTTCGCCGCCGAATTCAAGTGGCTCGGGCAGCTCACCACATCGACCCGCGACCTGGACGTGCACCTGCTCGGCTTCGCCGAGGCGGCAGCGGGCCTCGTCACGGCGGCACCTGCCGATCTCGCGCCGCTGCACGGCAGCCTCGTCCGTTATCGCGCGGCCGAGCACCGCCGCCTAGTCCGTGGGCTACGCTCGGCCCGCTTCACCGAGCTCACCAGGCAATGGCGGATCGCACTGGCCAACATCGCGCCCGGCAGCACCGCGGCGGGCACGCAGGCCCGCGGGTCCGCCCGTGACAGGGAAGGACCAGGGCAGGCACCCATTGCCGACCTTGCCGCGGCGCGGGTCCAGCGGGCGTA
Organism: Streptosporangiaceae bacterium; assembly: GCA_035517695.1. Classification (GTDB taxonomy): domain Bacteria; phylum Actinomycetota; class Actinomycetes; order Streptosporangiales; family Streptosporangiaceae; genus DATFVJ01. The sequence goes on from DATIYI010000326.1 coordinate 58,852, forward strand.
CCGCAGGCTCACGAGGACCGGCGCGGCCGTCACCGCGAGCTCACCAGAAGAGGACCTGCACACGGTCCGCAAGCGCGGCAAGGAACTGCGGTACCTGCTCGAGTTCTTCGCCGCGCTGCACGACCCGCCGACACACCGCAGCGCTGTCAGGGAGCTGAAGCAGTTGCAGGACTGCCTCGGCGAGATCCAGGACGGGCACGTACAGCGCGAGGCGATACGTACGCTCGCCGCACGGATGGTGGCCGAGCGCGCCGCGCCAGCCGCCACACTCCTCGCCATGGGCGAGCTCGCGGCGCAGCTTGACGCGGCGGCGACCGGGGCACGCGACGACTTCGGCAGGCGTTTCGCCCGGTTCACCGGGGGCCGCAACGCCCGGCTCATCGCCAGCCTCACAAAGGTCGCGGCCGCGTGAGGGTTTACGCCACGTACAACGTCAAGGGCGGGGTCGGCAAGACCTCGGCGGCGGTCAACCTCGCCTACCTGGCGAGCCGCGAGGGCAGCACTCTGCTCTGGGATCTGGATCCGCAGGCCGCGGCGACATTTCTGTTCCGGATCCGGCCGCGGGTCAAAGGCGGCAGCAAGGCTCTGGTCCGCGGCGCGCGACCGCTGGACGCCGCGATCAAGGGCACCGACTTCGACAAACTCGACCTGCTGCCTGCCGACTTTACCTACCGCAGGATGGACCTTGTCCTCGACGCGGCCAAGAAACCCACCCGGCAGATCGCCCGGCTGCTCACGCCGCTGGCGCGCGAGTACGACACCGTCTTCCTCGACTGCCCGCCGAGCATGTCGCTGGCATCAGAGAACGTGCTGAACGCCGCGGACACCCTGATCGTGCCGCTCATCCCGACGACGCTCTGCACGCGCACCCTCGACCAGCTCACCGGCTTCGTCGGCGCGTTCGATGGCCGCCGGCCGGCCATCGTGGCGTTTTTCTCCATGGTCGACAGGCGTAAACGGCTGCACCGCGACATCGTCGAACACCTACCGGAAGAACGCTCCGACGTCGCCACCGCCGCGGTCCCCGCCCTGTCGCTGATCGAGCAGATGGCAGTCCGCCGCGCGCCGCTGCCCGCCTACGCCCCACGGAGCACAGCCGCGCAGTGCTACCGGGATCTGTGGAAAGAGATCTCGGCTAGTGGTGGCGAAGCGCTCAAGTAACTGACGCATCCGGCCTCCCGCCTCGCGGTATCCCTCGTCTGGCAGGGCAGCGGGGCGAGGCGTGGCCGCCGATGGGTGTCAGCCGTCACACGGCAGGCATTCTGATGGCTAGCAGCAGAAACCGAGGAGTTGGCACTATGTCCGTTCGCCGCCTGAATCACGCCGTGCTTTATGTCAGCGATGTATCACGTTCGGTGAAGTTCTACCGCGACGCGCTCGGTTTCGAGATTGCGACCGAGATCCCGGGCCGCGCCGCATTCCTGCGCGCGCCTGGCACCTCCAACGACCATGATCTCGGGCTGTTCCAGGTCGCAGCCGCCGCGCAGCCGTCAGGGAGCGGGCCAGGCGCCCGGCGCGCCGACGGCGCGCCACGGCCCGGCCTCTACCACCTCGCCTGGGAGGTCGGGACCCTGCCCGAGCTTGTGGAGATGCGCGGTAGGCTCGCCGCGCACGGCGTCCTCGTCGGCGCGAGCGACCACCGGGTGTCGAAGTCGCTGTACGCGAAGGATCCTGACGGTATCGAGTTCGAGGTGATGTGGCGGGTTCCGGTGCAGGACTGGGCGGAAGAGCTGCGCACGGGCGAGATGATCGCGCCGCTCGACCTCGACGCGGCGCTCGCTCGCTGGGGTGACCTGGTGACAGGCGCCGCCGCAGGTTCGGCGACCTGACCGGCCGCGGGCCGCCGGGGGCGGGCGCGGCGCAGCGGATCCCGCGTTGCCGCACCGATCGGCCGGTATTATTACTTGCTGGTAGGTAATCGGATAGGGGGCGAAAATGCGGTCTCCTGGCGAGCCGCTACGCAGCCGCGCCCTACGCACGGTCCGCAGCGTCAAACGGAGCACGGTGACGACAGCGGCGGCGACAGCAGCAAGGTCCGGCGCCGTGGCCACCACGCCGGATGGCGCGGGCGCCATGGCTCCGGACGGCGCAGGCGCCATGGCTCCGGACGGCGCAGGCGCCACCACCCCGGGCGGCGCCCTCGCCACCGCCCTGGGCAGCACCGTCGCGACGATCCGGCGCGGCAGCGCCTTGGCCCGTGGCAGCAAGGTCACGACCGCGACCGCCGCCAGGGGCGGCGTCGGCGCCAGCGTGATCGCCGCCAGAGACAGGGCCGCGAGCACCGCGCGCAAGCTGGGCTTCGCCGCGCTGCGGCTGCCGCGCGGGTCCCACCCGGTGGCCGTGCAGCGCAATCTTGCCGTGCCGATGCCCGATGGCGTCACCCTGCTCGCGGACAGGTACTTCCCCACCGACATCGGGGATCAGGCGGGCAACGGGGAGCAGGCGCGCAGCGCAGATCAGCCGGGTAGCGCGGATCACCCAGGCAGCGGGCAGCCGCCGGTGATCCTGGTGCGCTCGCCGTACGGGCGCAGCGGCTTGGTCGGCCTCGCCTGCGGTCACTTCTTCGCCCAGCACGGTTTCCAGGCGGTCGTGCAGAGCGTGCGCGGCACGTTCGGGTCTGGCGGCGTATTCGACCCACTCGGCAACGAACGGGAGGACGGGCTGGCCACCGTCGCCTGGCTGAAAGCGCAGCCGTGGTTCGGCGGCACGTTCGCCATGTACGGCCCGAGCTATCTCGGCTACTCTCAGTGGGCGATCGCCGCCAACGCCGGGCCAGAACTGAAGGCCATGGCCGCGCAAATGGCGGCGTCCCAATTCCACGACGCGGCCTACGTCGGCGGGGCGTTCGCGCTCGAGTCGACACTCAGCTGGAGCGACCTGACCACCCGCATCGAGCGGCCGATCGGCCGCTTGACCGCGGCCGTCACGTCCATCCGCCGGGCCAGGCGTGCCGCTTTGACGGGACGGCCGCTAGCCGACCTTGACACCCTTGCCGCTGGTGCACCGGTCCCCTTCTTCCAGGACCTGCTGTGTAACCAGGCGACTGATGGGCCTTACTGGCAGCGCCGCGACCACAGCGGCAGCGTCGCCGACGTGGCCGTCCCCATCAGCCTGCTTGGCGGCTGGTACGACGTATTCCTGCCCTGGCAGCTGCGGGACTACGCGGTACTGCGCGAGGCCGGTCGGCAGCCGCAGCTGACGATCGGGCCGTGGTATCACGTCGACCCACGGCAACTGCGCGCGGCGAGCGCCGACGCGCTTGCCTGGTTCCGCGCCCACCTCCTCGGCGACGAGTCCCAGCTGCGTGATCAGCCGGTCCGCCTGTACATCACAGGTGCTGGTGAATGGCGTCACTATCCGGACTGGCCAGTGCCTGGAATGCGGCAGGAACGTTGGCACCTGCAGCAGGGCCGGCGCCTTCGGCCCGCGCCGCCCGCGGCGTCGCCGCCCGACACCTACCGCTACGATCCCGCGCACCCGACACCCACCCTCAGCGGCCCCACGCTTGTCGGCAACTCCGAGCCTGCGGACAACCGGCGGCTTGAGCTGCGCAAGGACGTGCTCACGTTCACCGGCCCGATACTGTGGTCCAGCCTGGAGATCATCGGGCCGGTGACCGCCGACCTGTACGTCAGGTCCAACCGCGTCCACACCGACCTCGTCGTCCGGCTCTGCGATGTGGGGCCGACCGGCACGTCGATCAACGTCTGCGAGGGCGTGCGCCGCCTAGTGGCTGGAAATCCTGAGCCCGCCGCCGACGGCGTGCGGCGCGTGCCGGTTGATCTCTGGCCGGCCGGGCACAGCTTCCTGCCAGGTCACCGGTTGCGCGTCCAGGTGGCGAGCGGAGCCTACCCGCGGGTGGACCGCAACCCTGGAACCGGGGAACCGCTGGGGGCCGCCCCTATGGTTACCGCTCACCAGGAGGTCTTCCACGACCCGGACCACCCGTCCGCGATCGTGCTGCCCGTGACCGGCTGACGGCGCGACCCGCCACCCGCAAGCGCACGCGGATGGGCCCACCGCATGCACCGCGGCGCGCCGATTCTCAGGCGGCACGCGCGGCGCGGGCGAGGTGGCGCGCCTGCCGTAGCGGTTCTGGTGTGCGGCGCCTGCACCAGCTTCTGAGCACCACATCGGCGGCCACGTTGACGCTGGTCCGCCAGGCGGCGTGGACGGCAAGCGGGCGGGTACCTGCCCGGGTCCGCAGCCAGCACCCGACCTGCTCGCCATCGATGACGATGGGGCTCGCGGCGCCGTACCGATCAGGTGGCCAATCCGCTTGCGGCGCTGAGTTCAGTTCCCGCGTCGCGAGCAGTGCCCGGTGGGTGACGCCGACGGTGGGCAGCCCGAGCACCGCACCAAGGTGCAGCGCCAGGCCTGCGCGTCGTGGGTGATCGCGCCCCGTCGCGTTGACGAGCAGCACCGCGGGCTCTGTGGGCAGGTCACGGACGGCTGCCTCGAGCAGCGGGCCCTCGCGAAGGGCGAGCAGGCCCGGTTCATACGGGCCGCTCGCCACGCCCGCACGGACCGTCCCGGCCAGGTGCCGGCGACCGCGCAGCGCCACCGCAGCGGCCCAGGCCGGCTCACCTGCCGCGCCCGGGCCGTGACGGTCACGCCCGAAACAAACGAAACAGCCTGCGATCATTAGCTCCCCAGCCGGCGGCTGCCAGGCGGGCGGCGCGGCGGCCGCCAGGCGCCGCTGCTCCTCGATCAGCGCATCCGCCTCTGTGGGCCACATACCGTCCAGTCTCACTGGTATCCAGCGGTCGCGCACCGCGCAGCCGTTCGGGAATAGCGGGTTTGGGGCATCTCTGATCGGGGATCCCCATGTCTGCCTGGAGGCAACCATGGCTCTGCAGGTCAACTCCGAGGTCGGCCGCCTCAGGCAGGTCATCGTCCACCGGCCTGGCCTCGAGCTGAGCCGGCTGACCCCGTCCAACGCCGCCGACCTGCTCTTCGACGACGTGCTGTGGGCACGGCGGGCGGGCGAGGAGCACGACGACTTCGTCGCGGCGATGCGGGCACGCGGCGTCACCGTGCACCTGTTCGGTGACCTGCTCCGCGACACGCTAGCCACACCCGAGGCACGCACCTACGTGCTCGACCGGACCTTTGACGAGCGGTTCTACGGACCGATGGCCATCGACGCGGTCCGCAACGCGTTCGACGCCATGGACGTCGACACCCTGGAGCAGTACTTGGTCGGGGGCATCACCAAACGCGAACTACTTGAGCGGATCCCGCAGCCGCCCAGCGTGTGGTTCCACTCGCTGGCACTTGACGACTTCGTCCTCAGCCCACTGCCGAACCATCTCTACACCAGGGACACTTCGTGCTGGATCTACAGCGGTGTGTCGATCAACGCGATGCGTAAGCGGGCCAGGCGGCGCGAAACCATCCACTACGAGGCCCTGTACGGGTGGCATCCGATTTTCGCGGACGGGCGGTTTGAGGTGTGGAACGAGGGCAGCGTCACGGCGCCTGCCACGATGGAAGGCGGCGACGTGATGCCGGTCGGCAACGGCTCGGTGCTGATCGGGATGAGTGAGCGGACCCAGCCACAGACGATTGAGATGCTCGCGCGGCGTCTGTTCGCCGCGGGCGGGGCAGCGCGCATCGTCGCGGTCAACATGCCGAAGGCACGGGCTGTCATGCACCTCGACACGGTCATGACCATGGTCGACCGCGGAGTGTTCACCAAATACGCCGGGCTCGGGATGCTTCCCGCCTACACGATCGAGCCAGGTGACAACGAGAAGGAACTCAAGGTCACCGACCATCCGCCGGCAGACATGCACAAGGCGATAGCGGCGGCGCTCGGGCTTGACGATGTCAAGATGCTCACCCCGACCTACGATGTCTACACCGCCGAACGTGAGCAATGGGATGACGGCTGCAACGTCCTGGCCATCGAGCCTGGCGTGGTGATCTCATACGAGCGCAACGACACCACCAACACCTTCCTCCGGCGCAGCGGCCTCGAGGTCATCACCATCAGGGGCAACGAGCTTGGCCGTGGCAGGGGCGGCTCGCACTGCATGACCTGCCCGGTCGAGCGCGACAGTTAGGGCATGTTTCCCCGGCTGATCGGGTCGGCACGGGCGCAGCCCCAGGAGAGGTTCGGCACGGTGACATTTTCATGATCGTGGTGCCTAAGCCGCGCATATCACGGGCTAGGTACCACGATCATGAGAAGGGACGGTGCGCGGCGGGCCGGACGAGGCTAAAGGTGCGCGTCAAGGCCGAGCGTGGCGCCACCATGAGCGCCGCGCTCGTGCAGGATCAGCAGGGTGTAAGCGGCCAGGGTGGCGTCGTCGGTGATGGCACCGCCGACGATCATCTGCTCGAATGAGCCGCGGGAGACCCATGCCTGGCGCATGTCCTGTTCCTCGTGTTCGCGCCGCGCCACGCCGTGGCGCAGATCAGTGGCGAGATAGATGTTGCAGCCCTGCCGGCTCATGCCGTGGGAGCAGTGCAGGAAGCCAAGATGCGCCAGCGTGCCCGCCCGCAGGCCCGTCTCCTCGGCAAGCTCGCGGCGCGCCAACTGCTCAGGATCGGCGGACGCGCGGCCTGGCATCGTGCCCTGAGGAAAACTCCAACTGCGCCGCCCGATCGGGTAGCGATACTCCTCGACCAGGTGGAATCCGCCGTCTTCTGCCGGGATGACCAGCGCGAAGTCCGGCTTGTCGATCACGCCGTAAATGCCGCGTGAGCCGTCGGGCCGCTCGATCCGGTCCTCGCGGACGGTCATCCACGCGTTCTCGTAGACGACCCGCGACGACAACTGCCTGATGGCGGGTCCGTCGCCCGCCTCGTGGTTCATCTCGGCGCGCCCGCGAGAGCAGAGGCGTCGCGCTGCGCGGAGCCGTCGCTCCCCGCGGAGCCGTCGCGCCCCGCGGAGCCGTCGCGCCACGCGGAGCCGTTATGAAAAGTTCTCCGATACACCTGTGGTGAGACTCCGGCGACCCGGACGAAATGCCGCCGCATCCCCGACGCCGCGCCGAAGCCGCACGTGTGTGCGATCCGCTCGACCGGCTCCGCTGTGCTTTCAAGTAGCTGCTGCGCCAGGTGGATCCGCTCGTGCAGCAGCCACTGCAGCGGGCTGGCGCCTGTCGCCGCGTGCAGGCGGCGGGTGAATGTGCGCGGGCTGACTCCAGCCTCGCGCGCAAGATCGGCGACGGTGATGGGCTGGTCAAGCCGGGCGCGGGCCCAGTCGAGCACGGGACCAAGACCCGGTTCGTCCGAACCGGAAAGCGGCCGGTCAACGTACTGCGCCTGGCCCCCATCGCGGTGCGGCGGGACGACGATGCGGCGGGCGAGCGCATTGGCCACTCGGGTGCCGTGGTCCTTGCGGACAAGGTGCAGGCACAGGTCGATCCCCGCGGCCGCGCCTGCGGAGGTCAAGACGTCCCCGTCGTCGACATAGAGCACGGCCGGATCGACGCTGACCCGCGGATAGCCGCTGGATAGCTGCGCCGCGTGCATCCAGTGCGTGGTGGCGCGCCTGCCATCGAGCAGGCCCGCCTCAGCCAGGGCGAACGCCCCGGTGCAGATCGAGGCGATCCGCGCACCGCGTGCATGCGCCGCGCGCAGCGCGTCGATCACCGGCGCTGGGATGTCGCCGCCGACGCTCGCGCAGGCAGGCACGATCACGGTGGCGGCGCCGATGGCGGCGTCGAGGCCGTAGGGGGCGGGCACCGACAAGCCGGTTCCGATCGGCACGGGCCCGCGCCCAGGGGCGCACAGGAGCATGCGGTACCAGGGCGAGGCGAGATCGGGGCGGTCGACACCGAAGACTTCACAGGGGGCGGCCAGCTCGAACACTGGTACCTCATCCCACACGACCACGGCGACGGCGTGCATGGCTGGAATTTAGCGCATGATGTCGTTCCAGTCACTTTTGCGCCGGTCGCGGCAGTCCGAGGCTGGTCTGATGGGACAGGGCGGCTCGGCGCGGTCGCGCCGATCTTGCGGTCAGACCGGACTTCAGACGCGCGGCGGCTCCGTGGTGGAACGCGGCCAGTCAGGAATCTCGCCCGAGCAGCGCGGCGCTGCGCCCGATCGCCCGCTCAGCGTCTGCGGCGAAACGGCCGATGATGGCGGCGGCGGGCTCGACCGCGCGGACCAAGCCGATCGCCTGGCCGGCGTACACGTGGTAGGTGTCGAAATCGTCCGCGGCGCGGGCCTGGCGGAGCCGTTCGTTCTCCCCCGACCGGCGGGCCTGCAGGTCGTCCTCCTTGCCGTGCCACTGATCGGTGAACCGGTTACGCAGCGCACGGCCCGGGGTCGCCGCCGGGTAACCGGCGCCAAGTGCGATGTCGAATACCCGCGTCTGGACGGTGTCGGTCTCCGCGGCACTGAGCAGGCGCTCCTTGCGAGCTGGCGGCCCGTCCGCCTCCTGCGCCGCGGAAAGCGCGCTGCCGATCCACGCGCCCGAGGCGCCCATGATCAGCGTGCCCGCGACGGCCGCGCCGGTTGCGATGCCGCCAGCGGCGAGAACGGGCACCGGACTGGCGCCGACGACGTCGAGCACGACCTGCAGGATCGTGAGCGTGCCGATGAACCCGGTGTGCCCACCGGCCTCGGTGCCCTGGGCGACCAGCGCATCCGCGCCAGCCGCGAGCGCGGTCACGGCCTCGGCCCGGGTGCGTACCTGAACAGCCAGCCTGGCGCCGCGGGCACAGCGTACGGCGCGGACGCCGTTCGACGTGGCACTCGAGGGGCGCACAGACGGCTCCACCGCGGACCGCGGCGGGCAGCACGTCGTGCCGTACGCGCGAGTCGGCCTGACCTGGTGGGTCGAGGCGCTCGGCTGGTGGCGCGGCAGCACTGCCGACGCGCTGAGCCGCGTCCGCCAGGGGCCGCCCCGGATCGCTGACGCTGCGGTTTAGGTTTAGGTAGTGTCGTAGCGAAATGCCTGAATCACCGGCTAGCCCGCCGCGCAAAGACCGCCAGCCCGGCTTCGATACCAGCGTCGCGCATCCGGCGAGGGTGTACGACTACTGGCTGGGCGGCAAGGACAACTTCGCCGCCGACCGCGAGGCGGGAGATCAAGTGATCGCGGCGCAACCCGCCATCCTCGTCGGGGTGCGCGCGAACCGCGCGTTCCTCCGGCGAACCGTGCGCCACCTGGCCGGCGAGATGGGCGTCAGGCAGTTCCTCGACATCGGCACAGGCATCCCTGCCGCCAACAACACCCATGAGGTGGCGCAGTCGCTCGCGCCCGAATCCCGTGTCGTCTACGTCGACAACGACCCCGTAGTGCTGGTGCACGCCCGGGCGTTACTGAACAGCACCGAGGGACCGACCGCGTACCTGGACGCCGATCTGCGTGACACCGGGAAGATCCTCAAGGCTGCCGCGCGGACACTGGACTTAAGCCGACCGGTCGCGGTGATGCTGCTGATGATCCTGCACCTGATCCCCGATTCCGATGATCCGTACGGAATCGTGCGGCGGCTGATGGACGAGACCGCGGCCGGCAGCTACCTTGCGCTGTCCCATCCGGCGAGCGACATCGACGCCGACGCCGCCGCGCGGGCGACGCAGCGGTACAACGCACTCGTCTCCACCGCGCAGACCCGGCGCACGTATGCGCAGGTCTGCCGCTTCTTCGACAGCCTCGACCTGCTCGAGCCCGGGGTCGTGGCGACCAACAGGTGGCGGCCGGCTGATGGCGTCGGCTCGCCGGGAAGGGCACCCAACTACGCGGGTGTCGCCAGGAAGCCCGCAGCGGGCTAGCTTGACCGTAGTCACACACAGTCACCCACGCCGGGTGACGCGCGGTACGGTTTGATCAGGTCATCGTGGTCTCGTGGTGGAGACTCAAGCGCAGGCGCCCGCGACGCGCCCACAGCGATCCAAGCGAGCCGCGAAGCGACCCGCGACGCCCGCCGCGAAACAGCCCGAGGCAGTCGACGGGCGTGCATCGCGCGCGCAGCCCGATATCGCGCTCGCGCAACCAACCCCGGCAGAGCGAGCAGCACGCGGCAAGGCAGCCCGGGCCGAGGTGCCCCGCGCAAGCCACGCGGTCTTCGACCCGCCCGCAGACCGTCCGGACCCCGTCAGCCTGCTTGAGCGGCAGGCAGTGTCACGGGTGCCAGAGCTGGTCCCTGTCCGCTACGGACGCATGCTTGTCTCGCCGTTCACCTTCTTCCGTGGCGCCGCCCTGCCCATGGCCAGCGACCTGGCCAAGACGCCTGTCTCCGGCCTGACGGTGCAGGTCTGCGGGGACGCGCACCTGTCGAACTTCGGTGTTTATGCCTCGCCGGAGCGCCGACTTGTGTTCGACGTCAATGACTTCGACGAGACGTTGCCCGGGCCGTGGGAATGGGATGTCAAGCGGCTGGCGGCGAGCCTCGAAGTGGCGGCGCGAGGCAACGGGTTCAGTGGCAAGCAGCGCCGGGACATCGTGGTGGCTGCGGTGGCGCGCTACCGCGTGGCGATGCGGCGCTTCGCGGGCATGCGCAACCTGGACATCTGGTATGCGCGCGTGGAACTCGACGAACTGCAGGCGCAGTTCGGCACCATGTTGGACAAGCGGCAGCGCAAGTCCGTGGCCAAGGGCCTGGCGAAGGCGCAGACAAGGGACAGCCTGCAGGCGTTCGACAAGCTCTGTCACATGGTCGATGGCCGACCGCGGATCGCCGCGGATCCCCCGCTGCTCGTCCCGTTGTCCGATCTCATCGCGCAGCGGCCGGACGCGGCAGGACTCGAGGACCAGCTTGGCCCGCTCATCGGGAAGTACCGGCGCACGCTGGAGACCGACCGCCGCCACCTCATCGAGCAGTTCGAGTTCGCGGACATCGCCCGCAAGGTCGTCGGGGTCGGCAGCGTGGGCACCAGGTGCTGGATCGTCCTCATGCTCGGCCGCGACGAGTCCGATCCGCTGTTCCTCCAGGTCAAGGAGGCGGAACGCTCTGTGCTCAGCGCCTTCGTCGGCGCGAGCAAGTACGCCAACCAAGGCCAGCGGGTCGTCGCGGGCCAGCGGCTCATGCAGGCGTCCAGCGACATCTTCCTCGGCTGGCAGCGCACTGAACGCGGACTCGACGGCAAGACCAGGGACTTCTACATCCGCCAGTTGCGCGACTGGAAGTTCTCCATCGAAATCGACAGCATGATCCCTAATGGCCTGCGGCTGTATGGCGAGCTCTGCGGGTGGACACTGGCGCGGGCGCACGCAAGGTCCGGTGACCGGATCGCGATCGCTTCCTATCTGGGTGGAAGCGACGTCTTCGACCGGGCGATCGCGGAATTCTCCACCGCCTACGCCGACCAGAACGAGCGCGACCACGCGGCGCTAGCCGCCGCCGCTTCCGGGCGCATCAAGGCCGAACGCGATATCTGATCTGAAGCGCTGACCCATCGGCGTCGGCTCTATAGGGCGCCCTATGGGGGCGCCTTCACGGCCTGATCGGGGGCACAACGGGTCCGTCAGGCACCGGGCCTTCCAGGGGCAGCTCGCCGCCTTGCGCCGCCGCCCGCTCCTGCTTGTCAGGCACGCCGCGCACCAGGGCGATGATCACGACGGCGATGGCGGCGCCCGCGACAGGACCGGCGATATAGACCCACCAGCCCGCGTAGTCGTTGCCGACGATGTCGGGACCCAGCGAGCGGGCCGGGTTCATGGACGCCCCGCTGATCGGGCTGGCGAACAGCCCCAGAAGCGCGACAGTCGACCCGACGGCGAGGGCCGCATTGTGGCCGATGCTACGGTGACCCGTCGCCGTGTTGAGGATGATGCTCGCCAGGATCGCGGTGAGAACCATCTCCATCACGAACGACCGCCAGTCGCCGCCCGGCTTGGCGATGGGATAGTTACCCCCCTGGCTGACGTCCCCGAACATGACCTGGAGGAACAGGGCCGCGCAGATGGCACCCGCAAACTGGGCGACCAGGTACGGCAGCACCCACGCCGTCGGGAAAACCCTGCGGCTGGTGAAGGCGAAGGTGACGGCCGGGTTGATGTGCAGCCCCGACAGCGGACCCCAGGCATAGATCATGGCCATCACGGCCGCACCAGGTGCGATCACCGCGGCTGCTCTGCTGATCGGTCCGCCGCCGACGTAGTGGTTGATCACGCCGGAACCGGCGGCCACGGTCACGAGCACGAACGTGCCGATGAACTCGATGACCACCCGGATCCGCAGCGGCCGCTGCCTCAGCGTGTCTTCTTCGAACCGGATCAGGTAGCGACGCCTGAGAGCGTCGGCGTGCGCCTGATCCATGTGCTCACTGACGTCAGCCATGCCCTCTCCCGTGCCGACCCGTGGTACAGCTGAACCATGCGCGGATATGCGGGGCGTTGGATCACCCTTATGGGGTGACGCGCGTCCCCTGCGCGCCTGCCGACAGTTAACATGACATACCTGACCGTTGAGGCCTACGTCATGCACCGACTCGCCGCTGCCTCCCCCCTCGCGAGCTCATCCGGCTTCGTGGCGGATGGGAGCCACCGGCCATGGTGCGAGACGTCGCCTCGCACCGGCACCCAGGCGGCAGAATTGCGCGTGAATTTACCTGCGATTGCGGCATCGTTCAGGTGCGCGGATCCGACCATCGCCGGCGCCACGGCCGGGGTAACGAACCAGCTTCCGCCGCGGGTAGGTGCTGTGGTGCAGCGAGGGCCGAGGGATCAGCGACAGCTAGCAAACGGCGACAGCCAGGGGAACAGTGATGAGTGCTGAGCGTGAGCGGGTGGACGGCTTCGGGCGGCTCGAGGATGGGTTGCGGCAGGCCAGCGACTGGTACCTGTGGGGACCGTATGTGAGCGAGCGGCAGTGGGGAACGGTCCGCGAAGATTACAGCGCGGACGGCGGGGCGTGGGGCTACCTGCCGCACGATCACGCCCGGTCGCGTGCCTACCGGTGGGGCGAGGACGGCCTGGCCGGTTTCTGCGACGTGGAGCAGCGGCTGTGCCTGGGGCTGGCGTTGTGGAAC
>DATIYI010000327.1:0-10444 GCA_035517695.1 Streptosporangiaceae bacterium
ATGGCCTGCCGTTTGATTGCGTTGCGGATCTTCACTGCGGTTGCCTGGCTGCATCCGTGCTCGGCGCGGATGTCGCGGATCGACGGGAGCGGCTTGTGGCCGTTGGACTGCGGCTGCACCGCCGCAGGAACGGGTACGGGCGCGGGTACGGCCGAGGTGCGGACCAGGTACATGCACATTTCGGCTGAGCCGACGAACGCGACCGCCGGCCACGCCGACACCGCCGCACCCGCCAGGCCCCACGGCAGCCCGTACGCCACGTTCGCGGCGAGAGTGGCCGCCACACCTAGGCCGAGCATCCACCGCGCCAGCGGCGGTGTGGGCCGCTGCTGCCGCGCTTCGTGCAGCATCACCAAAGACGCGGCGGCGATCAGCCCGTCCACCGACAGTGGCAGCAGCCGGGCCGCGGCCCCGGACTGGCCGTGCGCCCGGCCGAGGCCGAACACGTGGCTGTACGACACGACGGCGGCGAACGCGGCCACCGCGAGCACCGTCCCTGCTGTCAGGACCCGGATGAGACGCCCGGTCATGACGGGGCCACCAGTGCGCAGGGCCGGAACAGTTGCAGCTCGCCTGGCTGGGCGCGGTGGACGAGCACGAGCGTTTCGCCGAACTGTTTCGCGGCCTGGCCGTACAACGGAATGATCGCAATTACGGTCACCCATTCGCGTGTCGCGCGGGTCATCACCGTGTCACCAGGGATCATCACGCGGCCCGCCTTCGTTGCCTGTACCTCTGTACGGTGCGGACGCTGACCCCGAGGCGCCAGGCTTCCTGCACGGCCGTCAGGCCCCGTGGAAGCCCGGCGTGCTCGTCCAGTGCCTTCGCCAGCGACGGCGGCTCAGGGTCCGGCTGAGGCCCGGCGAGGCGCTGTATTTGCTGCGCGGTTTTCCCCGCCCATACCCCAGCAGCCGGAACGTCGGCCAGGGCGAAGGCGAGGCACTCAGCGCGGACCGGGCAGCCTGCGCACACCCGCCTGGCTTGCGCGGGTGTCCCGGCGCCGAAGAACAGTTCCGGGTCTTCCGCGCGGCACGCGGCCCGGTGCCGCCAATCCCGGCCGGTCATTCGGCCGCAGCGCGCCTCGCCTGTGCCGCTGCTCATTGCGTCGCTCACGACGTCACCTCGCCTTCGAGGTATTCGATCCAGGTCGCTGCCATCGCTGCTACCTGGATAAGCTCTTTGACCAGCTCATCGCGGCGCCCTTCACCGGCTCCTCCTTGGTCGTAGGTCAGTTCGTGCGCGACTTCGCCGACCTCTTCCATGAGGATCGCGAGCCGTTCGCCGCTGCTGTAGGCGGTGCCGAGCATCGAGTGTTCGCCGTGTTTGATGTGCGCGCGGGTGGCTTCGGCCTGGATCGCGGCGAGGGTCAGGCCGGACAGCACTGGCCGCCAATCTCGGCCGGTCATGATGCACCGTCGCTGGCGTGCTCGATCGCGTAGGACATCACGTCGCAGAGTGCTTCCCGGTACTGCGCCGTGCAGGTGAGCAACGTCTGCCCGGGCCGGTAATACGCCCAGATCTGGTTGCGCAGGGCTTCCGGCACGCTGTACCAGTGCTCCTTGCACATCAGGCGGGACCGTGGGATCTCGCGCCCGCAGCCAGGCCACGCGCAGCCCGCGCCGGTCATGAACGCACCACTGCCGATTGCGTCGTCGCTCACGTCGTCACCTCGCCGCCGAGGTCCCGCACCAGCCGGATGTACGCGTCGGTGAGGTCCAGGTCCTCCTCATGGTCGGGGCACAGGCCGGACGGCGCGTCGTCACAGTCATTGCAGAACAGGCCAGGACGGCGGTAGGCGCACGCGTCGGAGGCCATGCGGGTGAGCAGCTCCCGTTGCGCGTCCGTCAGGCGCCCGCGGTCGCGCGAGTAGCTCGCTGCCGTCGCTGCGATGGCCGACAACTCGCGCACGCGGGACGCGGCCGTCTCTGCGATGCTCTGCCGGCTGTATTCCTCGCCGCCGAGCTGCTCGTCGAGCCATTCGGCCAGGGTTTGCAGTTCCCCGGCCAGCGGCCCGTTCACGGTGACCTTAGGTGGCTGGTCTTCACCCGCGCACGCGCGACCGGATCCGGCGCACGCCGGGCAGGTCCGGGGCGCGCAGGTGTGGACCTTCGGGTCCGGGCAGGTGCAGCGCAGGTCGGGGACCACGCCGCAGCCGCCGCATGCGCCGCACCGGCTCTCTGCGATCGGGGTTAGTAGCCTTTCTTGCATGGTTCATCAGTCCTTCCGTGGCTGATGGTTCCTAGGGCCGCCGCTGCGCTCTCGACGCATGCGGCGGCCCGTCCCCATGTGGGGACGTCTATGTGGGTGGTGTGCTGGCACGACGGTGGCACAGCACAGATGACAGCGGATGACGCCGGACGGCGGCAGGTGACGTCAGACGCTGCCGTGGCCAGCGCCGATGAGCACGGATGAGCACCGATGACCGTGGTCAGCGGCGATGGCGCCAGACCACGAGTGCGGTGTTTCATACTGGTGCCACCAGTATGAATCGGCAGGTCGGCGGCCATTTCGCGGCCCGGGTCAGTGCTCACCGGAACCTGCCTCTGGCACACGCGTGGCACGGGGGATGAACGCGCCGATCGCGGACGCGGCCGACTCGGCCAGTTCCTCACTCACGGACGTGTACACGTCGGCGGTGAACGCTGAGCTTGCGTGGCCGAGGATCTCGCTGGTCACCTTCAGCGGCACCCCGGCGGCGAGCAGCATCGACGCGGCGCCGTGGCGTAGCCCGTGCAGGGTTACCGGCGGTAGCCCGGACTTGGCCACCAGGCGGTCGAACCGCTCACTGATGGACTCCACCCGCAGCGCAGCGCCGTTCTCGGCGGTGAACATGCGTCCTGAGTCCTGCCACGCGGCGCCGTAGCGCATGCGCTCGGCGAGCTGGGTCTTGCGCCATGCCGTGAGCACGCGGTCGGTGCCCGCGTCCACTGTCACCACCCGCTCGGATGATTCGGTCTTGGTTTCGTCGCCGCCGCTCTCGCGAATGTGCAGGTGGCGGGAGTCATAGTCGGCCCACGCCAGTTTGCACGCTTCCGACCGGCGCAGGCCGTAGTGCGCGATCAGGTGGTACAGCGGGTACAGACGGTCGGCGGCGATGTAGTCGAGAAACGCGCCGCACTGGGACGCGTCCCACACCATCACTTTCGCCGGGCGGCACCCGGTACGCAGGTACTCGTCGATGCGGGCCTGCGTCCATAGCAGCGGCTTGTGTTTGCGTACCTTCCCGAGCCGGACCCCGCGGCACGGGTCGGCGGGCAGGTTCGCATCCGCCAGCGCGGCCCTGAGCGGCGCGTAGAGGCGCCGAATCGTGGACTCGGACAGCGGCACCGACGACAGCCGTTCGCCGTGCACGGTCGCTCTGGCCGCCAGCAGGCGCCGCAGCAGCTCATCCGGCCCGGCCTCGTCCCGGTTGACCCGCCGGATCGCAGCGACAGCGGTCATGATGTCGGCCGACCGCAGGTCCGCGAGCCGGATATGACCCAGCGCGGGCCGCCAGTACAACGCAACCGCGTCCCGGTACGAGCACCATGTGCGCTCTTTCAGCGACGCTCGGCGCCACTCCAGCCACGCCTCGAGGTGCTCGCCCACGGTCGCGCGCCTCGAGCACCACACACCCGTCTGCACCTGGGTCAGCGCGGCGGTCAGATTCTCGACACACTCACGGCGGGTCTTGCCGTACACGCGTGGCTGGCGCCGTTTGCCGTCCGCGTCCGCTGGCGCCGCGTACCGGGCAGACCACCGCCCGGTCTTGGGGTCGCGTCGCGGTTCGGGAAGCCGGGTCATTGCGCCGCCCGCCGTTCCCACGTGCCGGTCTCGCGGTCCAGGTCGTCAACCTCGCCACTGGGATGCACCCGTGCCCACGTCGCCGTCCCGTCAGCGACGGCCTGATGCAGCAGCGGTTCGGTGGTGAAGATCGGCCTGTCGTTGTCCCAGCGGACCGCAGCGTCGTTGATCCCCCGGGCGCTGCGCTGCACCGACGCGACCGGCAGCACCCCACCGCCAGGAAGTTCAACGATCAGGTCATCGCTGCTCGGGGAAAGCAGCGCGTGCAACGTGGTTTCCGCCGCGACCGCGCATCCGAGCAGCTCATCGGCGGAGATCCGCCGCTTTCCGCGTTCGATGTTCCCGACGGTCTGATAGAGCCATTGGTCATAGCCGAGCGCGCGCATCCTAGCCGCGAAGACCTGCTGACTGATGCCCGCTCGTGCCCGCGCGGCGCGCAGGTTCTTCGCGAGCACAGCGGCGAATGTGGTTGATGCCATGACCACATCATGCACTCTCAGAGCGCAATGTGGCAATGCTGTAGCGTTCTTTCCAACCCGATCAGGTTGCGTGATGATCGCGGGTATGGGACCGTAGGGGCGTGGAAACACGTACCGTGAGCGGGCAACCCGCGAACTGATATCAGTCTGAAGGGATGTGCTGTGGACCTGCGCGAACTACTCAAAAGCCGGGACATCACCATGGAAGCGGCCGCCGTGCTCGCCGAAGTTGACCCCTCGACCATCTTCCGCATCATGGCCGGACAATCGCACGCCCGGCCGGTCACGATCGTGAAGCTCGCACGGGCGCTCGGCATCGGTGCGCAGCGGATGAGCAAGATCTGCGCCGAGTCATGGCTTGCCGCCCACGAAGACGAACGGCTCTCGGCGTGACCGTCCGCCCCATGACGGCCGCTGAGCTTGCCGCTCAGCCGCCCGTAACCACGCTCGCGGTAACAGCCAAAGCCTTCGGCGTCGGCCAGTCCACCATGCGCCAGTGGGCCGCGTCCGGCCACCTGGAACGGCGCGGTGTGACCGCGTTCAAAGTCGGCGCCCAGTGGCGCGTCGTCACATCCAGCCTGCTCGCCGCGCTTGGAATCCCACAGACGGCAATGGCCGGGCCCGCGCCGGACCCGGCCACCATCACCGCTTTCGACACCCCAGCGAAGGAAGTCGATGGACCCCACACTACGGCACGGCGCCGCGCAGCGCAGCGGCGGAACGGCCCCGCTGCTTGACGCCGCGCTCGCCTACGCCCGCGCCGGGTGGCCAGTTCACCCGCTGCGGCCAGATGACCCGTCGTGCCCGGCTGACACCCGCTGCCAGTGCAAAGCGCCACTGACGCGCGCCGGGTTCAAGGACGCGAGCACGAACCTGCGGCAAGTTGCCGACTGGTGGGCCGCGTGGCCGGACGCGAACATCGGCCTGGCAACCGGCTGGCCGGGGTGCGACGTGTTCGACGTCGATGTGAAGAACGGCGATGGGATGCCGGCGTTCCGCCGGGTCAAGGCGGCCGGGCTGCTGTCCGGCGCGCTCGCCGTTGTCCAGACGCCCAGCGGCGGGCTGCACGTCTACTTCAAGGGCACGGATCACCCGTGCCGCGCCCTGCCGAAACATCACGTCGAATGCAAGCGGCGCGGCGGGTACGTGCTCGCCCCGCCGTCCCGTGTCCACGGCAAGCCCTACGTCCTGCTCGACCACAGGGCAGGCGCGGGCGGCCGACTGGACTGGGACGCCATAACGCGGCTGCTCGCCCCGCCACGGCCGCCACAGCGGCAGCGGCCCGCCAGCGGGGACATGTCCGGCCTGGCCGACTGGGTGTCCCGCCTGGAGAAGGGCAACCGCAACAGCGGCCTGTTCTGGGCTGCCTGCCGCGTAGCCGAGCAGGGCGCCGACCCGCTGGCCCTGCTGACGCCCGCACTGCTCGCCGGGCTGCCCGAGACCGAAGCGCTGCGAACGATCGAATCCGCCAGGAAGGCGGCCAACCCTTGACCGAGCTCAAGCTGGTCACACTCGACGCACCCGCAGACGGCGGTGCTGTGCTCGCCCGGGTCCGCGACGCGCTGACCCGTTACGTCGCGCTGCCGTCCGGTGAGCTGGCCGACGCCATCACGCTGTGGATCGCCGCCACACACGGCCAGGCGTACTGGCAGCACGCGCCCCGCCTGGTGATCAGGTCACCGGAGAAACGCTGCGGCAAGTCGCGGCTGCTTGACGTGATCTTCTACCTCACCCACCGCCCAGTGATGACCGTTAACGCGACCCCGGCGGCAATCTTCCGCACCATCACCGACGACGACCCACCAACCCTGCTCGTGGATGAAGCCGACACGATCTTCGGCGGCAAGGCGGCCGAGAATCACGAGGAACTTCGCGCCCTGCTCAACGCCGGGCATCAGCGTGGCCGCCCCGCGTTGCGCTGCGTGGGTGTCGGCGCCGCCCAGCACGCCGCCGAGTTCCCCACCTTCGCCATGGCCGCCATCGCGGGCATCGGTTCCATGCCCGACACCGTTGAAGACAGGTCCGTGATCGTCCCGATGCGCCGCCGTGCGCCCACAGAGCAGGTGACGCCGTTTCGCACCCGCCGGGACCGGCCAGGACTGGAGACGCTGTGCGCCGAGCTAGGGGCGTGGATCGCGGCCAACGGTGAGGAACTGGCGGGCGCGGAGCCGGACATGCCCGTCGAGGACCGGGCCGCCGACACCTGGGAACCCCTGATCGCCGTCGCCGATCTCGCCGGGGGCGACTGGCCCGCCCGTGCCCGCAAAACCGCGCTGCTGCTGTGCGCCGCCCATGACGCGAGCGCCGTAGACGCGTCCCTGGGCGTCCGCCTGCTGACCGACATCGCGGCGGCGTTCCAGGATGCGCACACTTCGTTCATCCCTTCCCGCGAGCTTGTGAACATGCTTCACCGCATGGGCGACTCGCCGTGGCGCGACTTCGATATCAGCATGAACCGGCTCGCCTACCGGCTCCGCGACTACGGCGTCCACCCACGGCCCAACCCCGCCAAAACCGACCGGGGATACCATGCCGGCGACTTCCGCGACGCGTTCGCCCGCTACCTGCCGTCCGGAACTGTCCATCTGTCCGTAAATGGCGCTGACCAGCAAAAACACGCGGACACCCTGGATACGGGCGGACAGTTCGAACTGTCCGCCGAAAAAGAACTGTCCGCGCATAACCCCAGGTCAGAGGCCGATACGGACAGTTGGACAGTTCGGGACACCCCAGCAGCGGAAGATGATGGCGAGGGCGACGAACTGTGCGCCCTGTGCTTCGCCGCCCTGGTGATCAATCCGGGCGAGATCTGCACGGACTGCAAGGCGGACCGCGCAGCCGAGTGACGTCCCTGGTCGTCCTTCGCGCGTGTGTTCGCGGTTGGTGCGCGACGTGGGTGCGGTGGGGGTCGCGCGCGTATGTGACTGTGTGTGTTTTGTGTTTTGTGCTGCGCGTTCCTTGATCGTTCTTGTGTGTTGTCACGGGCGGGTAAGAACGATCAAGGCTGTTTGGGCCGGTTGCGGTTACGGTGCGTGACAGGGCCCCCGTACGGTGAACGTACAGGGGCCCTGTGCGATGGTCAGTCGTCCCGCTCGGCGGGGGTCACCTCGGGCGCGGCACGGGGTGGGCTGAGTAGGTGGTGCCGTCGATCTCTATGGTCTGCCCGGTCACGATCGCCCGTTCGATCCGCAGCGCCGGTGGTGACGGCCGCGATGTGGTGTGCAGGACAGCGGCCGTGGTGGCCGCTCCCGCGGCGGCGGCGGTGGTGGTGAGCGCTGCGATGGCGGCAGCTTTGCGGATAGCCTGGTTGTGCATCGTGGACTCCTATCCAGTCCTGGTGCCGTGCCCCCGGCCGCTGCGGCGGCGCGGGGGCGTTTCTGTTCTGCGGCTAGCCTGCGTGGCGTCGGTGGCACCGATCATCGGGGGCTAGCCTGCGGCTAGCCTAGCGGTCCCCAACTGATATCACAACCACATTGCATATGTGATTGCGCCGCTGTGACCTGCGCGTTTACCGGGTGCTGGCACGCTGCTGGCACAAACCAGCCGCCATCTGGTGCCACTAACCGCACCGGATTGACCCCGACTGACCCTGGCGGATGGCTGCCGGTCCGCGACCCCCGGGATTGCCACCCGCAGCCTTCCCCGCACGCCGCTGCCCGCGCGCCGGTCAGTTTGGCGATCATGTCGAAAAACCCCCTCAGATTCTGAGTAGGTTTTTCCGCGTCCGCCTTTCGGCTCCCCGCGTGGCTGTGCGGCCCGCTGCCTGCCTGGGGCCTGCCGGGATGGGCCAGGACACCCGCCTGCCTGGCCGTGGGCTCTCCGGCCGTCTCAGAGCCTTCCCGCCGAACCGGACATTGGGTAGAAAACCGGGCGTACCACCCTAAAACGGACACCGTAGCTGCCGTGGACCAGGACTATGTTTTGGGGGGTCGCCTGGGGGGCGGTCTGATATCAGTTCATCACGTGCGGTGGCCATGATCATCTGTGGTGGTTAGTGTGGCGGTTATGGCTTCGGTGCGGGTCGATGAGCGGGTGCGGGGTGAGATCCGCCGTCTCAACAGCGAGGGCCTGTCGTGCAGGCAGGTGGCGCAGCGGCTTGGTTTGTCGCGGCAGACGGTCAGTAGGTGGGGGAGGCGGCTCGGTCTGGTTTGGTCTGGGTTGGAGCAGTCGAAGGCTGGTTGCGAGCGGAACCACATGTCGGCGCGGGTGCGTGCGGCCGATGCGGCTGATTTGGCGGTTGATGCGTGTGTGGCGCAGATCCGCCGGTTGTCGGAGCCGTACACCGAGATCCAGTTTTCGCCGGTGAAGGGCGCGTTTTTCGAGTACGCGCATCCGTTGCCGCCGAGCAGGCCGAGCGCTGAGATCGCCAGGAGCGCTCGGGAGATGTACAGCATCTTGGATCGTCATTTGACTCGTGAGGCCGACAGGGAAGAGTTGCAGCACAGCCGTGGGCTGCTGGCCGAGTTCAGCGAGATGGTGTCCCGGGCGGCGGATGAGCTTGGCGGGGGCAGTGGTGAGTCTGTTCCGCAGGTGATTACGGGTGCTCTGTTGCCGTTGAGTGCTGACGAGTAGGGTGGATCGTGCGCGATGCCTGGCCAGGCGCGAGGCGCGTTGTCGGTGCCGTCACCCCGGCCGTTCAGCCTTTGCCACCGGGCGTCCTCGCGGCCGGGTGACGGCGACCACCATGTGGCGAAGGGGGTCGCGGTGCTTCCGTCCGAAGATCAGGCGCGGTTGCGGCAGGTTCTGGATCCGGGGTTCGGCGGTCCGGTGACCGCGCGGGACTTGAGCATGGTGCTGGCCACGAATTCACGCCGTGCTAATCAGGTGTTCAGCTCGTGGCTGTCTCGTGGGCTGGTCGACGAGAGTTTGTATGAGCGGGCGCGGCCGGCGCGGGGTCCTGCGCAGCGGTTGCCTGGCCAGCTGGACGAGCGCCAGGAAGCGGCGTTGACGCCGGAGCAGGCGCGGGAAGCGGTCGCGGCGGGCCGGATCGCGGGTGTCGGTGCGACGATCGCCTGCCCGAACGGGAAAACCCCGAGCTGGCGGTACGAGTCGCCGATCACGGATCGGATGGTGCGTGACGGGGCAGCTGCCCGGGGGCGCCGGTTTGGCCGTACGTGGGACGCTGGCGGCCCGCCGCCGCAGTGGGCGGCATGAGCAGGCGGCAGGGTACGCGGCGGGAACACGTCGGTGGCGGCAGCGTGGAAGGCCGTCAGAGCGCACCTGGCCCTTCGGTGCCGCGTCCGGGTACGCCGGTCACCACCGAGAGCGTGAACGTGCGCCGTGGCGCGTCGAGGCGGAACGTGGACGAAGGCCCGGGGCTGACCCGGCCGGACGGCGCGACCGTGCCGGTGCACATGGCGCCGGACGTCAGGCCGTGCCGCCGAGGTGAGCATTACTCCAGCGAGCTGGATCTTGTCCGGACGAGCATGACGGCCGACAGTGACAGGGGCCTTCCGTGGTCGGGGGATGAGTGACGTGTGTAAGGGATCGGCGAATAAGGAAGTGTCGCACCGGGACCCGGGCGGCACGCCGTTGAACACGGGGCCCGCGCGGTCGCTTGAGCTTGGCCACCACAGGATGACCGGCCCTGGCGAGCAGGCGCGGGAAGCGCCGAGCGCGCAAGCCGGGTCCAATCACCGCGGCCGCGCGCATGAGTACCGCGAGGGTGGCCTGCCGGGGTCGTGACAGGGTTGACGCCCCGGCGCCGTCTTGCCGCCGTGTCGTACTCGGCCTGTGGCTTGTGTGAGCATGGGATCAGGCCGGGTCAGATGATCGTCAAGTGCCCGGGTGTGCCGTGGTCCCACGCTCGGTGCGTGGCGGCGTGGAATGCGCGGCAGTCCCGATAGCTGAGATGTAACGTGTGGGTCAACTGACCCACACGTTCCTGGCAATGGTTCCGGCACCTCGGAGGCGTACACGCTGCTCACCGACGACTACATCCGCCTGGTGCGGATCGCCGATGCGCGTCCACCTTGGCCAAATTCCTGAGCTTCCTAGCGGCCCGGTCCTCCCACCCGACATGAGACGCCTTCGGCGCAGGCGCCAAGGGGATGGGAGCTGGAGCAGAACCATTGGAAGGAACTTGTCGGTCAATTGACCGACAAGTTCCAACACTAGGCCGGTATGATTCCCCACCCTCCTTACGCCCTGCGTCCTGCGCCGCCCTGGCCTCCGCCTTCGCG
>DATIYI010000328.1:0-8229 GCA_035517695.1 Streptosporangiaceae bacterium
GACCGGCAGCAACTCGCTGATCTTCGCGGTGGGCGAGGACTGGGACACCGCGACCGCGCGGACGATGCCGGCCGGCTGGGTACCGCTCGACCAGTGGCTCGACATCCGCACCGGGGATACCTACTGGTCCCAGTACACCAACGTGCCTGTCCCCGGAACCGGCACGCTCGTTACAGCGGGCGACAACGCGCCCACTACAGACCGGTGGAACATGGCGGCCGTCGAGGTGACCAGCGACGGCAGCTAGGCCAGAGCGCGGTGATCCTGGCTTTCCGCGCCAGGATACAAGGGCCACCCGCCTGCCCTTTGCGGCAACCGGCTGTAACCGCGTGTTACCCGGACCGCAAATCGCTTGCACTCAGTCCCGGCTGGCCCACCGCGCTCGCTGCCCGGCAAACCGGCAACACCGCTCCGGGCCCAGATGGGAGAGATTGTGAGCGTCCGCAGCCCCGACCTGGTCTGGATGGCCGCAGTTCCATGGCACGGGATCCACGGCACCGACCGGCACCTGGCGATGGCCATGTCGCGGCAGGCCCGGGTGCTGTGGGTGGATCCGCCGGCGTCGCCGCTGACGCCAGCCGCGCGAAGGGGGGCAGCCGGTCGGCGTATCCGGCCGGTGATCTCTGTCATCGATGACCGGCTGATCCGGCTGACGCCGGTTGCCCTGCCGGCCCTTACCCGGCCGGGGGTGCGAGCCACCACCGCGCCGCTGCTGCGCGGTCAGCTCCGGTGGGCGCTGCGACGTCTCGCGATCCGGCCGTCAGCCGTGGTCGCGACGCATATTGAGGACGTCCTCGGCCGGTGGGGCAGCGAGGTGCTCAGCGTCCTGTACGGAACCGACGACTACGTGGCGGGCGCGCAGTTACTGGGACAGTCGGCCCGGCGGCTGCGGAAACAGGAGCGGGAGGCGCTGGCACGCGCCGATATCGTCGCGGTGGTCTCGCAGCAACTGGCGGACCGGTGGAGTGGCCTGGGCGCCAGCCCGGTGCTCATCCCCAACGGCTGCTCCCGCCCCGCCGCTGCCGTTCAGCGGCTGCCGCCGGGCCCGCCAGACCTGCCCTGGCCGGTGGTGGGGCTCATCGGTCAGCTATCTGAGCGGATTGACATCGACCTGCTCGAAGCGACTGCTGACGCCGGGTTCTCGCTGCTTCTGGTCGGCCCGCACGATCCGCGCTGGGAACCGCGGCGGTTCGCGGCCCTGGCTGCTCGGGACCGGGTGCACTACGCGGGCCCGGTCCCAGCCGCTGCGGTGCCGTCCTACCTCGCCGCCATCGACGTCGGCATCACGCCATACCGGGACACCGAGTTCAACCGTGCCTCCTTTCCGCTGAAGACTCTGGAGTACCTCGCAGCCGGCCGGCCGGTCGTGGCAACCGATCTCCCGGCGGCCCGCTGGCTGCTGGGCGATCCGGGCCTGCCGCGGCAGCCCGCTCTGGCTGGCGAGATCCTCGCGCTGGCGAGCGGCCAGTCCGAGTTCGTCGCAGCGCTGCGCCGGATGGCCGGCGATCAGTGCACGCCCACCGAGTCCAGCGACGGTCTCGCGGTGGGTGAGCGCGAGCTGGCCAGTTCCGGCCGGTGCAGGGAATTCGCTGACCGGCACTCGTGGTCACGTCGCGCCGCGGCATTCGCCGCGCTGATCGGCCTGCCGCCAGCCAGCCAGACGCAAGCAGGCGCCGACGGCGTGACAGCCAGGATGCGAATGTGAAACGGAGGAAGAGTGAGCGTTATCCCGCTTGTGGATCTGGCCGCGCAGCACGCGGCGGTAGCCGAGGAAGTAGCGCACGGCTGGCAGGAGGTGCTGGCCCAGACGGCGTTCATCGGCGGTCCCCAGATCGCGGCCTTCGAGCGCGAGTACGCCGCGTTCACCAGCACGCAGCACTGCGTCGGCGTGGCCAACGGCACCGACGCGATCGAGATCGCCCTGCGCTCGCTCGGCGCGGGTCCCGGAGACGAGTGCATCCTGCCGGCCAATACCTTCATCGCGACCGCCGAGGCAGTCTGCCGGGCCGGCGCCAGGCCAGTACTCGCTGATTGCGCCGATGATGGGACATACCTGATCGACGCAGACGCCGTGGCGGCGGCTGTCACTGAGCGCACCCGGGCGATTGTCCCCGTGCACCTGTACGGCCAGGCAGCCCCGGTCGAGCGGCTGCTGCCGCTGGCCGACCGGATCGGAGCCTGGATCGTCGAGGACGCGGCCCAGGCGCAGGGCGCCCGACGGAACGGCGTGAGCGCCGGCGCCCTTGGGCATGCTGCAGCAACCAGCTTCTACCCCGGCAAGAACCTGGGAGCATATGGCGACGCGGGGGCAGTGCTGACCCGATCCGACGACGTCGCGCAGCGGGCGAGGACGATCCGCGACCATGGCTCACAGCGTAAATACGAGCATGAGGTGCTCGGTGTCAACAGCCGGATGGACTCCCTGCAGGCTGTCGTGCTATCGGCAAAGCTGCGCCGCCTGGCCGCATGGAACGCTGCCAGGCGCGAAGCAGCGGCCCGGTACGACGTCCTGCTATCCGGGCTCGGGGACGTCCTGCGGCCGCGCACGCTGGAGGGCAACGAGCACGTCTGGCATCTCTACGTGATCCGGGTGCCGGACCGGGACCGGATACTCAAGGAGCTTAACGCGGCCGACATCGGCGCCGGGATCCATTATCCCGTGCCAGTGCACCTCACCCCGGCCTTCACCGGCCTCGGATACCTGGAGGGTGCGTTTCCCGTCTCCGAGCGGACCGCAACCGGGCTGCTCACCTTGCCGCTGTTTGCAGAGATCAGCGCACAGCAGCAGGAGCGGGTAGTTAGCGTGCTCGCGGCGGCGCTGGGGTGATCAGCTCGGACGGAAGCGGCAGTACAGCGTCGTGTCAGGACTCGGACTGCTGCCGCTCCCGCGCCAGGCGCCACGCTGCTCCCACGCACCCCAGCATAAGAAAGGTCAGGCCGGGAGCGATCACGTAACCCAGTGCATCGAACGTCGCGAACGAGAGAGCGGCGGCAGCCACCGAGGCGGCAAGGCATTGCAGCAGATCTCGGGTTCTGGTGTCGCAGACCGCCTGGCGGGCATTCCGGGCCACGAGCCAGCCGGTGACGAAGAGCGCCAATAGGGACAGCGCCCCGACGAATCCGGTTTCTATGAGCGAAGTCAGGTACTGGTTGTCGACGAAAAAGTAGGTCTGCGGGAAGAACGTCTGGAAGCCCTGGCCGAACCAGGGGTGCGCCGCGATGAATGGTACCGCCGAAGAATACGCACCAGTTCGTGAGGAAATACTCGTGTCCGTGCCGACATGGCCGATCAGCTTGCCGAAACTGCTCAGCACGGTCGGCTCGCACAGCCAGGCCACGACCAACGCGGCAAGCAGGGCGCGGTAGGCGCCGCGTCGGTCTCGCTTCGGCCAGGTGGGAAGAAGGGCGATGGCGACAACCGCGAGTCCCAGGATGGCGGAGCGCGAGACGGTCGTGATCATCGCTACGGCGATGAGGGCAACTTGCAGCCAGCGACGGGTCCGCAGCGTTTCAGGCGCGAAGCGCGCTTGATGGATCGCGAGCGGCAGGCTGATTGAGAGCACTGCGGCGAGTTCCAGCGGCTGCGACGCCGTCGCCGTCGCCCGGGTCAGGCCTTCGACGGACACCAAGTCCGCCACCTGTGCGTGCACAGCCAGACCGGGGATTACGATATATTTCGCGAGGCTCAGGCCGGTAAGGAATTCCGCTATTCCAACCAGCGCCATTGCCGTGGCCCCCATGACAATCCTGCGAAGCAGGGTAGTCAGCCGGTCCGGCCGGTCGATCCCGTCTGCCGCCAGTAGCAGCACACCCAGCCAGCCGGACAGCATGATCAGGCCACGGTCGGCGCCGTTCTCCGTCAGGATGGGCAGCGCAACGCGGTTGGCCGATATGTAAGCGGCGACAGTGGCGCAGCCAAAGAGAATCGCGGCAACCCGGACTGGCTGCGTCCCCCTGTCCAGCGGGAGTAACGGGTGCTGCCAGGCCACCATGTACCAGCACAACAGGGCGGCAGCGAACAAGCCGGCCGGCGCGCCCGCCCCGCCGAGGGGCCCGACGACGAGGGACGAGGGGATGGCCATCAGCAGGAACAAGTAACAGGTCAGCAGCATCACGACGGTTCTGCCCGGTGTGTCGCTCGCCTCGACGCCAGGGCGGGTCAGCAGGGCGGTCGGGCCGCGGCCGTGTGCGGTCATGACCGGGAATAGCCGCTAGCGGCGAGGGTTAGCCTGTTCTGGTCTGAGCGGTTATTCGGTTCTACCCGGCAGCAAGTCATTTCCTCATCCCGCCTTACTCTGCGGCACATAGCATCCCCGGGCAACTGGTAACAAAAGCAATCACGCCTCCTTGATGGCAAGATTTGATAATCTCAGCTGGCCGAGCGTGCTTTATCTACCCATGTCTCCGGCGCCATCATGGGTGTTTACTTACTTCCGACGTTCTGCGCGCACGGTCACTCCGGCATGAGCCGATCGCAGCAGCCGAGTGCTCGCGGCCGCCGTGATGGCCACAGCATGGCCGCGATGGCGGACCCCGATTGCCGGTGCCCCCGCGCCAGCCACGAAAGCTCGCTGGCAATCACCAGCCAGTAGTAGCACCAGGATGCGAGTGCGCCATGACGGCGCCGATAGAGCCGCATGCGATTTACGATCTGCATGGCATGGGTCCGGCGGTCGCGGCCCGATTGCCCGCCTATGTGAACGGCGACGGACCGCGGCTCGTAGCGGGTGAGCAGGCCCTTGTCTCGCGCACGCAGGCAAAGATCTGTCTCTTCTGAGTAGAGAAAGTATGACTCGTCCCATCCGTCCATCATTTCATGGCATTTCCGAGAAATGAGGAGCACTGCGCCGAGGGCCCAGTCCACGATGTGTGGACGAGCGTAGTCGGCGGGCTTGGTGACGTACTCGGAAAAGACGGCCAGACCAGTTCCCGTAAGGCCTAGCGCACGCAGGAGCGTCGGCTCTCGCCGGAGCGAGAATTCCAGTGTTCCGAGCGGGGACCGCACCTGGGGTGCCACAATGCCCACATTCCCCTCCCGTAGGGCAGCCAGGAGGGGGCGCACCGATCTATTGCGGAGGCGCACGTCCGGATTCGCGATGAGAATCGCCTCAGCGGGAACCGCTTCGCGCACGCCCCGATTGATGCCGCCTGCATAACCGTCATTTACCGAACGCACGACGCGGCATCCTCCCCGCGCATCGACGAACTCGGCAGTCCCGTCGGTGGACCCGTTGTCCACTATCACGACATCGTAAATCAGCCCCTCGAGGGCCGCCGGAAGGGAATCGAGCAGGCCGCCGATGACATTAAGACTGTTATATGTGACTATAACCACATTGACTTGGGGCTCCATAGCAGACATGGTAGGCGCCGGGAGTTTCGGCCAATGAGCTATAGCCGTACTGCACCATCGATACTGTGGGCATGTGATCAAGCTGCTCCTTATCGCACCTACCTGCGATGGGCAGGACGTAGGCGAGGCATGGGTCGCCTATCAATGGGTGCGACGCCTCGCCGCAAGGCATGAAGTGACCGTGCTGACGTATTGCCAGCGAGGACGTACCTCGTTATCGCACCAGCTTCCGGCCGTGCGCGTGATCGAATGGGCTGAGCCGCGCGGCCTTGGCCGGGCCGAGCGGTTCAATAGCCTGCTCAAGCCCGGCTACCTACCCTTCTATTTCCGCGCCCGCCGGTGGATCCGGGCGGCACTGGCACGGGGCGAACGGTTCGACCTGGCACACCAGCCGGTTCCGGTGGCGGCCCGGTACCCTTCTCCGGTTGCCGGGTTGCGCATCCCGTTCGTCATGGGACCAGTCGGCGGCAGCCTGCAGTCGCCGCCCGGGTTCCGCGCGGAGGAGGGCGCAACTACTGCGTGGTACGTCCATCTCCGCAGCCTGGACCGGGTGCGGCTGCGCCGCGATCCCTGGCTGCGCGGGACCTACCAGCGGGCCAGCTGCGTGATCGGCATTGCCCCGTACGTGACTGACCTTCTTGCGGGGATACCGGTCCGCAGCTTCGAGGTGCTGAGCGAAACCGGGATCGAGCGCCTGCCCGAGCCAGTGGACCGCACAGGCCGCCGGGGCGATGTTCGGCTGCTCTTCGTCGGCAGGCTGATACGGACTAAGGGCGCCCGGGACGCCATCCGCGCGCTGGGTCTCGTGCGCGACCTGCCAGCCTGCCTCGATGTCGTGGGCGACGGATTCGACCGCGCCGCCTGCGAGGCCCTGGCCGGCGAGCTCGGGCTCAGTGACCGCGTGCGCTTCCACGGGTGGCTGCCCCGTCAGCGGATCGACGAGTTCTACCGGGCGGCCGATGTGTTCGTCTTCCCCAGCTACCGCGAACCGGGCGGCAACGTCACCTTTGAGGCGATGGGTCACTGCCTGCCGGTTCTCGTGAGCGACCTTGGCGGGCCGGGGAACGTAGTCGACGAGACGTGCGGCATCCGGGTTCACCCGGTGTCGCCCGAGCAGTATGCCCGCGACCTCGCCGCTGCGCTGAACCGGCTGGTGAGAGAGCCGGGGCTGCGCCGGTCACTTGGCGATGGCGCTCGGCGCCGCGTGAGCGAGATCGGCCTCTGGGACAGCAAGGCCAGGCAGCTGGAGGCGATCTACTCCAGGGTCCTGGCCGGCCAGCCCGGCTGAGGTCCGCCATGATCACCGATTGTGACGGCGGCTGGGCCGCCGTGGCCCCGGTGCTCTCATAGGACTCGGGATGGTCTGTCCGTTTTGGTCCCAGGTGTTGCCGGACCAGGAGTTTCCGGTGCCGGAGGAGGTGAAGTAGGCCACCGGCCCGTAGGTACCCCCGTGGGGGTAGTAGATGGTGCTGATCCGGTTGCCGGTGATTACGATCCCCGACGTGGCACCGTACTGCCCGTCGCCGCCGTAGATGGTGTAGCTGCCGCCGGCGAGCAGGTTGTTCTCGATGGTCTTGTTGGCTTCGAGCCCGAAGTCCTGGAACAGGCTGACCGCGTCGGTCTGGTCGAGGTGGACCAGGATGGTGTTGCCCTTGATCGTCAGGGGCGTGGTCGACCCGTTGACCGTGATTCCGTTGACGTGGTCACCAGGGATCATTCCCATGTTATGGATGTAGTTGCCCTCGATCAGGCCCTCGGGGATCTGCACGCCGGTGGCCACGCGCAAGATGTTGTTGTCCAGGACGGAGGTCCCGGTGGCGTCGGCGTAGATGTCCTTGACCCCGACCATCAGCCGGTCGGCGCCGGTGTTGACGCCCTGGATGGTGGAGTTCTCGACCGTCGCGTTGGTGGTGTGCCGCAGGCTGATCCCGAATGAGGAGTCCCCGCTGGTCACGACCTTCACGTCCTTGACTGTCACGTTAGACACGCTGTTGATGTCCAGGTTGTAGGGAATGTAGAGCCCGCTCAGCACCGCGCCGTTGCCGTCGACCTCCACCCACCCGCGTGAGTCGAAGTGCCAGCCCGGCCCGCTCGACAGCTGCCCCTTGCCGGGGCCCACGGTCTTCAGCTTCATCCCGGACGGCACCCCGGTATTCGTCGCATCCGGATACCCGCACAGATGCGGGCTGGCCGCGCACCTACCTGGGATCGGTGCGGGTCCGTGCTCGGATAAGAACGGTGGTGCCGACGCCGGGGCGCGGTGGGGGGGAAAGGCAAAGTTCGGCACGATCGCTGCGGTCAACGCAGCGGCGGTCAAGGCAGCGGCGGTCAAGGCAAAGACGAGGGCGAGCGGGCGTGCGTGCACTGAAACCTCGTTTCTGTCCGGTGGCATGCCTCGCTTCAGCCCGGACAGGCCCTGCCTTCCGTCAGACAACGGGCAGGGCCTGCCGGCCTTGATTACGCTAAGTCGCAGGGGAAAGTACCACACTCTTTGACCCTGGAAACTGGACCTCCTCAGTTCCGGCCGATCGGCCAGCGTCACCGGCCGGCTGGCAGGTGACGCTGGCGGACCTGGCGCCTTGGCGCGGGCATCAGGGACTCGGGATGGTCTGTCCGTTTTGGTCCCAGGTGTTGCCGGACCAGGAGTTTCCGGTGCCGGAGGAGGTGAAGTAGGCCACCGGCCCGTAGGTACCCCCGTGGGGGTAGTAGATGGTGCTGATCCGGTTGCCGGTGATGACGATCCCCGACGTGGCACCGTACTGCCCGTCGCCGCCGTAGATGGTGTAGCTGCCGCCGGCGAGCAGGTTGTTCTCGATGGTCTTGTTGGCTTCGAGCCCGAAGTCCTGGAACAGGCTGACCGCGTCGGTCTGGTCGAG
>DATIYI010000329.1:0-3875 GCA_035517695.1 Streptosporangiaceae bacterium
TGAGCGCGCAGAAACGCCCGCCAGGAGGTGTCCGCGTCCCGCGGTGCGGGCCTGCGCCGGACGCGCAAGATCCGCCGCACGGTCGCCTCGCTGACCTGGTGACCGAGCCGGGTCAGCTCGCCGTGCACCCGGCGATACCCCCAGGCCGGATTCTCCCGCGCCAGCCGCAGCACCAGATCACGGATCTCCTGGCTCACACTCGGGCGGCCTGACCGGCTCGGGTACGTCCACCTGCGGGTGATCAGACGGTGGTGCCAGGCCAGCAGCGTAGCCGGTGTGACGAGCCGACGGGCGCGCAGCACCGCTGGCAGTAACCGGGCCAGCGCCGCCAGGACCGCCCGGTCGGCCCAGTCCGGCTTCGGCCGGGCGACCTAACGCCGGCGCACCGTGACCTCATGACGCAGCACCATGATCTCCGCATTCTTGGACGCCTGGCTGCGACCCAGCAGCACCAGCCAGCCGAAGACCCGGACCATGATCAGATAGAGGAGGCGAAGAGACACAAACCGCGATCCTGCCCCATCCAGCTCATCTGGCCAAACCGCAGATCACAGCCCCTGTGCCGAGTTCTGAAGCGGTACAGGGTCGGTATCCGCCGGCTGGCCGCGCCCGTCAGCCGTGAGGTGAGCACTGGGCTGGCCGCCCGTGGCGTGGCGCACCGTCGCGGGCAGGTGCTGGTGGCCTGCGCCGCCGCCGACGAGCCGGCCGCCTTGGCGGTGATCCGCGAGCTCGGCCTGGACTGCCAGCTCGTGCGCAATCGGAGCGAGCTGATGATCCTGCCTGCCGGGGTGACCAACGGCACCGGCTTGCTCGAGGCGCTGGCCGTTGTGGGCCTGTCGCGGCACAACGCCATCGGCGTGGGCGACGCCGAGAACGACCACAGCCTGCTGGACGTCTGCGAGGTCGGCGTGGCGGTGGCCAACGCGGTCGACGCCATCCGCGCTCACGCCGACATCGTGCTGACCCTGCCGGACGGCCAAGGCGTCGCCGAGCTGCTCAGGGGGCCGCTGCTGAGCGGCCGCGACCACGTCTACCCGCGCCGCTGGCAGCTCACCTTGGGGACAGACGACCAGGGACAGGCGGTCACCCTGCCGGCCTCCCAGCTGAACGTCGCCATCTGCGGCGGTAGCGGACAGGGCAAGTCGTACCTGGCCGGACTGATCCTGGAGCAGCTGGTGCAGCTCGGCTACTGCGTGATCGTCTTCGACCCCGAAGGTGACCACCGTGGGCTGGGCGAGCTCCCGGGGGTGTACGTCACCGGAGGGCAGGAGGCACGCCTGGCCGACCCCGCCGACATCGTATGCCTGCTGCGCCAGGGCTACGCCTCGGTGGTCATCGATCTGTCCCACCTCGACGCCGTCGGCCAAGCCGGCTACGCGGCCCGGCTGACCGGCGAAGTCGAAGCCCACCGTGCCGCGACCGGCCTGCCGCAATGGGTGGCAGTGGACGAAGCCCACGGGCCCATCGGGCGCAGCGGGGCGGCACACAGCATGTTCAACCCCGCTGGCAAGGGCTACCTGCTCGTCACCTGGCAGCCTGAGGAGCTGTCGTCCGACGCGCTCGCCGCCCTCGATGCCGTCATCACCCTCGGCTCACCGGATCCTGCCAGCCGGTTCGTCGGCCTCAGGAGCGCCTAACGTTTTCGTCCGCGGAGGGAAACGGCGCGCCCTGGCGATCGAGTCTTCTGCGGAAGGCCCTGCTGATGCCCAGGCAGGTGATGGGGAACACCACCGCGTAGCCGCAGATCCCTATTTCCCGCAATCCGATGCGATTGAAGGCGGGCCCGACGATGCCCAGCAGTGAGAGCGCTCCGGCAAAAAGCAGCCAGTTACTCACAGCACGATGCCCACATGCTCTGAAAACGGGGGCAGCGAAGAGAATGGCGAGGGCGAAGAAGATGTCCCACGCCACTATGTCGATCCCGAAAAGAAGAGATGGCCAGTGGAAGTTGAACAGGTACTGATAGCCGTGTATCGCATCCGGCTTGATCCGCCGGACTACGGTCAGCTCGACGAGGTGCACGGTCACCGTGAACCCTGCCGCAAGCAGCATCCAGCCCAGAGCGTTGATGCTGCAGATCCGGATGCGTTCTGGTGCACAGATATGGACCACCACCATCAACATCACCATGGTGGGCGCCATGAGCAGGATGAGCGCCTCGGCGACGGCGAGATATGGGTCCTGGAGCGGCTCGCTAAAGCTCGCCATCGCGGAAAACCCGGCCGCCAGGGTGATGGCGTAGGCAACACCGATACCAAAGAGCACCCGCGCCGACCACATCCCGATCTGCCATTCCGTAGCGGTACCCCCCCATTCCGAGGCCCGTCGCCGATCCGGACTCTGGCCACCCCTGATGGTCCCGTCTGGGGTCGTCACGGCAACTCCTCACCATGGCACTTTGAGGTTCGCCCGTGCTAGCGGTGCACGTAGCGGGCACGTCCAGCTCCCCCGCGGCTGCGCTTCTTGTGCGTCGCCTGCTCACCGTAAAACCTAGTGGGTGCGGGCTGGCGCCGCTAGCGACAGGGGTGCACGGGGAGCCCTGGCGCACATGCCGCTGCACGCGATTACGTCGGTGCATGGCGAGGCCGGTCTGCGGGAACGGCTGGCGATGGAGATTAGCGGGCTTTCCTCGGCCGGCCGGGACCCGGTCGAGGAGGCGCTGCGCCTGGTGACAGGCCCTCCGCGGCCAGGCCCGAGGATCCCCGTTCCGTCCGGAGTCACGGGTCGGGAAGCTGCGGCCACCGGGAGTCAGCCTCGGATCGCCCAGAGGGCACCGTTGCGTTGCGCCATCCCTGTCCGCGGTCTGGGCATGATCAGTCGAATCCTCACTGGTCATATGGCGATTGCCAGGTCGTCGAAGGCATTCCGTAGCCTGTGGTGATCGGGGACGTCGGTGGCAAGGCTGAGCCACCACAGCCGATCATGCGGGGCCGTTACATGCAGGTCAGCCCACAGAGAGGCATCCCCCTGAGCGATCCCGCCCGGGTGGGAGCGAGCGGAGTCATACTGGGGTGAACCTGCACCCGTCAATGGAGGTCGCCATGTCCGGACAGTCTGGCGGAGTTCCTCGTCGAGATCGGCGAGGGGGCAGAGTTGTCGCTGGGCGGCCTGGCTGTTCAATTCAAGCTCCGGGGTAACCAGACGGGCGGGCGGCTCAGCATCACGGGCATGACGCTGGACCCGCACCGCCTGGTGCCGCCGCACGTCCACGCCGACGAGGACGAGTACTCCTACGTGGTCGCTGGCACGATCGGCGCCCGCGTCGGAGACGAGAGTTCGAGGCAGCTCAGGGATGCTATCTGATCAAGCCTCGCGGTGTGGCTCACGCGTTCTGGAATACCGCAGACGAGCTGGCGAGAACGGTCGAGGTGGTAGTCCCGGCCGGGTTTGAGGCCTTCTTCGAAGAACTGGCGCAGGCATCCGCGACCGGCGACCCCCGGCAAGTCCAGCAACGACGGGCGGACCTCGCGGCCAAATACCGACTCGACTACCTGACCGAACCGGTGCCTGACCTGAAGGCGAAGTACGGCCTGAAGCTGATCGGCGAGAAACGGCCATCCGGTCGACCCGCAAAGTCCGACCTGAAACCTAGCCCACCCCGTAAGGCAAGGATGGGGCCTGCCACGTTAAGCATTAGGTGGAACTAGACATACTATCCGCGTGTGATCACGGTCCAGCGGTCACTCGCTCTATCTTCTTGCCGAGAGGGGCGCCGATCGCTGCGCCTGTAGCTGAGGGAAGAAAAGCGAAGAGCACAAAGAAGGTGAAGCGTAGCTATTCAGCCTGGTCGGATCGCGGGTGGTAGCCAGGGTCCGGTGGTGAACAGCTGGGTGAGGGCGTCGAGCTGGTCGATGCCCCATTTCGCGGCGGTAGAC
>DATIYI010000330.1:0-7570 GCA_035517695.1 Streptosporangiaceae bacterium
GACAGCGACCAGGAACAGGCGGGAGCGCAGCTGGGGCTCGCAGGCTCGCATCCGCAGCCTGACGGGCACAGATCCGCGATGTTGAGGAGGGAGCCGTCACGCACGAGGTCCCCACAGGCAGGTGACGTTCGAGATGAAGACCAGATCCGGTGCCGCTCAGCCGCGCGCTCATCGTGCCCCTACCGGAGCCAGCGTGCTCGGCCTCACGGCGGCCACCGGGCGGCCGGGCACGGACAGGTCGCACACGGACAAGACCAGGTGCAGCCAGGCCCAGGCGTCACCGGCCGGCGCGTGCAGCGGCTGCCCGAAATCGCACCACACCGCCAGCGCCCCGGCCGCCCGGAAGCTGCCCCACCGGGCCGCCAGCGCGTCCACCACGTGCAGACCCCGGCCGCCTTCGGCGAGCTGGTCGCCGTGCACCAGCCGCGGCGTGCCCGGGCCGCCCCCGTCGCAGACGACCAGCCGCGCGCCCTGCTGCCACAGGCAGTAGCCCACCAGCACCCCGCCTCCGGCCGGGCCGTGCTTTACCGCGTTGCCGAACAGCTCGCTCACCACCACGGCGGCATCGGCCGCATCAACCGGGCAGTCATGGCCGCTGACGGCGGATCTGATCCACTCCCGGATCTGGCCGCCGAGTCGGGGATCGGTGTCGAAGACGCGCCAGCCGGGCCCGCGGCAACCGCCGAGTATTACCACTGCCCTACCCTTCTGGTCCTGCGCGAGTCGGTTGCAGGTTGGCGTGGCCCATGGGAACCGGGTCCGCGGTGCGCATAACCTCGCCGCTGGCCGTCTGCGGTTGCATGGGAGATGACGAGGTAGCTTCCGCCTGGCATCTGGTCCCGTAGCAATACGACCGCCGCCCGGTCGTCCTGGTCGGGGAGGAGATGGCGGATGGCTACCAGCGGAAGGCGTATGCGACGGGTCAGGTCCTGCAGTCTCCGCAACTCCAGGCGGGCGAGGATTTCGTAAAGGCGACGAAGGCCCGCGTGGATCGCAGCCGCGATAGCGGTGCCCTCGAGACTGAGGCCAGCCGGGGTCAGGCATTCGGCCAGGCGGAATCCCGGCCCGCAGGCGGCGGCTAGACCGGTCAGGGCGGCCTCACCGGGGCCGGATGGCCGGGTGGGGTCCAGGGCGGCGCGGACCCGCAGCAACGAGGCGAACGCCCAGTCCGGGTCGGCCGGCACCCAGCGGGCGGGCCGCCACGGAGCCCAGCCGCGGACTCGCGTCAGGTATCCCGCGCGTTCCAGCCGCAACGCCACATCCGCGGCGGCGCCGCGGGCGAAAGACAGCAGCCAGTCCCGCAACAGCAAGGGTCCGGGCTCGGTGACGATCTGCTCCCATGTGCGCAGCGCCAGATGATCGGCGGGCCTGGCGTTGCAGGGCAGGACCACGTCATGGCGCACGGTGATACCGCCGTCCAGCATCACCTCGGCCAGCAGGGCGCCGGCCAGCCCGAGGCCCAGCGGACGCGGCTGCAGCACCGGCCGGCCCGACACCTCGTGATGCGCCATCAGGTATAGGTCATCAGCGACCAGGCCAGTGCCGGCCAGTCTAGTGGTCACCGGGCTCCGCACACGATACTGCCCGGCATTAGGGCCGCTGGCATGCTGCCTTGGGTGGCGGCCCGTCCCGGGAGCTTCGCGGTCATGCACGACACGGCCCGCCTGACCAGCGGGGTAGCTGATCGTCCATCAGGCGACCATCCCTCCCCAGTGGAGGGTGAGGAACTCCAGGGTCGGCGGCGGCACCTTGCCCCTCGGTACTGGTCATGGTCACGGCTTGGTCCCGACCCCAGCACTTGCCCGGCGCGGTCATGGAAGGGGGCGGGAGTGGCCCAGCCGGGCGTCCACGCACGAGCGTCGGTGATGCCTGGCGGGATCAGGTCCAGGCCGGGGAAGAAGCTGACTACCTCGTCGTGGCCGTGGTTGTAGAGGGTGGCGGCGTCGTAGGCGCGGGTGATCTGCTGCCCGATCGTCTCCTGCCCCCGGCGCACGGTGATGATCACGTACGAGCCCCGGGCCAGCTCACCGGCGTACTCGGCAACCAGGTTGCGGGCGTCAGCGGCGGGGTAAAAGTGCAGGGCCATGGCCAGGATCAGGCATACCGGCTCATCCAGATCGGCCAGCCCGGCCTCGCGGGCGTGCCCGAGGACGGCGGCCGAGGCGGCCAGGTCGGCGGTGAGCGCTTCCACCCGGGAGCCGGACGTGCAGGCCAGGGCCTGCAGGTGGCTGATCACCATCGGGTCGTTGTCCACGTACAGCACGGCGGCGGCGGTGTCTTGCCGGCGCACGATGTCGTGCACGGCTGGGCGGGTGGGCAGGCCCGCGCCCAGGTCCACATACCGGCTGATGGCCTGGCCAGGCATGGAGTTTAGGGCACGGGCCAGGAACCAGCGGTTTTCCCTGACCATCTGCCGGGCGCCGGGATAGATGGCCAGGAGCCTCTCGGCGAGTTCGCGGTCGGCAGCGAAGTGGTCCTTCCCGCCGAACAGGTAGTCATAGGCCCCGGCGACGTTCGGCTTGGAGGTGTCCAGCGCGCACGGCAGGGTGCGGTTCTGGTCAGAAGGCGTCATCAGTGATCACCGGGAAGGAAAGTCGGCGGACGGGACAGGGCTGCGGGCCGGGTGCTGGCCGGCTGGGGTTAGCGCGACCGTCAGGGTGCGGATCATTCCTGTGCGGCCACTTAGGGGCTTTCAGTGACGCTACGGAGGCCCTGTACCACGGACAAGGATGTTGCACAGAGTTGCAGAAATCTCTGCTCCGAGCGACTCCAGGCCATCGCGAGCTTCGAGTTGAATGAAGCCCGCATAAATCCAAATCAGAGCCGCTGCGGCGTGATCTCGCGCCACCTGTTACTCTGCTAGGAAGCGCAATAACCTGCAATTGCAGACCAGGAGGAGTCATGCGCCTGACGTTCGTCGCCAAGGATCCGGACTCGCAGCCGCAGGGATCACCGACGCTGTACCGCACCGACCGGAAAAGCTGGGTGGTGCAGGGATGGGCCGTCACCGATCCGGACGTACTCGCTCAGATGAACGTCCCCGAAGGCGAGATCGCCTGTGAGATCCCTGACCGGCTCGTCCCCTTCTTCCAGGAGACGTAGTTGGAGCTGACCTACCAGGAGTTCACGGCACTGTTCACGCGGTTCGACCGCGAGGCGATCCATCTGGAGATGCGGGACAGCTACGGCACCGCGGTCGAGCTGCCGCACATGGCCAGATGGGCGGCCGGTGAGGCCGATGACCTGGCCTGGCTGCTGCCCTGGTGCGATGAGGTCCGCGCGAACGTGGCGCAGGGCAAGGCCTACCGGCGCGTGCACGTCGTCTCCGAACCGCTGTCGGATTACCAGCGCTGGTCCTACAGCATCATGCAGCCGCACATCGACGCGGGCACGGACATGCGGTGGATGCCGCGCCGCCGCGTGTCATCCATCGCCTTCCCCGGCAACGATTTCTGGCTGTTCGATGGCCGCCTCGTGGTGTTTCACCACTACGCGGGCAACGGGGCCAGCACCGGCTTCACCACCTCCGCCGATCCTGGGGACATCGAGCTGTGCACCTCGGCTTTTGAGGCGGTGTGGAAGCTCGCCATCCCGCACCGGGACTACCAGCCTGCATGATGGGCGGCAGTTGGTGTCGTGACCAGTGACGCCCAGCGCGCCAAGGAGGCATTTGGCAGCCGGCTCCGCGAGATCCGCCAGGACGCGGGCCTCACCGGGCGCCAGCTCGCCGAGCGGACCGGCTTTCACTTCACGAAGATCTCGCGGGTCGAACACGGCGCCCAGGGATTGTCAGATGCCGATATCCGCACCTGGTGCCTCGCCTGTGGTGTCAGCGACGAGATCCCGTCCCTGATCGCCCAGGCGCGGGCGGCCGACTCCCTGTACCGGGAATGGAAACGGCAGGCGCGCAGCGGTTTGCGGCGCTTGCAGGAAACCATCGGTCCTCTGTATGAGCAGACCAGGCTGTTCCGCATCCACGAGCACTGGAGCATTCCCGGATTGCTGCAGACCGCGGCCTACTCGACCGAGAGCATGGCCTACTGGTCACAGCTTCTCAACCTGCCCGACGACCGGGCGGCCGCTACGGCAGCCCGGCTGGAGCGGCAGCGGGTCCTGCGCACGGGCGATCACCAGTTCGTGTTCCTGCTGGCCGAGCAGACGCTGCGCACCCGTGTCGGCACTGTGGAGATCATGGTCGAGCAGCTCGACCGCGTCCTCGGCGTGATGGCACTGGCGAACGTGTCCATCGGGATCATCCCCGCCGGTGCCGGGCTGGGCGCCCATACCCAGACCGCATTCTGGATCTTCGACGACGACCTGGTGAAGGTCGAGACCCTGACCGCTGCGCTCGACATCACCAGACCCGATGAGATCGAGATTTACCTCGCCGTATTCGATCAGATGCGGCGGGCCGCAAGATACGGCCGCAGCGCCAGGACGCTCATCCTCAAAGCACGCGACGAACTGCTGCAATAGCTCGGACGCGGACCTGGACGACGCTCACCTGATGCGGCTGCCGGGCCGGGGTTCGCCGGCGGATGCGGGCCTGGGCGAAGGCGAACGGCGTGCCGGTGATGGAGTGCACGGCCGGGCAGCGCAAGCACCTGATCGCGGAAGAGTATCTGGCTGGCCATAGCGTCGAGCCGGGCGTGTCCTTGATCCTGGTCGCGCGGGCGCGTGCGCGGGCGACGGTGTGGAAGGTGAAACGGTCTCCCGGCCGGGGTCATCATGAAGGTGGAGAAGAAGAGCAAGTACGTCAATCACTACAACTTCCACATCATGGACCCGGCCTGGGGGCACCTGGTGGTCAAGATGTCCGGGCACCCGCCGTCCGGCGCCCAGGTGATCCTCAACGGCCACGAGTACGTGGCGTGCGCCGCCCAGGCCGAGGGCATCGGCTTCACCAAGGAGGGGAACTGGTTTACTGAGATCACGGATCCGCGCGGCCTGGCCCAGATCGCAGAGACCGTGTCGCAAGATGCCGCTAGCTGGGCTGGCGAGGATCGGCTGGGGGCAGCTCGTCCTCGTACAGGCCCTGAGCTTCCTTCTTCACGATGCGCATCGACTGGCCCAAGGAACGCGCCGCGCCGGGCAGCTTCTTGGACCCGGACAGCATGATCAGCACCACCGCGACGATGAGGATCTTCCACGGGCTGTCGAAAAGATCACCGATCATGTCCTTTTCCCTTCAGTCAGGTTGCGGCATGCTCCGGGGTAGATGCCGCCAGAGCAAGCCGGTGCAGTGCGGGTCAAGCTCCGTGGCTTCGCTACGCGGCTTGCGGGCCTGGCCCAGTCTGCATGGCTCAGTGCGGCGCAAGCTCGAACCACGTCGTCGCCAGCCCGCCGCCCCGCTGATAGCCCCATCGTGCGGCGAGCGCGTCCACCAGCCGCATCCCCCGGCCGCCCTCTGCGTCGCTGTCCGCGCAACCAGCGGGCAGCAGGACCGGGGCACCGTCACCGCTGCGGTCGGTCACCTCCACCCGGATACCTGCCTCGCCGGCGGCCACGGCTACTGTCACGAACCCGCCCGGGACCGCCGAGCCGCTGTGCCGGACGCTGTTGGCCACCAGCTCGCTGGCCAGCAGCAGCGCCACGTCAGCGTGCGGACGGGACTTGCCGAGCACCCCGGCCACGAATGCCCGAGCCACCCGCACCTGCTCCGGCACCGCCGGGATCGTCACGCTCTGCGGAACTGCCGCCTCGCACATCGCCCACCGGCCTCCCCGGTCCGCTCCGGCCCGGACGCGCACCGGGAACGGCAACGGACGCAGAACGGATGGACGCTCTACTCAGCCCTGAACGTCAAGCCATACACACGCCCTTAACCTGACCCGCTCGAAATAGGATCCGTGTCGTGACGTGCGGTTCTTCGGGATGTCAGGCGGCGCGTGAGTATTCGTTGATCAGGCCTGTGCCGTGCCAAACTCTCACACAGCCGCTGACCTGGCGTTTCACGCGCTAGGCCACTCTGCGGTATTCGCTGATCAGACCGCCGGGAACCTGCCTTCGCTCGACCCTGGCGGTGATATCGACGGCGTGGGCGGGCTGCCGCTGCGAGGGTTCCTGCTGCCGGCCCTGGTGCGGACGGTGCCCGTTGCCGGGCGTACTCGGCCAGGATGCTGCGGAGGTGCCGCTCGCCGAGGACCAGCACGTGGTCCAGGCATTCGCGGCGCAGCGTACCCACGAACCGCTCCGCGTAAGAGTTGCCCCGCATCGTCAACTACATCCGATCCAGATGATCGATACCGTCGGGTCCGGGTGACCACCCGTTCCACCAGCTGTATGGCCGCGACTTCGAGTTCGTCGCACACCGGCAGAACTGGGGCGAGGACCGGGGCCACCTGCACGACGAGAACGGGAAGCTGTTCTCGCTGCCAGCGGGATGGACCGATGCGGCGGCACCTGACCCGTTCGTGGTGGTCGCGGCGGGCCGGTGCCCGTTCACCGCGGTCGCCCAAGCCTACGCAGGCCACGAAGACAGCGGCCGGGGAGCCAGGTCCATGGCCGCCATGGCCACCTACGTCCGCGCCGGGCTGCCCGAAGTAGCAACAGCCCTGGCCGCCCTGACCGGCGAACCACACCCGCTGGCGATCACGCCCGGCGGGGCAGTGAGCGCGAACCGCGAAGAGAGCAGGCGAAGCTGAGCTGAATGGGCGAGCCTCCTGGCCGGCATGTTCGATCCGAAGGCGCACGGGAACAGCGGCCTGTCTAGGTGACGGGATGAGCGGTGCCGGTTCTGCGCTGTGACTGGTTACCTGGGCTGCCAGCTTGCGGCGGGCGAAGTCCCCAAGGCGCGAAGGACACCGGAGCGGATGCGCGGCTGAGCCGTGGCGAGTCCGGCTGACCTTGAATCCCTTGAGGAAAGCCGCGACGACCAGCCTGACCGGCCCGGTGCCCACGCTCGTCATCGCGGCACCCTGGCCTGACAAGTGCGTCCGCGTCACCGTCCATGGTGCGCGCTATCCTCCTCGCAGCCGGGCTGGCCGCCGGGGAGCTCCGCCTGGCCGGCGGGACAGGTCAGCCTGTGCGCCGCTGGCCGCCGCCCCGGCGAACACCGGCTGCCTCGTCGGGGCA
Organism: Streptosporangiaceae bacterium; assembly: GCA_035517695.1. Classification (GTDB taxonomy): domain Bacteria; phylum Actinomycetota; class Actinomycetes; order Streptosporangiales; family Streptosporangiaceae; genus DATFVJ01. Next base: position 7,075 of record DATIYI010000330.1, read on the forward strand.
ACCCGGCTGCTGCGCGCGTCGATGACATCGGCCACGATACACGTGATGTTGTCAGGACCGCCGCCCTCGATGGCGAGCCCGGCAAGCCGCCGTGTCACCTCGTCAAGGTCCCGCACAGAGGCGAGCACCCGGTGCAGAGTCTGCTCGCTCACCACTCCCGACAGGCCGTCGGAGCACAGCAGGTAGCGGTCACCAGGGTAGGTCTCGAGCCGTGCCAGGTCCGGCTCGGCGATCGTCCGGCCGTCCAGCGCGCGAAGCAGCAATGACCGGTGCGGATGCCCGGCCGCGTCATCTTCGGTGATCGCGCCCTCGTCGACCAGTGACTGCACGAGCGTGTGATCGTGGGTGATCTGGACGAACCGGCCGTCGCGCAGCAGGTAGGCCCGCGAGTCGCCGATATGGCAGAGCGCCGCGTGCCCCTCCCGCCACAGCAACGCGGTCAGCGTCGTGCCCATGCCCTCGACCGCCGGGTCGGAGATGATCAGCTCCTGCAGCC
>DATIYI010000331.1:0-2411 GCA_035517695.1 Streptosporangiaceae bacterium
GCGAGGCGCAATAGCCGTAGTTCGCCCACCCGGCCATGTCCGAGCGCTTGACCGTGGGCCGCGAGCGCCCGCATTCGACCGGCGTGGAATCGGCGATCCAGACCGTGTCGAGCCAGAAGTCACTGTCGGCGGCCAGATCCCGGATCGCCTGCTTGACCAGCGGCAGCGCGGCGCGCAGCCGCTTGTTGCAGCCGGGCTGGTGCGGCAGGTAAGGGAAGCAGCCGCGCAGGTGGCAGATCGCGTAGCGGATCCACCGGTGCTCGCTGTGAAAGCCCAGCAGCGCCTGGGCGACCGCCAGGCAGACCAGCTCGGACTGGCTGAGGCGGACCGGGTGGCCCCGCCGGGGGTCTTTCACCAGCATGTCGTCGATCTTCACGTACAGTGCCGTCACGAGGGTGTCCAGATCGGCGTCCACGAGGGCCCCCAGGCTCGACGTTGGGTTAGCAACGCCGATCTTGGACACCCTCGCTCGCTTCGTTACGTAACGACACACCTCATGATCGATTGGGAATCACTCGTCCAGCCAGGCTCCGCCTGATACCGCCGAGGTTCCCGGCGTGCGCTGGTGTTCTGGTGCAGGTGAGCGCATCCTCCGTTCGTAGGCCACGTTGGGGAGGGTGCCATGGCGTCGCGGCTGCGGCGGTCGGTGCCGGTCACGGTGAGCGATGTGCTGGCTGGGCACGTGAAGCTGGACCTGGACTGCCTGGACCGTATCTACCTGCACGGCTATCTCGGTCGGCTTCAGGTCGGCGGGCAGGTGGTGCAGTTCTTGAAGCACCGCGGCTTTCCCGTTCCGTCCCCGGCATGCCTGCAGCAGATCGGCGATGCCTTCCGCCGCCGGGTGGCCTCGTTCGCTGAGGCCAATCACATCCCGGTGGTGATGTTGAAGGCCGCTGACCGCAATATCGACGTGATGCGCCCCTACCTGGAGCGGGCTGCCACCACGGGGCGCTCCCAGGTGGCGGCGATCGGGGTCGCCCAAGAGGCGCAGCGGGTGTTCATCGCCCGCAAGCGCGACACCGACCCCGGCAAGTGCCCGCAGTTCTCCTTCGACAAGAAAGACCGCCGGGTCACGGTCTTTTACTTTTACCTGTGGGACGCGGGGTTCGGCCCGGCGTTCATCAAGGTCTGCACCTACTGCCCGTGGCCGATGAAGATCTGGGTCAACGGACATGAATGGGCCAGGCAGCAGTGCCGCAAGGCCGGGCTCGGCTTCACTGAGCTGTCCAGCGGGTTCGCAGCCTGCGACGATCCCGCGGTGCTGCAGAAGATCTGCGACGCGCTGCAGCCCGGCACCATCGAGGTGTTCTTCCAGCGCTGGCTGCACCGGCTCCCGCTGCCCCTCGGGTCGGCTGACCAGCAGGCCGACTACTGGTGGGAGCTGTCCATGGCCTGGGTCGAGATCTCCCGCACGATCGTGTTCACCCAGCCCCGGCACGCCCGGGCCTTCTTCGACGCCCTGGTCACTGACAACCTTGACCTGGGCCGCCCGGACATCATCGAGATCATCTTCGACCGCCAGGTCCGCAAGGACACTATCAGCGAGTTCAAGACCAAGGTCGTCACCCGCGGCACCGAGATCACTATCAACGCGTTCTACCGGCACTCCCGGATCAAGTCACCTGAAGGACAGCCGGGCGCTGCGCATCGAGACCGTCATCAACGACGCCTGCGACATCGGCTGCCAGCGGCGCCTGCACAACCTGGACCAGCTCCACGCCCGCGCGCGTGCGATCAACAACCGGGTGCTGGACACTGAACGTGTCGGCCAGGCCTGCGTCCTTGCGACACCAGTCTTTGAGCGGATCGCGCACCCGTCGGTCACCGCCGACGGGCGGAGAGCTACAGCCATGCGATTTGGCGACTCCCGGGTCCAGGCCCTGGCCGGCGCCCTGTGCGTCACCTTGTGCGCCGTCACCGGCATCACCAACAGGAGCCTGCGTGCCCTGATGACCGGATCGCTCGGCGCCCCCTACGGCATGCCCCAGGCCTCCTACGACCTGGCCCGGCTCCGCCGCAACAACCTGATCACTCGCCGCCCCCGCTACACCTACGACCTCACCCCCGACGGCCTCGCATTCGCGATCTTCTACACCAAAGTCCACGACCGGATCCTGCAGCCTCTATTCGCCGCAGGCCAGCCCCCCGCCCCGCCCGTCATCGGCGCTGCCCTGCGCATCATCGACCGGCACATCGACAACCGCCTCGCCGACGCCAGACTCCCCGCAGCAGCCTGAAAACTCAGCTCAACTGTCAAAGTCCTAGCGCCAAAGGGTCGCTACGCTCCATCCGGGACTTCGCCCGGAAGACATCCCAGGATGTTTAAGTGTCAAGCGGCGAGCGAAGATTCGCGGTGAGACCAGGCGGTGGCCTCGTCGTAGAGGGTGCGGCTCTTGAGGCATCCGTGCAGG
>DATIYI010000332.1:0-5461 GCA_035517695.1 Streptosporangiaceae bacterium
TCTGGCCCGCGGGCCGCGCGCGGAAGGCAGTGGCCGCGTTCCTTGCCTGCGCCGCCTGCGGGTGCGTCGCGGCCTGCGGCGCCAGCGCGGCAGCGGCGGGCGGCCCGGCGTATGAGGTACGGGCCAGCGCCGTGCGCGGCCTTGGCCGGGTGCTCGCCGACGGTCACGGTTTCACGCTGTACATCTACGGGCCCGACCGCCACGGCGCGTCCGTTTGCACCGGCCTGTGCGCGAAGCAATGGCCGCCCCTGCCCCTTCCGCGTGGCGTCCGCCACCCGATAGCCGGCTCCGGGGCGACAGCGGGCCTTCTCGGGACAACCAGGAGAGCTGACGGCTCCCTGCAGATCACCTACAACGGCTGGCCGCTTTACCTCTGGCAAGACGACCAGGAACCGGGCCAGCAACGGGCCAGGCCGATGACATGGGCCTGTGGTACGTGCTGTCAGCCACCGGGACCGTTGACCGAGCCCCGCTGCCCGGTGAATAAGGATCGCCCGCCCGCTGATCCTGGCTGGCCGACGGGCAGGACGCGGAGCACGCCGAAGACAGTCCGCTGGCCGGCAGACGCCAAGGCATACGCGCGCTACCATCCGCCGTGGCTGACCTGCTCGTGCCGCCTGGCGTTGTGCTCGCCGCTTTCCCTGACCGCCTTTCCGTGGCTGTTAATCATGGTAGTGAAAGGCCCTGTCCCGAATGTAGCCAGAGGACGATCATGAGTTCACATGGCAGCGTGTACAGCTGGTGCGGGCGCCGGGACCAGGCGACGAGGCGGCGGCTGGCCAGCCGGTGCCAGCGGCGCGGCAGGCCGAGCCACGGCAGCTGGTATCTGTCCCTTGACATGCCTGCAGGGCTGGACGGGCGCCGCCGCCGGATCCGACGCGGCGGGTTCCCGACCCGCGATGCGGCGCAGCAGGCACTGAAACGGCTGGTGATGCCACCGGTTGCCCGGCGATCCGGCCAGAGAGCCGCTGACGGTAGGCGAGTGGCTGGCGCGCTGGCTGGATAGCTGGGCGCTGCGGCGGCGCTGCTCCGACTGGCGGTCCCTGCGGAGGCACCTCATCTTGATGGTCGAAGGTGCCGGCGGCCCCGCCTGGCGCCGGAGAATATTCGCCAGGCTGGGTGCCGAGCTGCTGCCCGTTCGGTGAGGAACACCTCCGCCCCCGGACAAATGCGGGACCGGTGCTCTGCGGAATTCACCCAGCACCCTGAGCGCTACTTGAGCTGTGGTCGCGGGCGGGCGGGCGGCGCCGGCCGGCTCGCGGTGGCGGTTGAATTCGCCGCGCGGCCGTATCAGCGAGAGATCGGCACGGTGGCGGCCGAGTGGTGACCGGCATCAGGCGCGCGGCGCCCGGCGCCTGGCCGGATACGGGCGGACCCTGGTGACGGGCTGCCTGCGGTGATCGCCGTCGGCGCAGTCACCGGTGAGCCGGTTGAGCTGGCTGCTGGCGGTGGCTTGAGCTGCGCTGCGCGCGGCACGGATCGAGAGCGGCTCAACCTCCTGGATGGGTTGGCGGTCACCGTCAACTACACCACCGAGCGGGCCACCTATGTCTCCAGCAGCGGCGGGCGTGATGTCACCGAACTGGTCAGCGCGATCCAGGCCGCTGGATATACCGCCTCGGTTCCTGGGCCTGCCACCTCGGAGGTGGATCCGGCGTCGGCGGCGGCCAGCCGCCCGCTGGCGTGGCGCCTGGCTGTCCGCGCCCGCTCGCGATCGCTGTCATCGCGCTGGCGGTGGTCCCTTCGGCCCAGCTGACCCGGCTGGCCATGGGTGAGGCTGGGTGTGGCACTGCCGGTGGCGGTGTGGCACGCCCGGCCGCCCCTGACGCGGCAGCATCCGCGCGGCCGAACCAGCGCAGGCCGCCGGGGCAAGGCAGACACCGACAGCATGGCCAGACAGCAAGCATGCGTGCATCGCCTGGCGCTGCGGGGTGACCCGCACGTGCATAACCTACCCGTGGAGGGTGATCTCGCGTTTGATGGGCTGGCACGACGGAACAGCTGGCAGTCACCATCACCTCTCGTCGGCTTGAAAGGAGAAACGGTGTGGGTGCCGGAACGAGGGTCTATGCGGTCCCCGGGATTAGCTGCGACCACTGCAGGAATGCCATCGAGGGCGGTCTGGCCCAGGTCGAGGGCGTCACCGCGGTAACGGTCGATGTGCCCGGCAAACGGGTCCGGGTCGAGGCCTCGGCCGCGGACGAGGCGATCCGGCTGCGGCTCGATGAGCTGGGGTACGAAGCGGACAGCGCCGCGCTGGAGTGACCGCCGATATAGCAGCCCCCTCAGATGCGGGCCTGCCCGGCCCGCTCCGCCAAATCGTCATCGTCATCAGGCAGGCCCAGCAGCCACTCCACAGCCAGGTAAACATTCATCCGAACTGTCTCGGCCTACTGTGTATCACGATGGCCGTGCGGCTGGCCGATGGCGGACCGATCAGGGCGAGGAAGCCGAGCCAACCGGGACGGAAGGAGTGTGCGTCATGACCGCGGCCGAATTCGTAAAGGGCACGGTTCTTACCTGCACCCACGAGGACTGTGAGTGCCGTCTGCTGGTGCAGCAGGCCTGCAACTGCAAGAGCGAGGTCGGCGCCACGTACACGTGTTCTTGCGGAACCCCGATGGTGGTCGTTGCCCCGCAACAAGCCGGCTGAGCCGTTACCCGCCCGCCGCTGCGGAGGGGCGGTGACTCGCTTGCGGTCCGTCGGGTTCACCGGGACCGGACGATGAATCTTCGGCTCGAAGGGAGACCGGCGTCAGCACCGAGGCGAGGTCCTATGCGGTCCTGCGGGTCAGCTGTGACCAATGTAAGAAGACCATCGAAGGCGGCTGGTCAGGTCGAGGAGCATCTCATATGGCACCGGCCGGCAGGCAGGGGGCCGGGGAGGACGCGGGCCGGCGTGGCGCCGGATGGTGCTGGGCGAGCGCTGCGCCGGGACTGCTTGCGGTGCGGGCGGCTCGCCGGGCGCGGGGTCCGTTGCCGGCTACCGGCCGGGCGCTCGCGGAATCTAAATCACGTGATCTGGCGCCCGGGCGGCGCTGCCCTCGGTGAGGCTGGATTCCAAGGGCAGGCCGGCGTCGCGCCAGGCCACCACGCCGCCCGCAAGGCCCGCGGCGTCATGTCCTGCTTGCGCGAGGAAGGCGGCGAGCCGCTTGGAGTACTCGCCGATCGGGCAGATGAGCACGACCTTGCGCGATGCGGGGAACGGGATCCCGTGCCTGAGCATGTCCTCGAGGTAGTCGTCGCGGATGTTCACTGAGCCCGGCACGTGCCCGATCCGGTAGGCCATGCTTCCCCGGGTGTCGATGCACAGGACCGCCGGGTCGGTGCTCAGCGTCGCCAGCTCGCTGACCGACACCTCGGGGCCGGCTGCCGCCGCGTCGTCGGTCACGTCGGCAAGTGCCGCGCGGCGCGGCTGCCCGAACAGCTCGGGGCGGCGCTGCCGGAAATATGACAGGTAGGGCTCCAGCCGGTCGCAGACGATGATGACCGCGCTACGCGGCGGCCCCGCGGGCACCGGATTGCGCCGCAGGTACTGCCGCGCCGCCCAGTAGGTGGCCCCGCCGGTCGGCCCGGCCAGCACACCATGCTGGCGGGCCAGCTCCAGCGTCGCGTCGACGGCATCGGCCGGGCGGACCGGCATGATCTCCGCGTAGAAGTCGCGCTCGAAAAGGCCGACGTCCCACAATTCCGACTCGGAGCGGATGCCCGGGATGAAGTCCTCCGTCGTCGACACGACGCCGATGGTCTGCAGCTGCGGGTTCTGCGCCCGCAGGAACGTTGCCGCCCCGCGGGTTGAGCCGGTGGTGCCGAGACCGCCGAAGAGGAAGTCGACCGCACCGATATCGTCGGAGATCTCCTGTCCGGTGGTGTCGTGATGGGTGCGGACGTTGGCCGGGTTGGTGTACTGCGACGTGTGGTAAAGCTCGCCGGGGCTCTCGGCCATCATCTTCTCGATCGTGGAGAACACGTCGTTGGGCACCGTGGGATCCGGGCACTCGGACAGTCCCGGCAGCTCCTCCAGCTCACCTCCGAGCAGCTCCAGCACGTCCCGCACCTCGGCGACCTTCACCCGGTTCGTGAGCACCCTCAGGCGCAGTCCGTGCATCGCGGCCAGCACCTGCAGGGCCTTCGCGGTGTTCCCGCTCGACGCCTCGATCAGGGTCTGCCCGCGGCGGGCGATCTCGCCGAGATCGCCGCGGACCATGCCCCAGGCGATCCTGTCCTTCACCGACCCGAACGGGTTGCAGAATTCCAGCTTGGCGTACAGCTCGATGTCTTCGATGCCGTGCCGCCCGGGATCGAGCCGCAGCAGCGGCGTGTTCCCGATCAGCTCGGTGATGTCTCGGTAGAGCATTACGGCACCTCCTCGCGCTGATCGCCGGTGTCGGCGCAGGCGGCGAATCCGCCGTCCTCGCTCAGCACGACGGCCTTTCTGGGCTGGCGCTGCATCAGGGCAGCCGATGCGGACAGGTCCATCTGGTAGCCAGCGGTGTTGACGAACGCCACGATGTCTCCCGGCTCCGGGAGCCGGTCGATGAACGTCAGGTGATTAAAGATCATGTCGCGTTCGAGGCACAGGTTGCCGGCGAAGAAGACGCCGACCCGGTGAGTGTCGCGGCCCCGTGCTGCCGACCGGTAGATGAGGACGGGGTCGAGCATCACCTCCTGGTCCGCCGGGCAGATCTTGTCCCGGCTGATGTCCAGGTTCACCAGCAGGCTCCCGTCGGATGCTTCCTTGACGAACTCGACGCAAGCCAGCGTGACGCCGGCGTGGTCGGCCAGCGACTTCCCGGGCTCAAGCCAGATCTCGATCATGTTTTCCCGCAGCACGCGGGCGATCGGCCGGCCACCGTGCCCCGGCAGCGGGCCGTCGAGCAGCTCGCGCAGGACGTCGATGCCAGCGGCGGTGCCGGCGTACTTGTGGAACACCGGGACGCCGCGTAACCCCCCGTCCTCGTACCGGTACCCCAGCGTGTTGCCGTCCCAGGTCAGCGGGTCCCCATGCCCGGTCAGCCCGCGTTTGATGGCGTGCACGTACGCGTCGAACGCTGCCGGGTGATCGACGAAGGCCTGGCGGAAGCCGCCGCCGACGTTCAGGACGCGCGGGGCGAGCCCAGCCGCCATTGACTGCTCGAACAGGTGCAGGCACCCGTCCACGGCCGCCACCTTGTCGCGGACCTCACTGGTGTCGAGGTGGAAGGACAGCCCGAGGAACTCCAGCACGTCCGAACCCGCCCGCAGCAGGTCGATCAGCGCTTCGTGGCGTGCGAGCGGCACGCCGAACCGGCTCACCCGCCCCGGCGCCCGGGACGATCCTGGCCCGAACCCGCACACCCGGACCAGGACCGGCACCCGCCGGCGCCCGCTCCGTGCGCGGGCGAGCCGGACGATCTCCGACAGTTCCCAGAGGTTGTCGACGTTGACGGTCGCGCCGGACCCGGCCAGGACGGCGAGGAAG
>DATIYI010000333.1:0-2803 GCA_035517695.1 Streptosporangiaceae bacterium
CCCCTTCCCTCCCAAGCCGGGCAGAACACGCGGTGTCGGCGAGCCCGCCGGGATCGTGCCCATCGAGCCGGCCCGGGGAAATGTGATTCTGCTCTCCGCGAGTCGCAACCAGCAGGCGCTCGATGAAGTCCCCGGAATCACCAAGTCCAACGGCCTCTTTACCTACACCCTGGTGCAGGCGCTGAAGATCCCCGGGGTCGACGTGGTTCAGGCGATGCACAACGTGCGCGAGCAGGTCGAGCAGCAGGCCCGGCTCGCCAACCACGAACAGCGTCCGGCGCTCGTCGAGGAAATGGATGGAACGTTCTTCTTTTTCCCCAAGGGGAACACAGCCAACACGCCTGCTGCGAATCCACCGGCGGCAACTTCCATCGCGCCACCGGCGCCGAAACCGGCGCCGGTCGCCGCCGCCAGTCACGCAGCAGCCGGCGGCGGCCCGGCGGGTGTGACGCCCGGGCGCACCACCGCCCACGCTGCCGCGGCCGGCAGTCTCAGGCCGGGCGGCCCCTATCCTGGTTGGGGAACCACCAGCCTGTTGCCGGGGGTCGTCGGAACCGGCACGGTGACCGTGAATGCCGACGGGACCGTCGACACCCTGGCCACCAATGGCGACCGCACGCACGCGACGGTGGATGTCTCGGACCCTGAGCACGTCACTGGCTCCTCAGTCACGCACCTCGGAGTCATGAACGGCGTCCAACGCCGCTATCCCGACGGCTCGGTGAGCACTCAGGTGACCTTCAGCGGGCGGCTGGCAAACGGAAAAATCACCGGGACCTGGTACGACAAATTTCAGACCGGGCAGTTCGAGTGGACGATCGCACGAGGCCTGCCGTAAAACTTCGAGGGCTCCTCTGCATTGCCGCGTTATCGCGGCTGATGCGGATCATGAGTCAGGCGGAGTAGGTCGCAACGATTCCAGCTTCGGTTAACCGACTCTTACGCCTTCTGACGCTTTTGTAGCTCCTCGGTCTTGAAGGGCACCCCGCAGCCGCCGATCCCGCAGTAGCCTTCCGGGTTCTTTGCCAGGTACTGCTGGTGGTAGTCCTCGGCGTAGAAGAACTCCGGCGCATCGCGAACCTCGGTGGTGATCGCACCGCGCCCGACGCCCGTGAGGCCTGTCTGGTAGATGCGCCGCGACTCCTCGGCGGCCGCGCGCTGCGCCTCATCGAGCACGTAGATCACCGAGCGGTACTGCGTGCCGATGTCGTTCCCCTGGCGCATGCCCTGGGTGGGATCGTGCGATTCCCAGAACGCCTTGAGCAGCTGCTCGTAGCCGATCTTCTTCGGATCGTAGATGACCCGCACCACCTCGGCGTGCCCGGTCTCGCCGGTGCAGACTTCCTCGTAGGTGGGGTTCGGCGTGAACCCGCCGGCGTAACCGACGGCGGTCGAGTAGACGCCGGGCAGCTCCCAAAAGAGCCGCTCCGCGCCCCAGAAGCAGCCGAGCCCGAAGACCGCCTCGCGCAACTCCGCCGGGAAGGGCGGTACGGTGCGGTGACCGTTGACGAAGTGGGTCTCGCGGACCTTGAGCGGTGTCGCGCGTCCCGGCAGGGCCTCCGCCTGCGCGGGCATCGTCTGCTTGCGTGCCTGGGCCATGGGCTGCTCCTTATATATCCGTCCGTGGCTCAAGTTTGGGGACCGCGGCGCGCCGACTCAAGCCCTCGGGGAACCCGTGCTAAGCTTTTGCGATATGGGTATCAGTCAACCGCAGAACCTGACCACGCCGCCGATCGAGAAGCTGCGTCCCTACGGGATCCGGGTCAGCCTGCCTCCGGGGGATCCGTTCCGCAAGCTCCTCGGCCCGGAATGGCAGCGCCTGCACTGGTATCCGACCCCGGTGGAGCGGGATGCCGCGCTCGCGGAGATGAGCCGGCGGCACGAGTACTCGCGGGCCGGAGACAAGCCGGCGCTGGTCTTCAAGAAGATCGAGAAGCTCGCCGAGAGCCGCGGTCTGTAGTTTATTGGCAAAAGCCGCCGGCGGCGCTTTTGCGGACAGTGCCTGCGTTTCCGGCCGCGAAAGGCGCGGCGGGCGCCAGGAGACGGTCATGAACGAGTATCGCTACGCCACCCACCTCGACATCAAGTTCGCACCGCTCACGATCGTCGACGTGCCCGCGCTGGTCGCGCAGTGCGATCACCCCTGGTACAACCAGACTCTCTGCCGGGTCAATGACTCGGTCATTCGCCTCGGCGTGTTCGAGCCGGGCGAGTACCACTGGCACAAGCACGACCAGGACGACGAGTTCTTCTTCGTGCTCGAGGGACGCTTCATAGTCGACCTGGAGGGCCGCTCCATCGAGTTGCGGCCCCGTGAGGGCTTCGTCGTGCCGAAGGGCGTCGTGCATCGCACGCGTGCGCCCGAGCGCGCGGTCATACTCATGGCCGAGACCGCCGGCATCGTGCCGACGGGCGACCCGTGAGCACTCACTCCGACGCGCCGCTCATCCGTCCGGTGACGTCGGCGGATTTCGCCCAGTGGCTGCCGTTGTGGGAAGGCTATAACGCCTTCTATGGCCGCTCGGGACCGACCGCCCTGCCCGCTGAGATCACCTGGTCGACCTGGCAGCGCTTTCTCGATCCGGCGGAGCCGGTGCACGCACTTGTGGCGGAGCGCGCCGCGCGCCTGCTTGGCCTCACGCACTACCTGTTCCACCGCAGTACGATCCACATCGAGCTGGTGTGCTACCTGCAGGACCTGTTTACCGCCGAGAGTGCGCGCGGCTCCGGGATCGGCCGGGCGCTGATCGAGGCGGTCGCCGTGCGGGCGCGCGCGGCGGGTGCCACACGCGTCTACTGGCTG
>DATIYI010000334.1:0-9480 GCA_035517695.1 Streptosporangiaceae bacterium
CATGGGCGCGTGCTGACCTCGCGCCGATCTGCGACTGGCAGCTCGCGCTGCGGCGCGCGTTCCCCGAGTTCACCAAGGCGGGCAGCCCGGACGTCGCCTCGAGCGGATGAGGTCGCCGCTTGGCGAGGCCGCCGATCAAGCTGGTGCGGAGATCGGTGTGACGGTTTGGTGGAAGAGATGGGGTCCAGATCGGCATCCAGCGCCGTTTCGACGCCGGATATGTGGCCGCCCCCAAAGCGGCACGTCGGGCTCGCTTGGCTGGGTGCATACGCCGCGTGCCACCACGCTCGACCCGCGGCCGCCCCCGCACCCGACCACGTCGCCTCCTCCGGGGGGCCTCTGTTCCGTGACCGCGGCGCCTACTGCGAGCGCGCGTAAATGCGGCCAAGCTTGAGCATGTCGAGGGCGAGAAGTACCACGTCGTGGTCTCCAATAACCGCCTTAGCCCGGAGCTCCCTCAGGTGCTCGCGGTCCGTTTGGCTACGTCGCCCAAGAGCCCGAGGCCGTCGGTAGTAGAGCTTGTCGCCGGGAGGTGTTCACCGGCCGCCGCCATCCGCGACGACATAGAGACGCTCTATCCGGACGAGGTGACCCGAGACCTGGCTCTCGCACGCTCGCCAGCCTCAGCGCACCCGGCCAGGCCAGCCCGCCTGGGCGACGCTCATGGCCAGGAAACGGCGCAAGACCCTCGTGGTCTGCTTTACCGAACGGCCGCTAAGCCGTACGCGACATCCGGCAGGCTCCCCGCAGGATTGGACGCGACCATGGCGTTCGGTAGACGTCCCTGTAAACCTCGCCCTGCCCCAGTACGTCTTTGTTAGTGGCATCAAGGGAATGGCACGCATTGGGGGGATATGACGCAGCAGCTGGTCCAGCCGCGGACCCGGGCCGATTTCGGTTTACTGCAGCACTTATTCGAGAGAACGGCCGATGCTACACCGGATCGTGTTGCGCTTGAGTGCGCTGGCCGGACGCTGAGCTACGCGGAGCTAGATGACCGGGCGAACCAGCTTGCCCACCTCCTGGATCAACGCGGCGTGCGCCCGGGAGCGCGGGTGGGCCTGTTGCTCGAGCGGTCGGTCGAGCTGTACGTGGCGCTGCTCGCAACGCTCAAGGCGGGAGCCACCTTCGTTCCGATCGACCCGGGATTCCCTGCGGACCGCGTCTGCTTCGTGACAAAGGATGCGGACATCGCAATGATCATCACGCAGCAGGAGCATGCCGCCCGTGCCGGCGGAGCGAACTGCGAGATCCTCGAGCTCGATGCTGCGCATGCTTTGGTCAGCATGCAGCCGACAGAACGGCGGTCCGTTCCGGTCCAGCCGGACGACATCTGCTACATTATTTACACGTCGGGGTCGACGGGCAAGCCTAAGGGCGTCGCAGTCCCGCACACGGCGATCTGCAACTTCTTGCGTGTCGCAACGCCCATCTATGCGGTCGGTGCGGCAGATCGCGTTTATCAAGGGATGAGCGTCTCCTTCGACTTTTCTTTCGAGGAGATCTGGCCCACTTGGTGCGCGGGTGCCACCCTGGTCGCGGGCCCTACTGACGCGCGCCGGCTGGGCCCGGGACTCGGAGAGTTCCTGCGTGACAACGGCATCACGGTGCTCTGCTGCGTCCCCACGCTGCTGGCAACCATCGATTGCGATGTGCCCACTGTCCGGACGCTCCTTGTCGGCGGGGAGGCGTGCCCAGCGGAGTTGGTGTCCCGGTGGGCGAGGCCGGGAAGGCGTCTCCTCAACACCTACGGCCCTACCGAGACCTCCGTCACCGCGACCTGGACCGAACTCCACCCGGGTCGGCCGGTGACGATCGGGGTCCCGCTGCCCACCTACCGGGTCTACATTCTGGACGAGTCGCTCCATCCGGTCGCAGCTGGAGTGAGAGGCGAGATCTGCGTCGGCGGCCCGGGTGTTGCCATCGGTTACATCAAGCGTGACGATGTCACGGCAGAGCGATTCGTCCCGAATCCGGTGAAAACCGACCGCGACGCTCCCCGTCTGTACCGAACCGGCGACCTCGGCCGGTTGACCGCGACAGGAGAGATCGAGTACCTGGGGCGCATCGACGGCCAGATCAAGATTCGCGGTTACCGGATCGAGCTCGGCGAGATCGAAGAGGTGCTCCGCGCGGATCCCGCGGTCGAGAACGCGGTCGTCACCCCCCTCCAAAAGCAAGGACCGGTCCAGGATCTGGTCGGCTATGTCACGTTGCGGCGCCGCGAGGACGACCTTGACATCCGCAACCGGCTCCTGCTCCGCCTGCGGCATAACTTGCCACCTCATATGGTGCCAGCCTTCCTTGAGGTGCTCAGTTCGTTCCCGATGCTCGCGGCGGATAAGCCGGACCGTAACGCTCTTCCAGCCCCGGTGCAGCCACGGCTCGGCATGCGCGCTGGCGCCGTGGTGGAGCCCGGTACCCGGCTCGAGGCCCAGATCGGGCAGGCATGGTGCGACGTTCTCGGCATCGGCGACGTCTCGGTAGAAGACGACTTCTTCTGCGACCTCGGTGGTCACTCGCTGGCGGCGGCGCTGGTCGTCTCCCGCCTGCGCCGTGATGACCAGCTGTCCGGTTTAGCCATCGCCGATCTGTATTCGTCGCCGACGATCCGGTCGCTGGCGCAGTCGATCACGTCGGGCATGACGGAGACGCTGGACACCGAGCCGCGGCAGCCGCCGGAGCGCCCGCTGCGCCACAGCACGCTTCGAGTGATCAGATGCGGAGCAGCGCAGTTTTTTGCCGGGATCGCCCTCGCGCTCGCCGCCGTCGCACCGGTCGGCCTGCTGCCGATGGTCGTGTCGTCTCCCTGGAAGATCGTCGGGCTTGTGGCCGCAATCGGGATCTGGGCGTTCCTTCTCTCGCTGCTCCTGCCGATGACGCTGGGCCGGGTGCTCGCTGCGGGTATCCGCCCGGGAAGTTACCCGCTCTGGGGCACCATCTATTTCCGCTGGTGGCTGCAGCGCGCCCTGATCGCGGCGTCGCCGCTGGCATCGCTCGCGGGCTCGCCGATGGCGCGCGTATGTCTCCGTCGGCTCGGTGCCCGGATCGGAGGGGGAGCCCACCTTGCTAGCGTCCCGGCCGAGTTGCCGTCACTCGTCGTCATCGGCGAGGGTGCCAGCATCGGCTACGGCGTCCAGATCCGCACAATGGACGTGGCAGGCGGAAGAATCGCCATCGGCCAGGTGACCATCGGCCGGAATGCCTTTATCGGCACGAATGCGGTGCTGATGCCGGGCGCCGAGGTGGGCGACGACGCCGTTGTGGGTGAGCAGTCGCTGGTCGCTGGAGGCCAGCGGGTGCCAGACGGCCAACGCTGGGTCGGGTCGCCGGGCCGCCGCGTCGAGGCGGCCGATCCCCTGCTGGATGCGATCGCGAGCGCCGCCGACATCCGGACACGACCCCGGCGGCGGGTTGGCTCCTACTTGGGCGCCCTCCTCGTCATGCGGGTCCTTCCAGCCATCGCCTTCCTCCCCAGCGCTGTGCTTCTCGTAATCTTGGTCATCGGTCACGCTGCGATCTGGGAGGACAGCACCGCGACGCTGGCGGCAGGGACCCTGTACGTCCTGTCGGTCTGCGTCATCGTAGCTGCCGGTAAGCGCCTGGTCCTCTGGCGGACCCGGCCGGGGGTTCATCCCGTCGGCAGCAACTTCGGAGTCCGCAAGTGGATGAGCGACCGGCTCATGGCGATGAGCCTCGGCGCCACCAACACCCTGTACGCGACGCTCTACGCCGTTCCGTTCCTGCGGCTCCTTGGGGCGCGTGTCGGCAAATGGTCCGAGGTGTCGACGGTCGCGCACCTCGACCCGGACATGCTTGTGCTCGGGCAGGAAGCGTTCGTCGCTGACATCGCGGCGCTCGCTCCGGCCGTGTTCCACCGTGGCCAGATCGCGCTCGGCCCAGTGGAGGTTGGCAGCCGCGCCTTCGTCGGAAACGGAGCGGTGATCCGTGCGCACACACGGCTGAGTGCGAACAGTCTCATCGGCGTTCACTCGGTGCCGCCCGACCACCCCGTGGGTCCCGAGACGTCATGGCTCGGGTCGCCAGCGATGTTCCTGCCCAGGAGGCAGCAGAGCCCACGTTTTGGTGACGGCCTGACCTATCGGCCACGTGCGGGGCGTGTCGCCGGGCGCCTTGCAATCGAACTGGTCCGGGTGGTGCTACCTGCCAGCATCATGTGGGCAGCGGCGCTCATCTTCGCGTGCGCCCTGTTGAAGCTGGCACGGGTCCTTCCCGGCTGGCAGCTCGCTCTTCTCACGCCCTGGCTGATGCTCTGCCTGGGCATCGGGTCCACCTTCGTAGTCGCAGCGATGAAGTGGCTCGTGGTCGGCCGGTACCGGCCGCGCATAGAGCCGCTGTGGAACACCTTCGTTCGCCGTTCGGAGCTGGTCACTGGCCTCTACGAGACAGTGGCGGTCCCCATGCTCATCGGCCTGTTCCGAGGGACCCCGTGGATCGGCCCCCTCCTCCGCCTGTTCGGTGCGCATGTCGGACGGCGAGTGTGGCTGGACACGACATATCTGACCGAGTTCGATCTCGTCCAGATCGGTGACGATGCGGCCGTCGGCACCCTCACGTCGCTCCAGACTCACCTGTTCGAGGACCGGGTGATGAAGATGTCGGTCGTGCGGATCGAGGCGGGAGCGTCGGTGGGACCACGATCAGTGGTGCTCTACGACTCGGTCGTGGGCGCCGGAACCCACGTCGACGCGCTCTCGGTCGTGATGAAGGGCGAGACATTGCCGGATGGGACCCGCTGGCGTGGGGTTCCGGCGCAAGCCGCTTAATCCCCCGAGCATGGTCTATCTATCGAGTACGTGCTGTCCTGCTGCAGACCCCATCGCGATACTCCCGGGATTGGTATGGGCTTTACCGGCTAACTCTTGATCGTAGCCTCGATCAGGTCGTAGCCGAGATCGAGGCGGATGCCGTCGGGGTTGGTCAGACCCGACTCGCTGTACCAGGAGGCGGGAGCCTCGGGGTGGGGCCCGGACACGCCCACGCTGCCCTTGCCGTACCGGGCGACCACCGCGGCGGCGAGGCCATTGGGGTAGGTGGCGAGCACCCTCGCGTGCGAGTTCGGGCGCAGCTTGAAATAAGGACCATCCTGGAAATACAGATGACGAGACTGACCACGCCAACTGACCGTGACGATGGAATCGCCGTCCGTCCGCACCGTTGCGTCGGCAGCCGTGATGTACTCGCGGCTGTCACCCGGCAGGAGTCCGAATCCGGGGTCAAAGCCGGCCAGATAGCCGCCCATGCAGATCCCGAGGTAGTGGCCGCCGCCGCGTACCCACTTGCGGATGTCATCGGCGTAGGGGCGCATCTCCGACCATGCCAACTCAAGATCGTCACCGCCGCCGGGCTGAGCGTAGAGCGCGGCGGACGACAACGCCTGCGCCGACAACTGCACACCCTCCCCCGGCCCGCAGTACACAACGTGAAACGGAGAAGGTGCCGTCTGCAGGAGCACAGCGACCGGCTCCGAACAACCTTGGCACCCTGCCGGGCCCCGGTAAATCAATGCCGTGGGTCGTCGCGGAGAATTGGCCGAACCTGCGGAAGACGCCTCCCGGCCGCACCCTGCGGCGAGACCGAGCGCCCCCCAGGGAAGAATCCGCATCATGACCTCCCGGCGGCCAACGAGGCCAACGCCGCTTGCCGACGTCCGAAGAGGGGAGCCGCATGAGATGCTCCTCCCCGTCTTAGGATCGTTTTGCGGCACCAGGGGAACGGGGGCAAGCGTTTGGAACAGATGCGTCGAACCGCACCCCAGCCGCTGCTGCCCGCGTCCATCCGTCCGCTGGCCGTTGCGCTTGCCGGGTTCTGCGCGGCGCTCACGGTGCTCCTCGCAGCGTGGTACGCGGGCCAGACGCGGGCGGGGCGGTTGGACTCGTCGGTCGATGGCCGGGTTCAGGACCTCATCGGCCCGCATCAGACGGTGCTTTACCTCGTGAACCTCGGCAATCTTCCCGCGGTGACCATCATGAGCGTGGCGTTGTTCGTCGCCTGCCTGGCGACGCGGAGAGGCCGCGGGGCGGTACTCGTAGCGGTGGCCGTACCCGCCGCCACGGCCCTCACCGAAGTGCTCAAACATCTCGTCGACCGGACCTTGACTGGTTTCTTGAGCTTTCCCAGCGGACATACCACCAGCATATTCGCGGTGATAGTCGCTCTTGCGGTGCTGCTCATCGACCCGCCCCGGCGGCGGATCAGCGCGGTCGTCCGCGTGGCCGTCGCGCCGATCGCGTTCCGCGCCGGGTCACGGTCGCCGTCGGCCTCGTGGCCGTGCGCTGGCACTACGCCACCGACACGGTGGCGGGAGCGGCAGTCAGCACCGCGGTCGTGCTGGTGACGGCACTCACGCTCGACCTCGTCTGCGCGCCGCGAGGGGCCGACCGCCTATCCAGCCAACGGGCGGCCCACTTTCTAGCCACACCGATTTCTGGGCACACTGATATCCACAGCCGACGGTCGGCCGATCCACTCGGATATGCAGCAGGCGCGCGAGGTCCGAGATACGCACGTTGCTCAGCCACCTTGACGGGGCGGCGCGCGGCGGCAGCCGTTAAGACTGCGGCCCAGCCACACCGGAGCAGGGGACATTGCATGCGCATCGGACTCGCAGGCGTCGGGCGCATTGGCGCTTTTCACGCTGACACGCTGTGCCAGCTACCCGCCGTCGACTCCGTCATCGTGGCGGACGCGGATCCGGCCCGCGCCAATGCGGTCGCGCAGCGCCTCGGCGTCGAGGTGGCTCACTCCCCCGGCGCGTTGTTCGGCAGTGAGATCGACGCCCTTGTCATCGCCACCGCGACGGACGCGCACGCGGAGTTCATCGTCCGCGGCGTACAAGCCGGCCTCCCCGTTTTCTGCGAAAAGCCCGTCGCCGCCGACATCGACGGCACCCTGGACGTGATCAAACGGACCAGCGGGGCCGCTGCCGGGGTCCAGATCGGCTTCCAGCGCCGTTTCGACGCCGGATACCTGGCCGCCCGCGAAGCGGCACGGTCGGGCTCGCTCGGCTGGGTGCATACGCTGCGTGCCACCACGCTCGACCCGCGGCCGCCCGCGCCCGGCTACGTCGCCTCCTCCGGGGGCCTGCTGCGAGACTGCGGCATCCACGACTTCGACGCGATCCGCTGGGTCACCGGCCGCGAGGTAGTCGATGTCTACGCCGCCGGCGCCAACCGCGGCGCGGACTTCTTCCGTGCCGCCGGTGATGTCGACACGATGGCCGCGCTGCTTACCCTCTCCGACGACAGCTTCGCGCTCGTGTCCAACACGCGATACAACGGTGCGGGCTGTGACGTCCGGCTCGAGGTTCTCGGCTCGCAGGACAGCATCAGTGCCGGACTCGACGACCGGCTACCGCTGCGCTCGGCCGAACCCGGCGCGACCTTTCCTGCCGATGCGCCGTACCCGCTGTTCTTCGAGCGGTTCCGCCATGCCTACACCGCGGAGCTCGCGGCTTTCGTCCGGCTCGCGGCGGACGGCGGCACGAGCCCGTGCACGATGCAGGATGCGCTTGAAGCGTTCTACATCGCCGAGGCGTGCGAGGTCTCGCGCGCACGACGCGAACCGGTACGGGTAGCGGAGGTCAGGCGGTGACCACGGCGGCGATGCGCCTCGCCGGGGCGCCAATCTCCTGGGGCGTCTGCGAGGTGCCTGGCTGGGGTTACCAGCTCACGCCTGACCGGGTGCTGAGCGAAATGCGCGACGCGGGCCTGCCGGGGACCGAGTTCGGCCCCGACGGCTTCCTGCCTGGCGACCCGGCGGACAAGGCCGCCACGCTGAGCGCTCATGGCCTCGAAGCGGTGGGCGGTTTCGTCCCCGCCGTCCTGCACGACCCGGCGGTCGATCCGCTGCCGCAGGCCTGCCGCACCCTCGACGATTTCGTCGCCGCGGACGCGGATGTGCTGGTGCTCGCGGCCGCCACGGGGCTCGATGGGTACGACATCCGCCCGTCACTGGACGGCGAGGGGTGGCGGACCCTGATCACCAACCTGGACAGGCTCGCCGAACGCGCGGCGGACCGCGGCATCCTGGCGGCCTTGCACCCGCACGTCGGCACGCTCATCGAGCGGCCTGACGACGTGAACCGGGTCCTCGACGGATCCGCGATCGCGCTCTGCCTCGATTCCGGGCACCTTCTCATCGGCGGCACGGACCCGGCGGAGCTTGCGCGGCGGGCGGGCGGGCGCGTGGCGCACACCCACCTGAAGGACGTCGACGCCGGTCTGGCGGACCGTGTGCGCCGCGGTGAGGTCAGCTACGCCCGCGCTGTCGCGACCGGCCTGTACCGCTCGCTCGGCCAGGGCGACGTCGACATCGCCGGCCTCATCGCGGCACTGCGGACCGCAGGTTACGACGGCTGGTACGTGCTCGAGCAGGACACCGTGCTCACCGGTCCGCCCGAGGGCGAGGGACCGGCGGCGGACGTCCGTGCCAGCATCGAGTACCTGCGAAGCCTGTCCTGATGCCTGTCCCGATGCCTGTCCCGATGCCTGTCCCGATGCCGCCCTGCGAGGTGCTGACCATCGGCCGGGTCGGCGTGGATATCTACCCGCTGCAGACGGGCGTCGGCCTGGAAGACGTCGAGACCTTCCGCAAGTTTCTCGGTGGAAGCGCGGCCAACGTCGCTGTCGCGGCGGCGCGGCACGGGCGCAGGTCCGCCGTGATCACCCGCACCGGCGAGGACCCGTTCGGCCGGTACGTGCACAAGGAACTGCGCCGGCTTGGCGTCGCGGACGACTTCGTGTCCGCCGTCGCATGGCTGCCGACACCCGTCACGTTTTGCGAGGTCTTCCCGCCCGATCATTTCCCGATCTGGTTCTACCGTTACCCGAAGGCCCCAGACCTGGAGATCCGGCCCGAGGAACTGCCGGTAGAGGCGATCAAGTCGGCGCGGCTGCTGTGGGCGACCGGGACCGGCCTTTCCGAGGAACCGAGCCGCGCCGCCCACGCCGCGGCCTGGGCGGTCCGCGGCCGGGTGCCGCTCACCGTTCTCGATCTCGACTACCGGCCGGTGTTCTGGCCATCGAGACAGGCAGCGGGCCGTCAGATGCGGGCAGCGCTGGCCAATGTCACCGTCGCGGTCGGGAACCTCGACGAATGCGAGACCGCGGTCGGGGTCCGCGACCCGCACGAGGCCGCGCGCCTCCTGCTGAGCCTCGGCCTCGACTTGGCCGTCGTCAAGCAGGGCCCACGTGGCGTGCTCGCCGCCACGGCTGACACGTTGGTCGAGGTGCCGCCCATCCCGGTCGACGTGGTCAATGGCCTCGGCGCAGGAGATGGCTTCGGCGGAGCCCTCTGCCACGGCCTGCTGGCGGGCTGGCCGCTCGAACGGACGATCAAGTTCGCGAACGCCGCCGGGGCCATCGTCGCGACGCGGCTGGAGTGCTCGTCGGCCATGCCGACCTCTGCTGAGGTCGAGCAGTTCCTGGAGGTAAGCCATGCCTGACGAGCGGTTCGGGC
>DATIYI010000335.1:0-34849 GCA_035517695.1 Streptosporangiaceae bacterium
CGCTTCCCGATGACGCAGTCCTTGTTCAATTGGTGCCAGGACCTCGAAATGGCGCTGCAGAATGGCGGGGAGCATGACCCGGAGCTGCGCACGGCACGGCTTGAGATGGCCGCGGAATGGCTCCGGAGGTTCCCCCACGAAGACGGGCTGACCGCCGGGAACTTCCGCAGAGCGCTGGCCGGCTCGTACTTCGAGACAGGACAGCAGGAGACAGCGGACGAGCTGTATCAGTCGTGGCTGGAAGAAGACCCGGCTTGGGGATGGGGATGGATCGGCTGGGCAGACTGCTACACGCCGTTCGGCCCCGGCAAGACGCAGGACTATCCGCGGGCGGAACAGATCCTGCACCGCGGCTACTCCGTTCCCGGAGTCCGGGAAGCCGAGCACATCGCGGGACGGCTTGCGCTCATCTGCGAGAAGACCGGCCGGCCAGACGAGGCCCGGCAACTCCGGCAGCAGGCAGAACAGGCACGGCAGCGAGCCGGCCGGCGAGCACCGCGCGTCACGGCCCGGGCTGAGAGTGCCCAGGCCGGCGAGCCGCCGCGCACCGCGAAGCAACACCCGGCCGGAAAGACTGGGCGGAACCAGCCCTGCCCATGCGGAAGCCGGAAGAAGTTCAAGAAGTGCTGCGGCGCCCCGTTGCAAAGCTGATACCAGGAGCACGAGGTCCTGAGGCGCGCCGCGTTCTGATTTAAGATGGGACTGCGGCGCCTACCTTCTCGGCGAAGGCGGCGAACTCCGTGCTTCCCGGCAGATGCATCAGGCATTCCGTGATCAGCGTGCGCGCCTCGTCCAGGTCGCCGCGCGGTCGCGCCGCCTGCGCCTTGAGGAAGTCCGCCTCCGGCCCGCTGAACGCCGCGTGCCCCGCGAGCCGTTGCGCCCTGCCGGTGTCAAGGTGCTCAAGCAGCAGGGAGTTCCAGGGGGCGAGATTGCCGGTTCGCCTGCTCTTCTTGTAGTCCCGGTCCCAAAATGAATCCGTCCAGTCCCGGCGGATCGTTCTGTTCTTCTTGCCCGGCGGCGGCGCCTCGGCCGCCGCGATCCGGTCCAGCTCGGCGAGGTAGGCGTCCGCGAAGCTACGCCACATGTCGGGCGTTTCGAGCATCGGCGCCAGCACTTCCGCCAGCAGCCGCTCCTGCTCCACGGTCGACGTGAGCAACTCGCTGCGGCCGGACCTCATCCGGCTGCGCGTCAACCGCCTGCCCGGCTACCGCAGCCCCGGACCGCTGTGGCTGTGGTCCTCCCGCGCCGGCGCGGATCCTGCCGGGGTGGACCGTCCTGGCAGGCGTTCCTGCGGCGTTTTGATATCGAACACACGTTCAGGTTCCTGAAAACAGGTTCTCGGCTGGACCCGCCCCCAGCTGCGTGACCCGGCGACCGCCGACCGGTGGACCTGGATCATCTTCGCCTGCCCAGCCCAGCTCCGGCTGGCCCGCGGACTCGCCGAAGCCCCCCGGCTGCCCTGGCAGCGGCGGCCCAGCCTGGCCGC
Source organism: Streptosporangiaceae bacterium (assembly GCA_035517695.1). Classification (GTDB taxonomy): domain Bacteria; phylum Actinomycetota; class Actinomycetes; order Streptosporangiales; family Streptosporangiaceae; genus DATFVJ01. The sequence continues at coordinate 1,487 of DATIYI010000335.1, forward strand.
CTGACCCCCCGCCCGGGTCCGCCGCGGGTTCCGGAACATCCGCCAGGCACTGCCCGATCTGGCCGGTGCGCCGAAACCCGGCAAACCCGGACCCGGCCGCCCGCCCGGCTCGAAGAACCGCCGCCCGGCCACCCGCCACGACGTGGGCAAAACTGTCAAGCGAGACGAACCCGGGAAGAAATCCCGCGGTCAGAAGAGTTTAAATGACAAGCTTAGTTTCCGTCGCTATCAGAATCGCGAGTTCCGCGCTGACGCTGCGATGAGCGGGAAGGACTACTTTTCCCCGGAGCCTTCCGCTTCTGAGTCAAGGTCGGCGCGGATCCGGATGACAGACTGCTGGAGTTCCGGCAGGTCCCGCGCCACGGTGTTCCACACGACGTCGAGATCGATATCGAAGTAGCCGTGAGTCACCCGGTTGCGCATGTCGGTGATGACACGCCATGGCACTTCAGGATGCGCGTCGCGAACCTTGTCGCTGATCCCTCGTGCCGCTTCGCCGATGATCTCGATCCAGTGGAGCACCGCGCTCTGCAACAGCTCGTCAGTGTCGAAGCGCGTCCGGTCGTCCTGAACGTGGCGCATAATCCGATCGATCGCAGCCAGCATGTCCGCCAGACGCTCGCTGTCGCTCCTCACAGGGAAACGGCCTCTGCCAGGACACGGTCCCGGATGCGCGCCTTCAGCCCCCGCGGCGTCGCCACGTCCACGTGACGTCCGACGATCTCCTCCACATCCAGCGCAAAACCGCTAAGATCGAACAGCGTGGTATTTGGACCCGGGGCCACTAGGAGATCCACGTCACTGGTTTCGACTGCTTCACCCCGGGCAAACGAGCCGAACACTCGCACCTCGCCCAAGCCACGCCGTGACGCGGCCGCAAGGATCTGCCGACGAACCGCGCGGAGAAACCCGAGATCCGGTGACCCGTTCTGCTGCGGTTGCGCTGTCACAATGAGTCCTTCCCGAGGACCTATGATACTCACGTCGTGACACAGTACGGCGACAGCATGCCATCGAGGACATCATTGACCAGCGCAAACGCACGCCTTGCCAACCGGTGGTTCGCATAATGCTCAGTAAGCGCTAACGAAGACGCAGGTCAAGCACCTAGTGGCCCGAGCGGGGCCGCAACTCCCGGATCCCGGCCCGGCTGCCCTTGACCTGGCTGGCGCGCGGCGTGCCGAGCTGGTCACCGAACGCCTCGACCTTCGCGACAGCGTCACATGGATCCGATGGCAGTCGAGCACGCGGCGCTGCGCCGGCCCCGACGCGCCGCCCGATCCGGAGCAGATGCGCGAGATCCACATAAGGCACGCCAGCCGCCTGCTCTCCTAACCGCTGGTCGCCTCACCGGCGAGGAGCGTTCCAGTGTCAGCCGGGCGAGTCGGCCGGGAGACCCCGCGGCACGGGCGGCGTCCAGCAACCGTGTGTCATTCACGAACGAGCTCAGCTCGGCGTGGGAGCGCTGGGCGGTCGCCGGGCGGTCGCCAGGTGGATCGCACCCAGGCTGTGGATCGTCGCTGGCTTGACCCTTTGCGCCAGCGTCCCAATACGGGTACCGAACTCGATGAGATCCATTTGGTCCAGCACGGCCGACAGCCGGGGTACGGCGTCCGGCGCACGCCTAGTGTCCCGGGTCTTTAGTTCGTCGGAGAAGTCTCCCGATTGATTCGAGTATTTCTTCCGCGGTTTTCGTCCATATGAATGGCTTGGGATCCTCGTTCCATTTGTCTGTCCAGGCGAGGATGTCCTTTTCGAGCTGCCTGACGGACTTATGCACGCCGCGGCGCAGGAGCTTCTCGGTCAGAAGCCCGAACCAGCGCTCGACCTGGTTGAGCCAGGACGAGCTGGTAGGAGTGAAATGAACATGGAACCTCGGGTGCTTTTCCAGCCATTGCTGGACAGCTGGGGTCTTATGTGTCGCGTAATTGTCCGCCACGATGTGGATCTCAAGTACATGCGGCTTCCAGCCGATCTCGCCCGGTTCTGCCAGCTGCGGCACCTGCTTGTCGATCTCCTCCAGGAACTTGAGCCATTCCCTCGCGCGGTGGCTTTGATAGGTCTTCGCGATCACGACGCCGGTTATGCCAACGGAGGTCCGGTAAGACGGGTGTCGACCAAGATCACCTCGTCGTGAGGACCTCCGTTGGGCGTTCAGTCTGTCATCCGCACTGCAGTTGTGGCCATTACCCGGACGGTCACGGTGGCTGCGGGGGCTTTTGCTCCCGGCCACCTGGGCGAGCTGACCCGGATCGTGCCGTTCGAGCTGGCCGATGCGGTGCTGGAGGAAGAGGGCGGGCTGGAGAAGCGGGTGCGGCTGGTGCCGTCGCGTGCGGGCCTGTATTTCCTGCTGGCGATGTGCCTGTTCCCGCAGTCCGGCTACCGGGGAGTATGGGGCAAGCTGACCGCGGGGCTGCGCGTGCTCGGGCTGGCCGTGCCCTCGGGGAAGGCGCTGCGGGACCTGCGCCGCGGGATAGGGATCCCGCCGGTGAAGCGGCTGTTTGAGATCCTGGCCGGGCCGCTGGGGCAGCCGCGCACGCCCGGGATCATGTTCGGCGGGTACCGGACGGTCTCCTTCGACGGCGGCAAGTCGGTCAAGGTACCCGATACAGCGAAGAACCGGGCGTGGCTGGGCAAGCAGAAGGCGTCCAACGGGGAGACCGGCTACCCAGCGCTGTGCCTGATGACACTGGTGGAGACGGGTACCCGGGCGCTGCTCGGCGCGGTCCTCGGCCTGGGCACCGACGGGGAGACGGGCCAGGCGCGGGAGCTGCTGCCCCTGCTGGACGAGTCCATGCTGGTGCTCATCGACCGGGGCTTCGACGGCGGGGACTTCCTGGCCGCGGTCGCCGCCACGAAGGCGCAGTTCCTGGTCCGGCTCACCAGCACCCGCCGCCTTCCGGTCCTCCGGCACCTGCCCGGCGGGTCGTTCATGTCGGTCATCGGCGGCGTCAAGGTCCGCGTCATCACCGCGGCGGTGACCGTGACCTGCCGCGACGGCACCACCTACGGCGGCGTGTACCGGCTGGCCACGACCCTGCTGGACCACCGTGCATACCCGGCGGACGCGCTGATGACGCTGTACCACGAAAGATGGCAGCACGAGATCACCTACCTCGCGCTGCGCCACACCCTGCTCCAGGGCCGCGTCCTACGCTCGGGAGACCCCGCCGGCATCGAGCAGGAGATGTGGGCGCTGCTGGCCGTCTACCAGGCGCTGCGGACCGCGGTCACCGATACCGTCCAGGCCGTGCCCGGCACCGGCCCCGGCCGGGCCAGCTATCAGATCGCCGTCGAGACAGCCCAGAACCTGGTTACCACCGCGCACAACATCACCGATCCCGGCGCAGACCTCACCGGCGACATCGGCCGCGCCGTCCTCGCCAGCGTGCACGGCCCCCGCCGGCCCCGCGTCTGCGCCCGCAAGGTCAAATCCCCGCTCAGCCGCTGGACCAAGCACCCCGACGGCAAACCACGCGCCAACCATCGCATAACCGGCATCACCGCCCACATTGACGCCGGGTACCACCAGCCCCCGACACGCCGACGGAAATCCGTGACAAACGCCAAAGGACCTTAACTCCCCGGCATTGTTGCGCCACGCGCGCGGAAAGGAGTCGTTATAGGTAGGAAAGCGGCTTCTTGATGTGTTGCTGTGCAGGAGATGGAGGATTTGTGGCCCTCCGGCGACCGAGATTCTGCGGACTCTGCGCACGCTAACTGGGGGAGGTGGCGTAGCGTGTCCCCAGCTCAGCGTCCTAATTCGAATCAGACATCGTAGTACAGCTCGAACTCGTGCGGGTGCGGGCGGAGCCGCATCGGGTCAATCTCCTTCTCCCGTTTGAAGTCGATCCAGGTCTCGATCAAGTCGGACGTGAATACCCCGCCATCGAGCAGGTACTCGTGGTCGGCCTCGAGCGTGTCGAGCACCTGCTCGAGCGAGCCAGGCACCTGCGTGACAGCTTTCGCCTCGTCCGGCGGCAGCTCGTACAGGTCCTTGTCGACCGGCTCGGGCGGCTCGACCTTGTTCTTGATCCCGTCGATGCCAGCCATGACCATCGCGGAGAATGCGAGGTACGGGTTGCACGACGGGTCGGGAACCCGGAATTCGGCCCGCTTCGCCTTGGGGTTGCTGCCCGTAATCGGGATCCGCACGCACGCCGACCTGTTGCGCTGGGAGTACACCAGGTTGACAGGCGCCTCGAAGCCAGGCACCAGCCGGTGGTAGGAGTTCATCGTCGGGTTGGTGAAGGCGAGCAGCGAAGGCGCGTGCTTCAGCAGCCCGCCGATGTAGTAGCGGCCGATGTCCGACAGGCCGGCGTAGCCGACCTCGTCGTAGAAGAGTGGCGCCCCGTCCTTCCATAGGCTCTGGTGGCAATGCATGCCCGAGCCGTTGTCATCGAACAGCGGCTTGGGCATGAATGTGACAGTCTTGCCATGCTGGCGGGCGACGCTCTTCAGCACGTACTTATACGTCATCAGCTTGTCGGCCATCTTGAGCAGTTCGTCGAACCGCATGTCGATCTCGGCCTGACCCGCGGTGCCCACCTCGTGATGGTGCATTTCCACTTCGACGCCGCACTCGATGAGGCCACGAACCATCGCAGACCGCAGGTCGGTGTAGTGGTCCATCGGTGGGATGGGGAAGTAGCCGCCCTTGTACCGCGGCTTGTAGGCGAGGTTGCCGCCGTCCTCCTCGCGGCCGGTGTTCCAGGCGCCTTCGATCGAGTCGATGAAGTAGTAGCCGGCCGACGGGCTCGTCTCGAAGCGGGCCGAGTCGAAGACGTAGAACTCTGCCTCGGGCCCGAAGTAGACGGTGTCCGCGATTCCGGTGCCGCGCACGTAGTCCTGGACCTTACGGGCGATGTTGCGCGGGTCGCGGCTGTAGGGCTCGCTGGTCAGCGGGTCGTGCACGAAGAAGGTGATGTTCAGCGTCTTGTGCTCGCGGAAGGGGTCGAGGTAGGCGGTCGAGGGATCGGGCAGCAGCAGCATGTCGGACTCGTGAATCTGCTGAAAGCCGCGAATCGAGGAACCGTCGAACATCAGCCCGTCGGTGAAGACCCTGCTGTCGAACGACTCTGTGGGCACCGTGAAGTGCTGCATGATCCCCGGCAGGTCGCAGAACCTGACATCGATGAACTGAACCTGCTCGGCCGATACGAATTCAAGTACCTCGTCGGCGCTAGTGAACATCCGCCCTCCCTTGAAAAGCCGCGCTGATGTGAGCCCGTGGCCGCAATGCCGCGACTTGGACGCTATGCGTTCGCGGTTTCCACGCCATGTCTCAAGTGTTTCACGCGTGTTACGGCACGAGGCTGTCACCTGGCGCGACCGTGACCGGGACTATACAGGCCGCCGGCGGTAGCGGCCACCCCGCGCTTGGATACCGTGGGGACGTGTCGGAACGACGTTGGACCGGGTCGCGGCTGACGGGCGCACGCCAGGTCGGAGCCGCAAACGACTATCCGGGCGAGCGGCTTGGGCTGCCGGAGCGCGGCAGCGGCGCTGTCGCTGGCTACGGCCCTAGGTTCGTTGCCCTCTTCATCGATTGGGCACTGTGCAGCGTCATCGCCCTGACCTTGCTGCATTCGCAGTGGTGGACTTACGCGATCTTCGCCGCGGAGGTGTACCTGCTGACGGCGCTGACCGGGTTCACGGTGGGCAAGCGGCTGATCGGGCTGCGGGTCGTGCGCCTCGACGGCAGGCCGGTCGGCTTCGTCTGGGCCCTGGTGCGGACGGTGCTGCTGCTCGCGGTGATTCCCGCGGTCGTGTTCGACCGCGACACGCGCGGGCTGCACGACCGCGCGGCCAACACTGTGGTCGTCAGGGCCTGACCCGGCTGCTGAAGGGAGGGGCGTCATCCGCCGCACGACGGTTGAGCATGATCCGTCGTCGCTCGGTCGCGGCGCGCGAGTGCCCGGTGCCTCGATCGAGGGTTTCCTGATCGGCACTTGGCCGCACGGGGTGCCTGATCTGGATCGGGTAGTGATTCGTGGCTTCCTGACCTACCGGTTTCCTACCGCAGCGAGTTCACTGGCGCGGTACTTTCCCTTGGCGGCCTCGATCGGCCGATGGGCAGATCGGCTGACCGGCAATTCGGGCAGGTTCGCGTCGACGGAGGATCGCTGAACACAGCCTGGACCCGCTTTTCGTGTATGCCGGGTACGGCACCACAATCAGAAGGCAAATGACGGCCACGAAGATGATGAAGTAGATGATCGCGGAGATAGGAGATGAACGCGCCCAGTTCGATCCGCTGGCCATTGATAGTCCAGCCCAGGCCCTTCCCGGCCAATCCGCGGCCAGCCGCATTGACCAGGGCGTGATCATACTGCCGGTGCAGGCCCGGATCAGCGGATCTTCGGCTTGGGACCCTTCGGCAGCCTGGTGCCCTTGGGCAGCGGGCCGCGCGGTGCCTGCAGCGTCTGCGGCAGCGCCTTGAGCCGGTAGTTCAGCTCTTCCACCTGGGGGCCCTTCAGGTTGCGCGGCAGTTTCATCACACGCTGCTGCAGTTTCCTGATCGGCAACTGGCCCTCCGCGTCACCCACCTGGAAGTCGTAGATCGGTACGTCGTAGGCCACCCGGGAGATGCGCTTCTTCTCCGTGGCGAGCAGGCTCGACAAGCCGCCGGGGTTACCCTCGCCGACCAGCACGACACCCGCTCTGCCGACCACGCGGTGCACCACGTCCATGTTCCTGTTGCCCGTCACCGCCGGGGTGACGGTCCAATTACCCCGGAGGCTCTGCAGCACGGCGGCGGCGGCGCCAGGTTGTCCCTCGATCTGGGCGAACTGCGCGGATTGTGCGAACCGGCCGAACATGATCACAGCGGCGAGGATCCCCGCGAGCACGCCGAACGGGATGAGAAACGTCTCGAGCCCGGTCAGCAGGCCGACAACGACGAATACCGCGATGATGCCGACTGCGGTGAGTGCGATGATCGGCAAGGCCCGTGGATTGGCCTCCCTGACGATCTTCGCGACCATCCGGATCTGTGCGATCCGGCCTGGCTTGGATGGGTCGCCTCCGGCGCTCTTGCGTGTGCTGGCATCAGCGGGCTTCTTGGCCATGGACGGCAGGATACGAGGCCGCGGGGTCAGGACGAAATGGCGCCGGCCGGCCGGGACAGCGGTCCCGCGCCTGCGGCACTACGATCGGCGGCGGCCCGCGCGCCGCCGCGCTGTGCGATGGCCTCCTTGTACAGCCGCCCGGCACGGTAGGAGGAACGCACGAGCGGCCCGGACATCACTCCGGCGAACCCGAGCGCGAGCGCGTCGGCGCGCAGCTCAGCGAACTCCTCGGGGGTCACCCACCGCTCCACCGGGTGGTGCCGCAGCGACGGGCGCAGGTATTGGGTAATGGTCAGCAGGTCGCAGCCCGCCGCCCGCAGGTCGGCCATTGCCTGGCGGATCTCGCCGGTTTCCTCACCGAGGCCAAGGATCAGGTTCGACTTTGTCACCAGGCCCGCGGCACGGGCATGCCGGAGCACCTCGAGCGATCGCTCGTAGCGGAATGCGGGCCGGATCCGCTTGAAGATGCGCGGAACGGTTTCGATGTTGTGCGCGAGAACCTCTGGACGGGCGGAGAACACGTGCGTCAGCCGTTCTGGATACGCATTGAAGTCAGGAATGAGAAGCTCGACGCCGCAGCCGGTCACGGCAGCGTGAATCTGCCTGCAGGTCTCCGCGTAGAGCCAGGCGCCGCCGTCGGGCAGGTCGTCGCGGGCGACGCCGGTGACCGTGGCATACCGCAGGCCCATCGACGAGACCGATTCCGCGACCCGGCGCGGCTCGCCAGTGTCGAGCGGCGCCGGCTTGCCCGTGTCGATCTGGCAGAAGTCGCAGCGCCTGGTGCACTGGTCTCCGCCAATCAGGAACGTCGCCTCGCGGTCCTCCCAGCACTCGAAGATGTTCGGGCAGCCGGCCTCCTGGCACACGGTGTGCAGGCCCTCACGGCGGACGAGGTCTTTCAGTGCCATGTACTCGGGACCCGTGCGCAACCGGGTCTTGATCCACGGAGGCTTCTTCTCGATCGGAGTCTGGCTGTTCCTCGTTTCCATCCGGAGCAGCCTGCGTCCCTCGGGTGCGACAGCCACCGCATCAGCCTATGTGGTCGCGAGGGGTGGCGATGCGGCGAGCGCTGGCGTGAGCAGCGTGTCCGCGCCCTGCGCCACGTGCCAGCCTGAGGCCCCGAGCGCGTCGGCCAGATGCCGCTGCACGAGCGGGATCACGTCGGTGACGCCGATGGTCCGCCCCGCCTCCGCGGACAGCGTGGTCACCTGCGCGTCACGGATGCCGCAGGGAACGATGCGGTCGAACCAGGACAGGTCGCAGTCGCAATTGAGTGCGAAGCCGTGCATGGTGACGCCGCGCGCGACCCGGATCCCGATCGCCGCCACCTTGCGGTCCGGCGCGGCCTTACCATCCCGTGCTACAGCGTTACCGTCCTGCGCAACGTTACTGTCCTGCGCAACGTTACCGTCCGGCGGAGCGTTGCTGTCCGGCGGAGCCCAGGTGTCCGGCGCAGCCGTCGTGACCGGCGGAGCCGTGCCCGGCGCGGGCGCGCCGCCGGTAACCCAGACGCCGCTGCGTCCGTGCACCCTCCCGGTGACCACGCCGAATTCCGCGCAGGTCCGGATCAGGGCCTCTTCGATGGCTCGCACGTGTGCCACGACGTCGATCGGGTCGGGCAGCCTGATGATCGGGTATCCGACGAGCTGGCCGGGCCCGTGCCAGGTGATCTTCCCGCCCCGGTCGACGTCGATCACCGGCGCTCCCGGGTCGCCGATGGGCCGGTCGAGGACTCCGGTGCGCTTGCCCGCCGTGTAGACGGGCTCGTGCTCGAGCAGCAGGCAGCTGTCCGGAATCTGATCGCCGACTCGCCGCTCGTGCATCCGCCGCTGCAGCTGCCAGCCAGCCAGGTAGGGCACTGCCTGCGAACCGACTCCGAGCTGTGTGAAGACGAGGTCTGCCGCGGTTTCCACCCTGCAAGCGTAGCCCCGTGCGGGGTGCGCGGTGCGAGCCCCGCTTCGGGCTCGCCGCTTCCACGCCGCCGTGCTCGGCCTCGGGGCTCCGCCGCTCGTGCTGCTTGGCACCGCGCTGGAGCGGGGGTGAGCGCTGCGCTGCGCGGAAACAGCGGAAACATCGGAAACAGCGGAAACAGTAGCCTGTCTGGCCGGGCCGGCGGCTTAGTGTGACCGGAGTTCGCCGGTAAGCGCACCGTCGATGTCGGCGTAGGTGAACTCGTAGCCGGCGTCGGTCAGCTGCCCGGGCAAAACCCGGGCGCTTGTCAGCAGTTCGCCCGCGGCCTCGCCAAGCGCGAATCCGAGAACGGCCGAGGGGACGCGCAAGATTGCCGGGCGGCCGAGCGCCGCGGCGAGCGCCGCGGTGAACTTGGCGTTCGTCACCGGGTGTGGGGTCGTGAGGTTGACAGGGCCGGCGACATCGGGTTTCTCGAGTAGGAAACCGATCGCGCCTACCACGTCGGCGAGTGCGATCCAGCTCATGTACTGGGAGCCCGAGCCGAGCCTCGCGCCCAGCCCGAGCCGGAACAATGGCACCAGCTTGCCGAGTATCCCCCCGCTGCCACCGAGAACGATGCCGGTGCGCAGGTGCACGACCCGGATGCCTGCCTGCTCCGCGGCACCGGTTGCCGCTTCCCAATCCCGAACGACTCCGGGGAGAAATCCATGGCCGGAGGGCGCCGACTCGGTCACGGCGCGATCTCCGGTATCGCCGTAGAAGCCGATCGCCGAACCGGACAGCAGCACGGCTGGGCGCCGCCCCAATCCAGCGAGCAGCGAGGCCAGCGCCCGCGTCCCGTCGACCCTGCTGGCCCGGATCTCGTGCTTTCTCGCGTCTGTCCAGCGGCTGCTTGCTATCGGTGCGCCTGCCAGGTTAATGACGGCATCGACACCCTCAAGGGCCGCCGACGCCGGCTGCGCCGCAGGCGCAGCGGCCGGGCCGGCCGCGCCCCCCGCCGCAGGCGCGGCGACCGCGCCGCCTGCGGCGGGTCGCGGGTTCCACTGGACCTCGTCCGCGGCCTTCGGCGGCCTGCGGACCAGCCGTAGTACTTGGTGACCGCCGCCGGTCAGGTGGCGCGCCACTGCGGTACCGATCAGCCCCGACGAGCCAGTAATCGCGATCTTCACCTGTGAGCCTCCCGCGTGATCCCCTCACAGCCCGAGCTCAGCCTCGAACGTACCCTCCTCAAGCCGGGTCTGCACGGTCGCGAGGAACCGCGCCGCGTCGGCGCCGTCGACGAGCCGGTGGTCGTAGGTGAGGGCCAGGTAGGCGATGGACCGCACGGCGATCACCTCACCGAGATCGGGGTCCTCTAGCACGACGGGGCGCTTTACGACCGCGCCGGTACCGAGGATGGCGACCTGGGGCTGGTTGATGATGGGCGTGTCGAAGATCGCACCCCGGCTGCCCGTGTTGGTGAGCGTGAAGGTACCGCCGCTCAGCTCGTCCGGGCTGACGTGGCCGGACCGGGTGCGACCGGCAAGATCGTCGATCTTGCGGGCGAGCCCGCCGATGTTGAGGTCGCCAGCGTTCCGGATCACGGGTACGAGCAAGCCGCGCTCGGTGTCGACCGCGATCCCGAGGTGCTCCACGTCGTAGTAGGTGACCTCACCCTGCTCCGTGTCGATCAACGCGTTGAGCTTCGGGTGCATCTTGAGTGCTTCGATCGTCGCGAGTGCGAAGAACGGCAGGAAGGACAGCCTGACGCCTTCCCGCCTCTCGAAGTCGGCCTTCGCCCGCTGGCGGAGCCGGGCGATCTTCGTAACGTCGGCCTCGACGACGGTGGTGAGCTGTGCGGAGGTGTGCAGCGAATCGACCATCCGCTGAGCGATCACCTGGCGCAGCCGCGACATCCGTTCCGTCGTGCCCCGCAGTGGCGATGGCTCGATGGCCGACCGCGGCGTCGACGCGGTCACCGCAGGTGCGGCCGGTGCCCCGGCCGACGCCGCTGCCCCTGCGGGCTGTTGCGCTGCCGGCTGTTGTGCCGCGGGCTGTTGTGCCGCGGGCTGTTGGGCCGCGGGCTGTTGCGCGGCAGGCCGCCCTGCCGCGGCCGGGGCAGTGGCGCTCTGTGGGCCCGGTGCGGCGGGTGTCGACGCCGCCGCTCCCGACGTGGACACCGCCCCGGCCGGCTGCGGCGCGCGACTCGTGCGGGCCGCCTCGACCACGTCCTGCTTGCGTATTCGGCCACCGACGCCGGTGCCTTCGACCGATCCGAGGTCAACACCGTGCTCGGCCGCGAGCTTACGAACCAGCGGGGTGATGTAGGGACCCTCCGCCGCGCCAGGAAGGGGCGTCGGCGGAGCGTATTGCTGCTCCGCCAGGGGACGCGCCTGCGGGGCGGCGGGGGGTGTCCGCGCCGCGCCGGACCCTGAGGGGGCGGCCGGGGATGTCTGCGCCGCTGCAGGCCCAGACGGCGCGCCGGTAAGGCTGTCGGCGCCGCGTCCTGCCCCCTCGCCGATCGTTGCGTCACCTGCAGGCGATTCGTACGCCGGCCAGGCCGTCGCCGGCGTGTCCGCACGCGACCCCTGGGCGGGCAGTGCCTGCTCTTGATGGGCGACCTCGGGGGGTCCTTGCGCAGCCGGCACATCAGTGATGGGCGGCACCGCGGTCGGCCGCGGATACGGCTCCGGCTGGGGTGCCGACGGCGCTGCAGGCTGCCGATCCGACGACCGTCCAGCCGAGGGCTGCCCATCGGCGAGTTGCGCATCGGCAGACTGCGCAGCAGCGGACGCCGCGTGGGAGAACTCGGCATCCGCGGGCTGCGCGCCTTGTTCGTCGATCACCGCGAGTTCGGCACCGACCTCGACTGTCTCTTCCTCCGCGACCGCGATCCCCCTCAGCACACCCGAGGCGGGTGAAGGTATCTCCGTGTCCACCTTGTCGGTCGAGACCTCGAGCAACGGCTCGTCCGCGTTGACGAGCTCGCCCTCCTTTTTCAGCCAGCGCGTGACGGTTCCCTCCGTGACGCTCTCACCAAGCTGCGGCATTCTTACCGAGACCGACATGGCTTTCAGCGACTCCTTTGACAAACGGTTCTTAGTCGCGGCGCTCGCAGGTTCGCACCGCTTCAGCCTGGTTCTTTAGTCTGGCCCCGCACGCGGGTGGCCGTGCCCGACAGCCCCACTCACGGCCCTGCCCTACCCGTGCACGTGCAACGGCTTGCCCGCGAGCGCCAGATGCGCCTCGCCAATTGCCTCGGACTGTGTCGGGTGCGGATGAATGAGCTGGGCGACCTCGGTGGGCAGGGCCTCCCAGTTGTAGATCAGCTGACCCTCCGCGATCAGTTCGCCGACCCGGCTGCCGACGAGATGCACGCCGACCACGGGGCCGCCGCCTGCCGTCGCGATAACCTTCGCCGCGCCCCTTGTCTGCAGGATCTGGCTCTTGCCGTTGCCCGCCAGGTCGTAGGTGAATTCCTCGACCTCGATGCCCCGCTGTGCCGCCATGGCCGAGGTAATTCCCACCGAAGCCACTTCCGGTTCGCTGTAGGTGACGCGCGGCACGCCGTCGTAGTCGATCGGCGCGGGGTTGAGCCCGCCAAGCCGCTCGGAAACCATGATCCCTTCGGCGAAGCCGACATGCGCGAGTTGCGGGGTAGCGATGAGATCGCCGACCGCGGAGATCGTCGGGATGTTCGTCCTGCAGAGCGCGTCGACCTTGACGAAACCACGCTCAAGTTCCAGGCCAGCCTCTTCGTAGCCGAGCCCGGCGGAGACGGGACCGCGGCCGACGGCGACAAGGAGCAATTCCGCATCGATCGTCCTGCCTCCCTCGAGCGCGACCGTGACGCCGTTGCCCGCAGCCTTGACGCCCGCGAATCTCGCGCCGAGTTCGTAGGAGATGCCGCGCCGCCTGAACGCCCGTTCGAGCAGCTTCGAACTCGATGCCTCCTCGGTCGGCAGCAGGTGTGGCAGCATTTCGACGATTGTCACTTCCGCCCCGAAGGACCGCCAGACGCTCGCGAACTCCGCCCCGATGACGCCGCCGCCGAGGATGACGACCGACTGCGGCACCTGCTCGAGCAGCAGCGCCTCGTCGCTGGTGATCACCCGTTCGCGGTCGAGCTCAAGTCCCGGCAGGCTCTTGGCCTGTGATCCGGTCGCAAGCACCACGTTCGTGCCCTCGTACACGGTGTCGCCGACCTGGACCTGAGTCGGCGAGACGAGCCGTCCTTCGCCCTCGACGAAGTCGATGCCGTGGCTGCGGACGAGGCCCTGCAGGCCCTTCCAGAGCCGGGTGACGACCCGGTCCTTGTAGGCGTTGACGCGCGGCATGTCCACGCCGTCGAATGTGGCCTTGATGCCGAAGTTCTCGCTCTCCCGCGCCTGGTCAGCGACCTCGGCGGCGTGCAGGAGAGCCTTGGTGGGAATGCAGCCGCGGTGCAGGCACGTGCCGCCGACCTTGTCCCTCTCGATGAGGGCAACGCGCATGGCCAGTTCTGCCGCGCGGAACGCGCACGCGTAGCCACCGCTACCGCCGCCTAGGACAACGACGTCGTAGGCGTTGCTGTTCACCACGGGAGGCTCCTTATCGATGTCCGTTGCCCTGCGTACCCGTACCCTGCGTACCCGGTCCAGCGGGCATCACCTTGGGTGCCGGTCCTCAGGTACCGGTCCTGCCGCTGTCCCATGGCGCCGGTGGGTGGCTGCCCGCATCCGGGCGCGCAGCCTCCAGCCAGGTCAATTGTCGCTGTCACAGCTGCCCGTCCGCCACGTCCTCGGCAATCTGGATCAGGGTGCGGGTAGCCGCGCCTGTCCCGCCCTTGGGCGTGTACCCGTAGGCGGCGCCCCCGTTGAACGACGGCCCGGCGATATCCAGGTGCGCCCAGCGCACGCCGTTCGGGACAAATTCACGGAGGAACACTCCGGCGACGAGCATGGCCGCGTTCTTATCCGGCGCCACGTTGGCGATGTCGGCGACCGTCGAGTCGAGTGACCTGCGCAGTTCATCGGGCAGCGGCATCGGCCACATCGCCTCGCCTGAACGGGTCGCGGCGCCCACCACGGCTTCGCGCACAGCGTCGTCGCTGGCCATCACGGCACTGACGCGGTCGCCGAGGGCGACTATCTGGGCGCCGGTCAGGGTGGCGACGTCGACGAGCAGTGCTGGTTCGTCATCGGCGGAGCGGACGAGGACGTCCGCGAGCACCAGCCGGCCCTCCGCGTCGGTGTTGAGCACCTCGACGGTTCTGCCGCCGAAGATGGTGAGCACGTCCGACGGCCGCTGTGCAGTACCGCTCGGCATGTTCTCCGCGAGTGGCAGGTAAGCAACCACGCGAACGGCTGGTCGCAGCGCGGCGATCGCCTGCATGGCACCCAGCACCGCGGCGGCGCCGCCCATGTCCGACTTCATGATCTCCATGGACCCGGGCGGCTTGAGCGACAGCCCGCCGGAGTCAAAGGTGATTCCCTTGCCGGCGAGCACCACGGTGCGCCGCGCAGCCGGGTGGGCGTACTCGAGGCGCACGAGCCGCGGCGGGTTGACCGACCCCAGGCCGACGCCCAGAATTCCGCCGTAGCCGTGTTTGGTGAGTTCCTCGACCCCGAGCACCTCGGCGCCCAGCGCAGACGCCTCGGCCACCCGTCGCGCCTCCGCGGCCAGGTCATTCGGCGTCAGGTCGGCGGGCGCGGTATTGACGAGGTTGCGAACGAGCGCGATCGCGTCCGCGATGACTCGCGCGCGCTCGACACCCGCGACGGCGTCGTCGCCGTCGGCGAGCACGACAAGTTCGAGCTCGGGTGGCCGGCCCTCGGTCCGGTACCTGCCGAACTGGTATCCGCCGAGCAGCGCGCCTAGCGCGACGTCTGCCGCCTCCGCGTTGTCCCTGGCGGGCAGCGCGAAACCGATGCGCCGCTTGCCTGCGCCGTCCGCGCCGCCCGGATTGGCTGTCGCCGCGAGCGCGCGGACGGCGGCGCCCGCCGCGCGCCTGAGCGCCTCACGGCCGCGGGGCGTGTCGTCCTGCTGGGCCTTGGAGCCTAGCCCGACGGCAGCGACGAGGGGAGCCTTCAGCCGACTGCCACTCGGCAGCTTGGTGACTTCCTCGGCCTTGCCCGTCGCGCCGAGCACGGCAAGGATGCTCCCGAGTTCGCCGCCGAGCGCCTCCGCCACCTGCTCCGCGCCTGGCGCCGGATGTGGGCCGTCCTCGCCTTCCACCACGCCGATCACAATGGCATCGACGTCAAGGGAACCGGGGGAGGTGGCCGCTGCCGAGACCGTCGGCCCAGCTCTTGAGATCCTCGTGCTCACCATGCCGATGTTAGTGCCCTGCGCCAGCGGCACAGCGCAGGGCACTAACGCTGCCATGCGGTGCGCAGGAGTTGGGGCGTCCTAGGTACGGCGCGCCCGACGGACGAGCGGGGGGCCGGGGGAGTCCGATCACGATGGCGGCCCCGTAGGGTCGCGTCAGCGGTTGGCTCCGCGCGCCATCACCCGCCAGCTGCCCACCACATCGCCGTCGCGCACGATGAGCAGTTCATCGGCGAGGTTGACCGCGGTGCAGACGTGGTTGGGGACCACCGCGACCAGCTCGCCAGGCTCGGGTCCCACCGAGCCTGGCGGAAGCAGGACCGTCGCATGATGTTCGGAGATGGCCACGATCCTTGCGTCCGGCCAATTCGGCAGGCGGCCGAATCCAGTGCTCCACGGCTGGCGGTCCGCGCCGAGCACCTTGCTGCCGGCATCGAGCACGAACCGCCTGGATTCGTGGCTACTTACCACGGTGGCCGCGGCGGCGAGCGCGATCTGATCACTGCCGCAGACGCCGAGTTCCAGTTGCTGTGCGTCGTTGAAGACGTACACGCCGGGCCGTAGCTCGGTCAGCGGTGGCTCGGCTCGCAGCGCCGCGGACGGCGTGGATCCGCCGCTGCGCTCACCGCCGCCGGGTTCACCGCCGGTGGGTTCACCGCCGGTGGGTTCACCGCCGCCGGGTTCACCGCCGGTGGGTTCACCGCCGGCGCGGCCACCGTCGACGCGGCCATCGGCGTCGGCGTCGCGGCGCCCTGCGCTCTCGGCGCTATCGGCACCCACGGCTTCCACCCCGGCCGCGCGCAGCGCCGCTGAGGCCACGGCGAGCGCCGCTGCCTCATCCTGCGCCGCCTGCGCACGCGCTCCAGGCGCGTAGCTGTGACCAGGGAAGGTGAAGACTCCCGCGACAGGAAGGCCCGCGCCCGCGACGGCGGACGCCACCTCGCCGGCCTGCGTCGGGCTTACCCCGGTCCGGTGATGCCCGCTGTCCACCTCGACGAGGATCTCGGGTGGGCTGGTGAGCCGGGATAGCTGGGCCAGTCCTGCCGCCGCCTGGGTTGACTCAACCGCCAGTCGAAGCCTGATCCGCTCTGCAAGCGCCTCGATGCGGCTACGCCGCGCGGGCGACGGCCACACCGGATAGGCGATGAAGAGGTCGGTCATACCGGCGTCAGCGAACTGCTCGGCCTCGCCGATCGTCGCCACGGTCAGGCCTACGGCACCCAGATCGAGCTGGCGCCGTGCGATCTCCGCAGTCTTGTGTGTCTTCGCGTGCGGGCGCAGCCGGATGCCTCGCCCGGCCGCCGAGGCCGCCATGTCCCGCAGATTACGGTCCAGTTGTGCCTCGTCGACAAGGAGTACCGGTGTCGTTAGCTCTGTTGCCGTTAGCTCCATGGGCAGCACCATGACGGCATCCGTACCCCGTATCGGGCCTCGATGACCTGACCATGGTGACGCGACAATACGCCAGCGCGGCCTGGCGGTCACGCCGCGATCACGACCAGGCACACGGTCGCGGCTATCTCACTGAGCGCACCGAGCACGTCACCTGTGATTCCGCCCAGCCTGCGGACGGCATGGCCGGCCAGCACGAAAGAGGCGGCGAGCCCCGCGACGATACCTACGGGCAGCAGCCAGCCGTCCCATGGCACATCGAGCAGCCAGCCACACAGCGCGGCCAGGCCTGCCACGGCGGCCGTGATGACCGCGGGCACGGTCGCGGGCAGCGTTCCGGCGACGAGCGCGCCCAGCCCTTTTGGCCGCGCGGCGGGGACACCGCGGCGGCACGCCCAGGTGATCGCCAGCCGGCCTGCTACCGTCGCGGCCACGACCGCCGCGGCGCCATGACCGGCCGCGGCCGTGTTGCCGACCCCCCCGACAGAGCCGACAGCGCCCGCGGCCCCGCGAGACTGTGCCTGGGCGAGCGCCGCGACCTGAGCCAGCAGCGTGAGCACGAGCGTCGCGACGCCGAATGGCCCGATGTCCGGGCGCCGCATCACCTCGAGAGCCTGCGGCGCGGGCTTGCCGCTGCCGAGGCCGTCAGCGAGGTCGGCGAGGCCGTCCAGGTGCAGCCCGCGGGTCAGCAGCGCGAGGCTGGCGATGGCAAGCACGGCGGCGAGGAGCGGCCCGGTGCGCAACAGGCGATCCGCTCCCACCAATACGGCGGCCGCGATCGCGCCAAGGCCGAGCCCGACGGCAGGTGCCCAGGCCATCGCCGCTGCCGCCGTATTCCTGCTGACCTTGCTGCCGGTGCGTCCCCAGGACGGGAACACCGACAGCAGGCTGACCGCGAGCCTGAGGCCGTCCCAGATCATGTCCGACCAGCTTAGGGGCGGCGCGCGAGCCCGGAGCCTGCCCCGTCGCGGTTGGTGGCGGTTCCGCCGGGTTGCGGCGGGAGCGGCAGCAGCTCCTGCGACCTGATCGGGCTGTTGCCGGCCGCGCGGGTGAAACCTGGTCCCCTGACGGTGCAGGATGGATCCATGAGGGATACCCGAGCCACGGCCGAGGACCTGCGTGTGGCGATCGAGCGCACCGGTTACTACCCCGGCCTGGTCACCGACGCGGTCGCGTCCGCGCTCGGATCCGAGCCGGTCATGGCTTACGTCGTGCACCACGACGCCATATTTGACCCCGCCATGGAGGTGCGCCGTCACATCACGGTGCTCGTGCTCACCCCGAGCAGGCTGATTTACAGCCACACCGACGAGCATCCCGCGGAGGAGAACGAGGCGCCGAGCGCGGAGACGAGCACCGAGGCCGTGCGGTTCTCAAGGATCCAGTCCGTCGCGATCACCCGAGTGGTGCCGGATCCTGCGTCGTACATAAAAGGTGTGACGGCGCCTACCGAGGTGGTGCTTACCATCGGGTGGAACGTGCTGTCGCACGTCGAACTCGAGCCGGCGCACTGCGGCGACGACAACTGCGACGCCGACCACGGCTACACAGGTACCATCAGCACAGACGATCTCACTCTTCGGGTCAGTGAGGCCGCTGACGGCGCCGACGGTGTCACTCAAGTGCTCGCGTTCGCAGAGGCGCTTTCCGCGGCCACCGCCAGGCTGGGTGCCTGACAACCCGGTGCCTGACAAACCTGGTGCCTGACAAACCTGGTGCCTGACAGACCATCGCTGGCGCCGCGATCAAATCCCGCTCACGAGCAACCCGCACTCGAACGCCCACGCCTTCGCATCGAGCACCGCCGCTCTGCTCCCCGCATGCGGCGGTGGGACAACGAGCAGGACGACGGCATAGGGCAGACGGAGGATCGCCCCCGCATGACGCACGAGCCGATGTCGCTTAACCCGCCGCCCTACGGCAGCGGGACACTACCCGATCTGGCCTGCTCCCTTCTCGCCTCGCTACATGTGCCCGGCGAGCCCGATGTGCTCGGCCTGCCGCGCGCGGACCGGGTGTGCCTGCTCGTGGTGGACGGCCTGGGCTGGGAACTGCTCCGCGAGCACCAAGCGGCGGCGCCGTTCCTTTCCGAGCTCGCCGCAGCGGGCGGGCCCATCTCGGCCGGCTTCCCCTCGACGACGGTGACCAGCCTGAGCTCGCTCGGCACTGGCCGGCCGCCTGGCACTCACGGCATGCTCGGTTACCAGGTGGCAATGCCGGGCGAGGGCAGGCTGCTCAACGGCTTGCGGTGGGACCCCAAGGTCGACCCGGTCACCTGGCAGCCCACGCCGACGATCTTTGAGCGGGCCACCGCGGCAGGTGTCAACGCCAGCTATGTGGGCGCGACCGCGTTCCGTGGCAGCGGGTTTACCATCGCCTTCGCCCGCGGCGCCCGGTACCGCGGCGCGAACAGCCTCGGTGAGCTCGCAGCGGGGGCTCAGGAAGCACTGCGTTCGGGCGCGGGCGACCGGAGCCTCGCGGTCGTGTATCACGGCCACCTTGACGGCACAGGGCACGGGCACGGGATCGCCTCTGACGCATGGCGTTACGAGCTCGCCCACGTGGACAAGCTTGCCGAGCAACTGGCGACGGGCTTGCCTGAGGGCTCCGTGCTCCATGTGACGGCCGATCACGGAATGGTGGACGTCGGGCCTGACGACCGGGTGGACGTGGATGCCGTCAAAGCGCTGCGCGAAGGCGTGGCGTTGCTCGGCGGCGAGGCCCGGGCGCGGCATCTGTACGCAGAGCCAGGTGCCGCGGGCGACGTCCTCGCCGCATGGCGTGAGCTGCTCGGTGACCGGGTCTGCGTGCTATCCAGAGACGACGCGATCGCGCACGGCTGGTTCGGCAAGGTGGTACCCGAATTCGAGCCACGCATCGGGGATGTTGTCGCAGCTCCCTATGGCCCGACGGCGGTGGTGGCGACGAAGGCGGAGCCGCGAGAGTCCGTTCTCGTCGGCATGCACGGCTCGCTGACCCAGGATGAACAGCTCGTCCCGCTGCTCACGTTCAGCACCACATGACCGGCGTCGCAACTGACGGGCCAGTGAGCATGAACATGAGTCCGCGACCACTGATCGACGCGGCATCGCTGGCCTGTGCGCTCGTTCCGTCGGAGCTTGTGGTACCCGTCGTGCTCGACGTCCGCTGGCGGCTTGGCGGCCCACCCGGGGTGGAGAGCTACCGCGGCGGACATCTGCCCGGCGCGGTCTTCATCGACCTCGACGCCGAACTGTGCGGGCCGCCGGGACCCGATGGCCGGCATCCGCTGCCGCCCGTGGCCCGCTTCCAGGCTGTTATGCGGCGGGCAGGCGTAAGTGCGGGTCGGCGGGTCGTCGTGTACGACGACTCCGACGCGACGGCGGCGGCTCGTGCCTGGTGGACGCTGCGGTACTTCGGCCACGAAGCGGTGCAAGTGCTCGATGGCGGCTACCGGGCGTGGATCGCGGCGGGCCAGCCGGTAGAGCATGGTGACCGTGGCGAGGCCGCGGATACCGGGGCTGCCTCGATTCCTGCGGGCGAATTCACCACGGCACCTGGCGGGATGCCGGTGCTTGACGCGGACGACTCAGCCCGGCTGGCCCGCCGGGGCGTGCTGCTCGACGCGCGGGCGGCGGAGCGGTACCGCGGTGAGGTCGAACCCGTCGATCCGGTGGCCGGGCACATCCCCGGTGCGGTGAGCGCACCCACCACCACCAATGTGCGCGCGGACGGCTGCTTCAGGAGCCAGGCGGACCTGCGGGCGCGATTCGCCGCACTCGGCGCGGGCGCGGATTCGCTTGTGGGCGCGTACTGCGGCTCCGGCGTGACCGCCGCCCACGAGGTGCTCGCGCTGACGCTGGCTGGCTTTCCGGCCGCACTATACGTCGGCTCGTGGTCGGAATGGGTCACCGATCCAGCGCGCCCGGTCGCCGTGGGCGCCGCGCCGGGCTGAGGCAGGCCGATACCGTGTGGCTACGCTGGCTGCGGGCCGGCCGGCGCCGCGTGGCGCGTTAGCCTGCTTGAGTCGCGGCGTCGACGGCCGCAGGCGTGCGAAACGGACTGTCGACCGTGTCTGACAGGAGGAACGTCGTGGCTTTGCCGACGAGGCCGCTCGGTACCACGGGCATGGACATCACCACCGTCGGGTTCGGCGCATGGGCGATCGGCGGTGGCGGCTGGCAATTCGCCTGGGGACAGCAGGACGACAAGGAGTCGATCGCGGCCATCAGGCACGCGATCGAAGTCGGCATCAACTGGGTTGACACCGCCGCTATCTACGGGCTTGGCCACTCCGAGGAGGTCATTGCCGACGCACTCGAAGGCATCCCTGCAGCCGACCGTCCCTATGTGTTCACCAAGGTGGGCGTGATCTGGGACCCAGCGGACCGGGCGGCGCGGGCGCAGCGCCTGATGAATCCGGCGATTGTGCGGCGCGAGGTGGACGATTCGCTACGCCGGCTGCGGGCTGACCGGATCGACCTCTACCAGGTGCACTGGCCGCCGCGCGATGACGGGACGCCGATCGAGGAGTACTGGCAGGTGATGGCCGAACTGAAGGCCTCGGGAAAGGTGCGCGCCATCGGGCTGTCCAACCACGACGCAGCGTTGTTGCGGCAAGCGGAGGAGATCGCACATGTCGACTCGCTGCAGCCGCCATTGTCGGCGATCAACCGTATGGCTGCCCCCGACATCGCCTGGGCGCAGGCACACGGAACCGGCGTCATCGTTTACTCGCCGATGCAGTCCGGCCTGCTCACTGGGGCATTCTCCGCTGACCGGGTGGCAGCGCTACCGGCCGACGACTGGCGCCGCGCCCATCCCAGCTTCACCACTGGCCTGCAGGCCAACCTGGCACTCGCGGATGCGCTCGCGCCTGTCGCCGAGCGTCACCGCGTGCCCGTCGGCGCGGTAGCCGTCGCCTGGACGCTGGCGTGGCCTGGAGTCACGGGCGCGATCGTCGGGGCGAGGCGGCCCAGCCAGGTGGACGACTGGCTGCCCGCCGCCGCGCTCCGCCTCACCGACGCCGACTTGGACGAGATCGCCGAGGCCATCACGAGCACGGGCGCCGGTGAAGGGCCCGCGCGCTGGTAGCCAAGCCCGTTCGTCGCCGGCGACTTTAGGCAACGTGATCGCTCAACTGTGGATACGGTCCAACAGTTGTATTAAGAGATGAACGTTTGATGTTCCTGTTGCGCCGTGCTGTAGCGACGGGGGCCGTAGCCAGTGCCGTAGCGACCAGCGCTGTAGAGCCGTCGAGACCAGCTGCGCAGGGACAACTGCGCAGGGACAACTGCGCAGCGACAACTGCGCAGCGACAACTGCGCAGGGACAACTGGGTAAGGACAAACTGCGTAGAGACCAGTGCCGTTGACACCCAGTGCCGGTGGAGACAGACCTTGCGCCCCGCTGACGACGAACGCCCCGCGCCGAGGCTGGCGGGCGCGCCATGATCGCGCGCCGTAAGCTGCTGACCAGCGCTGCGCTCGCCGCAGCCGGCGTGGCCGCGGCGGGCGTGGCCGCGGCCAGGCCAGTCGCAGCCAGCGCGGCCGCCGGCGGCAGCGCCCTTGCCGCCGGTTCCCGGCTGGCCGCCGCCGCAGGCGGCGGGTCGTCGCACCAGATCACGTTCGACCCGTACTCGCTGATGATCGATGGGAACCGCACGTTCATCTGGTCAGGTGAGTTCCACCCGTTCCGGCTGCCGAGCCCGTCACTGTGGTACGACGTGCTGGAGAAGATGAAGGCGAGCGGCTACAACGCCGTCTCGATGTATTTCAACTGGGGCTACCACTCCGCCGCGCCGGGCGAGTATGACTTCACCGGCGTGCGCGATATGGACAAGGTCCTTGACATGGCAGCGGACACCGGGCTCTACGTCATCGCCCGGCCGGGTCCCTATATCAACGCCGAGGTCAACGCGGGTGGCTACCCCGGCTGGCTTACCACGACCGCTGGACACGCGCGCACCGACGATCCGGCGTACCTGGGGTACGCCGACGAGTGGCTGACGGCGATCAACGGCATACTCGCGCGCCACCAGTTCACCGACGGCTCAGGAACCTTGATCCTCTACCAGATCGAGAACGAGTACGCGAGTTTCGTCGGCTTGCCGACGGGCGTCAACTACATGGCCCACCTTTATGCGAAGGCGCGCGCGGACGGCGTCGCCGTGCCGATCTTCCACAACGACAAGGGCCGCAACGGCTTCTGGACGCCCGGCAGTTTCCCCGCGCCCGACAGCAACTACCTGTACGCATTCGACGGCTACCCCTCGGCAAGCGGCGCTCCGCCTGACTGGGGTTACTTCGGGCCAGGCGGCGGCAAGGGCGGCGCGTCCGCTAGCCCGAGCACGCCAGGCTTCGAGGCCGAGTTCGGCGGCGGCTACTTCGACACGTGGGGCGGCGCGCCGTGGGAGGGCCGGGGGTACGCCTACGAGCGCGGTTTCGACGGCCCGGCGTACGAGAGGACCTTCTACCTCACCAACGTGGCCAATGGCATCAAACTGCAAAACGTGTACATGACGTTCGGCGGCACGTCGTGGGGCTGGCTACCCGCGCCGGTGGTGTACACCTCGTACGACTACGGCGCGGCGATCGACGAGGCGCGGCGGCTCACGGCGAAGATCCCGGCGATGAAGCAGCTGGGATACTTCCTGCACAGCGTGGGCGACGTCACCAAGATCACGCCCGCGACCGCGGTGAGCGCCTCAAATTCCCTGGTCAAGGTGTACCACCTGGCCAACACCGGCACCGGCGCGCATTTCTACTTCGTCCGCAACGACCTCGCCCGCGACCTGACCTTCACCCTGCCGATCGCTACCGCGGACGGGTCCTACACGGTCCCGCGCAGCGGTTCACTGGAGCTGAACGGCAAGGACATGAGGGTGCTCGTGGCCAGTTACGGTATGGATTCCCAGCACCTCGTCTACACCACCTCCCACCTGATGACGCACGCGCCCATAGGTGGCCAGGACGTAGCTCTGCTGACCGGGCGTCCGGGGGAGACCGGCGAGGCCGTGCTGCGCTTCACGGGGGAGCCGGCTGTCACGGTGCTCGCGGGAGCGGGCGTGTCGTCGTCGTGGAACGCCGCCACCGGCGACCTGCTCGTCGACTATACCCACAGCGGCGTCGCGGAGGTCCGCGTGACACCAGCGGAGGCCGGGGGAACAGCCGGGGTGAACGCGGGCCCGGCGGAAACAAGCCCGGCGGAAACAAGCCCCGTGCGGCCGCTGCTGCTCCTGGTGGCCGACGACGATGCCGCTGCCAGCTTCTGGCGGCATGACACACCCGCGGGAGCCGTTCTGGTCAACGGTCCTGATCTGGTCAGATCGGCGCGGCTGGACGGACCGGCCCTGCTGCTTACCGGCGATACGGCGGCACCCGCACCGCTTGAGGTGTGGGCGCCCGGGCGGCCCGCGTTCATCCGGTGGAACGGCCGGCCGGTTGCTTTCACCCAAACCGCGTCGGGTAGCTGCGCAGCGCGGGCACCGCTGGCGGGCCCTGGCGCCGTGACACTGCCGGAGCTTGACGGCTGGAGGGTCGCGGCGGAGAACCCGGAGTCGCGGCCCGGGTTCGACGACAGCGGATGGGCCGTCGCGGACAAGACATCCTCGAACAGCACGACACCGGTGCCGGCCGGTCAGCCGGTGCTCTTCAGCGACGACTACGGTTTCCATTACGGCGATGTCTGGTACCGCGGGTCCTGGCAGGAGGCGGGTGCCACGTCGGTGAGCCTGACCTATCAGACCGGCCAGGTTGGCATGCTCCTTGCCTGGCTGGACGACGAGTTCATCGGCTCGCACCAGATGCCCACGCCCACCTCAAGCCGGTCCCGTCAGCAGGGCTGGAACGCGACGGTGGCACTGCCGATCCCCGTGCCGTCGCAGGCCGCGGGCCGGCACGTGCTCGCGGTTCTGGTCCGGTCCATGTCCCATCAGGAGGACGGTGGCGCGCACGACGCGTTCAAGCAGGCGCTCGGGCTCATCGCGGTCACGTTCGCCGGCGCCGCCCCGACGGTTGGCTGGCGCATTCAGGGCGCGGCGAACACACCGGGCGGTGCGGCGGCCAGCAGCGCGCGCGTGCGCGGCCCCCTCAACAACGGCGGGTTGTACGGCGAGCGTCAGGGCTGGTACCTGCCTGGCTATCCGGACGGCGACTGGGCGGACGTGTCGCTGCCCGCCACCGATCAGCGTCCTGGTGTGGCCTGGTACCGCACGACGTTTCGTCTGCACGTGCCGCCAGGCACCGACGCATCCGTCGGCCTGACCATCAGCGACGACCCGTCGAAGGCTTATCGTGCGCAGATCTTCCTCAACGGCTGGAACGTCGGCCAGTACGCGTGCGGCGTGGGACCGCAGTCCACGTTCGTGCTGCCAGGCGGCATCCTCGAGTTGCGGGGCGAGAACACGCTGGCGATCGCCGTCATCACCAGCGGCACCACCAGCGGCGGCCTGGGCAGCGTCCGCCTGACCAGCCTCGCGGTGGTGGCAGGCGGCGTGTCGCAGGCCGTCGTGTTCTCGCCGCGTTACCCGGCCGGCCCGCCGCGGTAGCGCTCTGCCCACCACCCGCGACGGCCTACCGTCGCAGCTGACCAGGGGCGTTCCGCGCGAGCCTTGTCACCCGTCCGTCGCCAGCTACTGGAGCCCGGCGCGGACGGACGTGATGCGCTGCGTGTTGAAGCCGAGCCAGTGCATCCGGCCGACGTAGCGCGCGTGCTCAACCTTGAGGCAGCGGTCCATGATCACCGTTACGCCACCTTCCTCGGCGATCCGCGCGCCGTCGGCGTTGATCACGCCGAACTGGCACCAGAGGGCGCCGGCGTGGATCACCACAGCCTCCTCCGCGATCCCCGGCAGTGCGTCCGGCGCGCGGAAGACATTCACGACGTCCACCGGCACGGGTACGTCCAGCAGGCTCGCATGGCAGGTCTCCCCGAGGATCTCCGCCTCGCGGGGATTCACCGGGATCACGCGGTAGCCGTGCCGCTTGAGGTAGTAGCCAACGAAGTAGCTGGCCCGCAGCGGGTTGTTCGACAGGCCCACGATCGCGATCGTCCTGGCGGTGTGGAGCACGCGCTGGATCGTCAACGAGTCCTGGTATCGGGCGAGATCGATCATGCCGTCGCCACATTCTTTCCCGCTGTCGCGGCGGCGCGGGCGAAACCCTGCTCCAGATCCCAGATCAGATCCTCGACGGACTCAGTCCCGACCGATAGCCGCACCGTCCCTGGCCCGACGCCGGCCGCCCGCAGTTCGTCGTCGCTCAGCTGGCGGTGCGTTGTGCTGGCGGGGTGGATGATCAGGCTCTTCGCGTCGCCGACGTTCGCCAAGTGGGACCAGAGCGTCACGCCGCGGATGAGGTCCTGCCCGCCGGTCCGGCCACCGGCGCAGTCAAATGAGAACACCGCGCCGGCACCGCGCGGCAGGTACTTCTCCACGAGCGGCTGGTACCTGCTCCCTGGCAGGCCAGGGTAGGTCACATTCGACGCCAGCTCATGCGACTCGAGGAACGCCGCGACCGCCCGCGCGTTGCCGACGTGGCGTTCCATCCGCAGCGACAGCGTCTCGAGCCCCTGCAGGAACAGGAAGGCGTTGAGCGGAGCGAGCGTCCCCCCGAGATCGCGCAGGGTCTCGGCCCGGAGCTTCATCAAATAGCCGTACGTCCCGAACGTCTCGTGGAATTGCAGGCCGTGGTAGGCCGGCGACGGATCCGCGACCACGGGAAACCGGCCGTTCGACCAGTTGAACGTGCCAGCATCGACGACGACGCCGCCGATGCTCGTGCCATGGCCGCCGATGAACTTGGTCGCCGAGTGGATCACGATGTCGGCGCCCCATTCGATCGGGCGGCACAGGTACGGCGTCGCGAACGTGTTGTCCACGACCAGCGGCAGCTCGCGGGAGTGCGCGATGGACGCCACAGTCTCTATGTCAAGCACGTTCCCGGCAGGGTTGCCGATCGTCTCGCCGAAGAACGCCTTCGTGTTCGCGCGGACCGCCTGCCGCCACGCGTCCGGATCGTCGGGATCGACCCACGTCAGCTGCACGCTCATCTTGCGCAGCAGGTGCTTGAGCTGGTTCACCGTCCCGCCGTAGAGCGCCGAGGACGAGACGACGTGGTCGCCCGGCTGCAGCAGCGTGAAGAGCGCGGCTGCCTGCGCGGCGATCCCGCTGGCGAACGCTACCGCGCCACAGCCGCCCTCGAGGTTCGCCACGCGCTCCTCGAACACCGCGACGGTCGGGTTCATGATGCGCGAGTACGTGTTCCCGTACTCTTGCAGGTTGAAGTACGCTGCCGCTGATTCCGGGTCCTCGAACACGTAGCTGGTCGTCTGGAAGATCGGCACCGCACGCGCGCCCGTGTTCGGGTCGGGCCGTTGCCCCGCATGCAGCTGCCGTGTCTCGAATCCGAACGCGCGGGCTTCCTCGGCACGGGAGGGTTCGCCGGTCACGCAGGCCTCTCTTTCCTCGACGTCACCCGCCGGCCCCGCCTTGGGCCAGGCTGTGCTCGCTCAAGAACTGGCGGATAATGGGCGTCTGCCGGGCTTCCTCAAGCAGGAAGCAGTCGTGGCCGTACGGTGCCTCGATCACATGGAACTCGGTCCGCTTGCCGAGAGCGCGAAGCGCCTCATCGACCTCCCTCGACGCAGACGGCGGGTACAGCCAGTCGGAACTGAACGCGATCAGCAGTGTGCGCGCCGAAACGCCTTCGAGCGCCTGCGCGAGCGATCCGCTGCCGTGCTGCCGCGCGAGATCGAAATACGTCAGCGCGCGCGACGTGTAGAGATAGGTGTTAGCGTCGAAGCGCCTGACGAACGAGTCGGCCTGGTGGCGCAGGTAGCTCTCGACCTGGAACTCTGGTTCGGTGATCGTATAGCGGATGTCGTCGGCGAACTGCAGCCGCCGGCCGAACTTGTCGCTCAGCGCCAGGGCGGACAGGTACGTGACGTGGCCGACCATCCGCGCCACTCCCATGCCGGCATCGGGCGTGCGGCCCGTGCCGTAGTAGTGGCCGCCTTGCCAGGCGGGGTCGCGCATGATCGCGCCACGCGCGATCGCGTTCCAGGCCACGCCCTGCGGGTGGAGGGCGTGCGTGCTGGCGATCGCCACGACGGCATCGACCTGGTCAGGAAACAGGATCGCCCACTCGAACGCCTGCATCCCGCCGAGCGAGCCGCCGGCTACCGCCGCGAGCCGCTCGACACCGAGAGCGTTCAGGAACGCGCGCTCGGTCCGCACCATGTCCGCGACAGTAATCACGGGGAAATCCGGCCCGTACGGCTCGCCTGTCGCCGGGTCGATCGACGACGGCCCCGTCGTCCCGCGGCAGCCGCCGAGCAGATTCGTGGAGACGACGAAGAAGCGGTCAGTGTCGAACGCCTTGCCGGGGCCGATCATCCCGTCCCACCAGCCGAGCCCCCTGCGGGCTGCGCCGTCGCGATCCTCGGCCCCGAACCCGTCGCGCGTGCTGTCTTCGGGCGGCGTCTTCGCGAAGCCCGCCGCATGGGCGTCGCCGCTGAGCGCATGGCACACCAGGATGACGTTGTCGCGTCGGGGTGAGAGGGCACCGTAGGTCTCGTACGCCACCCGAACCGGGTGCAGCTCCCGCCCGCAGTCGAGCCGCACCGGCTCCGGCAGGTCGAGGTACTGCGTTTCGACCGTGCCGACCGAGCCGGCCGCGAGCGTCGAGGCTGGCTCCGCCATGGGGGCTATGGTAGCTTGGCCCGTCCAGTGTATTGTCAACCATCTCCATAGGAAATAATGCGAAGAGGGCAAAGGGGCATCGCGACATGACTACAGTCGCCAACGGAGTCAACGTGCAGGCACTGCTCGACGCGCGCGAAGCGCTGAAGGGTGCGCCTGAGGCCGCTCAGTTCAGCTGGCGCGCGTCCGCCAAGTGGCAGGGCGGCGTCCACAGCACGATCAAGGTCCAGAGCTTCTTCGGCCTTGGGCAGGAGCAGAGCCACAAGGAAGATTGGGTGTTCGAAGCCGACCACCCCGAGGTCTTCGCGGCGGAGGACAACGGCATCACGCCGATCGAGTACCTCCTCGTCGGCCTGGCGAGCTGCCTGACGGCGGGTGTGGCGTCCGTCGCGCAGAACCGCGGCATCCAGCTGCGCTCGGTCGAGTCCACCGTCGAGGGCGCGCACGACATCCGCGGGATTCTCGGCGCCGACAGCGACGTCCGCAACGGCTTCAACGACGTCAAGGTGACGTTCACCATCGACGCGGACGCGTCGAGGCAGGAGATCGAGGCGCTGGTCGCCCAGTCCCAGAAGCGCTCCGCCGTGTTCGACGCTCTCACCAATCCTACGAACGTCACCGTCGAAGTCGCCTGAGGGGCCGAGCCATCGAGCGCACCACCACGGTCGTCATCGGCGGGGGGCACGCGGGCCTCGCCGCGAGCTACTTCCTCAGCGACCGGTCGATTGACCACGTCGTTCTTGAGCGCGGAGAGGTGGCCAACTCCTGGCGGCGCGAACGCTGGGACTCCCTGCGGCTGCTCACTCCCAACTGGCAGAGCCGCCTGCCGGGCCTCCGCTATGAAGGCCCGGATCCGGACGGCTACATGACGGTGGGCGAAGTGACCGAGTTCATCGAGCACTTCGCCAAGGTCTCGCGCGCTCCCGTCCGGACTGGCGTGAACGTCACGTCGGTGCGGCAGGCCGACGATGGACACCACGTGACGACAAGCCACGGCGGGATTCACTCCAGGACCGTGGTCATCGCGAGCGGCGCCTGCAATCAGCCAGCGGTGCCGCCGCTGCGCGACGCGGTGCCGGCGTCCGTCGAGCAACTGATGCCGTGCGGCTACCGCGACCCCGCCCAGCTACCCGACGGCGGCGTGCTCGTCGTGGGTGCGTCGGCGACGGGCGTGCAGCTGGCCGCCGAGCTGAGGCGGTCGGGCCGGCCGGTGACGCTCTCGGTGGGGGAGCACGTGCGGTTGCCGCGCACCTACCGCGGACGCGATGTGCTGTGGTGGATGAACGCGTCGGGCGTGTGGGACCAGCGGTACGACGAGGTTGAGGATCTCACCCGGGCCCGGCGGCTGCCGTCGCCCCAGCTCGTCGGGACCCCTGAGCGGACGACGCTGGATCTCAACGCGCTCGCCTCGATGGGCGTCGAGCTGGTGGGCCGCTTGGCCGCGGTTCGTGACAGCCGCGCGCTGTTCTCCGGTGGCCTGCGCAACGTGTGCTCGCTCGCGGACCTCAAGATGGAGCGCCTGCTGGACACGTTCGACGAGCGGGCCAAGACGGAGGGGTATGACGCTGAGGTCGGCCCTCCCGAGCGCTTCGCGGCGACACGCGTGCCCGACTCGACGCGGTTGCAGCTTGACCTGCGAAGTGGCGAGATCCGCACGATCGTGTGGGCAACGGGTTCCCGGCCTGACTACGGGTGGCTCGACGTGCCGGTGGTCGACGCGAAGGGCCAGCTGAACCACGAGGGCGGTGTGGTCGACAGCCCGGGACTGTACGCCCTGGGGCTGCCCGTGCTGCGGCGGCGCAAGTCCACGTTCATCTACGGTATCGAGGACGACGCGCGTGAGGTGATCGATCACCTCGCGCGGTACCTGGCTGTGCGCCGGTGATCCTGACCGCCGGGTCCTTCGGACCGGCTATCAGGTACCCGCCCAAGCCGCTGCCAGCCGGGTCTTTAGAGCCTGTTTGGAAACTCAGTGGCGTTCGACCAGATGAGCATGTCTGGCTGGAAGCTCGCATGGCTCGGGCTGGAAGTCGGTGATCTGGGTGATCTTGTCATCGTCTCCGGGATCGACGAAGCACAGGCCGGGCTGCGGGCCTTCTCGCCCGCTGATCTCGGTCCTGCTGGCTGCGTGCTGACCGCCGCCCGCGACCCGGCCGGTCCGGCCGGCAGCCAGCCGGGCGAGGTGGGAGTCGGCGTCTGTTCTAGCTGCGGGGCTGGCTCATGGTTCCGCTAGCGAGCAGGGCGCAGGTCAGCATGTCGGCGAGCCATTGCTCGTACTGGCCTGGCGTCCACCGTCGTTCGCTGATCAGGGCGTGGTGGGTGTTCGGGTTTGCGATCGCCCACATGATGTCGGTGGCGGTTGCCTCCGGCAGGCCTTCTTTCAGCGCGCCTTTTCGGGCCAGGGATCTGGCGAGGCGCTGTTGGTCTTTGTACCGGGCCTGCTGTTGTTTCCGGTGCAGCTCGGCCATTTCGGGGTCGGACCCGGCGGCCCCGGCGAGGACTTGGTAGAGGCCCCCGATGCGGTTGCCGATCTGGGTTGCCAGCGCGGCCAGGAGGGCGAGTTGCTGGCGGGGGTCGGGCTCACGCTCGATGGCCTGCCATTGCTCCCGGCTTTGCAGGGGGATGGCGTCGTCGGCGCCGACGACGCGGATGGCGAGTAGCTCGCTGAGGATGGCGCGCTTGTTCCCGAACACGGCATAGACGGTCTGAACAGCCACGTCTGCTTCCTCGGCGATGGCCGCGATGGTTGTAGCCGCGTAGCCATCACGGGCGAAGAGGGTGTCCGCGGCGTCGAGCACGCGATGCCGGGTGGCGAGGGCCTTGCGGGCGCGACGGCCAGGGGCGGGCTTGACAGGCTCCTTCATGTCAGCAGAGTCTATCTATAGAGTTGCACTATATGAATTGAGTGATCCTCTATGGATTGCCGGGGGAGGCGGGATGAAGATCACCATCATCGGCGGGGGTGCGGGAGGTTTGTTCGCGGCGCTCCTGCTGGCTCGGGCCGGCCACGAGGTGGTGGTGCTGGAGCAGGATCGTGTGGAGCCGGCAGCGGACGCGGAGTCGGCGGCCGGCTCGGCGTACCGGCCGGCCGCGCCGCAGATCGTCCAGCCGCATGCCGTGATGGCCCGGTGCCGGGAGCTTGTCCGCGACCGGCTGCCAGATGTCTATGAGAGCCTGCTGGCCGCGGGCGTAGTCGAGGTGCCGATATCGGACTGGATGCCCGGCACCTTGGCCGATCGGTCCGCGTGGCCTGGCGATGAGCGCCTGTCCCCGCTGATGACCCGGCGGTCGACCCTGGACTGGGTGCTGCAGCAGGCGGTGCTGGCCGAACCGGGCGTCACGGTCCGAGATGGCGTGCGGGTCACCGGTCTGCTTGGCCGGCCTGGCCGGCCGCCCCGCGTGACCGGGGTCCGGACCGGCCAGGGAGAGCTTTCGTCGGATCTGGTGGTCGACGCGGCCGGCCGTCGCACGCCGGTCGACCGGTGGCTGCAGGACATCGGCGCTGCCCCGGCGGCGAGGTGGTCGGCGGACTGCGGAGTGGCCTATTACAGCCGTCACTACCGGATACGCCCGGGGAGACAGTTGCCCGGCCCTGCGACCACCCGGATCGTGACCGGCCTCGAGGAGTTCACCCTCGCCGTCTTCGGCGCCGACAACGGTACGATGCAGCTAGCCATCGTCCCCCTCGCCGCCGACCGACGCTTCCGGCAGGTCAAAGAGCCAGACGTGTTCACCGCCGTCCTGCGGACCATCCCCGCATGTGCAGCCTGGCGGGAGGTGCTCGAGCCGATCAGCCCAGTGTTCCCGATGACCGGGCCACGCAACACGCTGCGCCGCCTGGTCGCCGGCGGCAGGCCCGTTGCCACCGGGTTGCACGGCATCGGGGACTCGGTGTGCACCACCAATCCGACCTTCGGACGCGGCCTGAGCCTGGCCATGTGGGGCGCGGCCGACCTTGTCGACGTGATCGCCAAGCACGACGACCGGGCCGAGCAAACAATCGCGATGGATGAGCGAACCGCCGAGCATGTCGCGCCGTATTACGAAGAACAGGCCGCGGTCGACTCCGCCCGCCTGGCGACCCTGCGCCATGCCATCTTGGGCGACCCCGCCCCGCCGCCACCACCACTCGACCCGGACCGGATCAGCTTCACGCAACTGCGGGTAGCGGCCTCGTTCGACCCCACCGCCTTCCGCGCTTTCTGGAAGCTGATGTTCATGCTCTGCCAACCCGATGACGTCTACCGCGACCCGCATATCGTCGCTCGCACCCAGGCCGCCCTGAGGTCGAGGGGCATGGACGTTCTCCAACCTCGCGGGCATCTAGATCCGGGGATCGCTCAGCCGACCCGTCAGCAGATACTCGCTGCACTCGTGACACAGCCGACTTCCATCTGAGCCGTTTCGTGCGCGCTGGTCATGCCAGGCAAGCTACCCGCGAGACAGGACATCGCCAGCGGGATAATCCTGATGCGAGGGCTGGGCGGACGCCCGGGCCAGGCGGCGGCTCATGGTGATGATCATGGCCCAGTAGACGATGGTCTCGTGGTGTTCGGTCAGCCGCTCATAGTCGCGGACGGTGCGACGGCAGCGGGTGATCCAGGCCAGGGTGCGCTCGACGACCCAGCGGCGCGGCAGCACCTGGAAGGCATGCAGGTCATCGGGGCGCCGGACGATGGCCAGGGTGAGCTTGAGCGCGGTCTTGGCCCAGGTGACCAGCTTGCCGGCGTAGATGCCGTCGGCCCAGGCAAGCCTGATCTTGGGGAACGCCTTGCGCAGGTTCCACAGCAGCGGCCTGGCCGCGTCCGGTCCTGCACGCTGGCCGCGGTGACCAGCACGGTCAGCAGCAGGCCGGTAACGTCCGCGGCGATATGCCGCTTGCGGCCCTGCACCTTCTTGCCCGCATCAAACCCGCGGCTGTCCTTGGCGACGGTCTCGGCGGCCCTGACCGACTGGGAATCGATGACTGCGGCCGTGGGCTCGGGCGCGCGGCCCGCGGCGATGCGGCAGGCGCGGCGCAGT
>DATIYI010000336.1:0-34710 GCA_035517695.1 Streptosporangiaceae bacterium
CGCGGCCGCCGCCCTCGACCCGGCCCGGCACACCATCATCTACCTGCCCGACCCCGCCATCGGCGCGCGCGGCATCCACGACCACATCGTCGCGGCTCTCGGCGCGCAGCCCCGCTTCTACACCTCCTCCCTCATCCGCCAGTCCGCCGACGCCCTGGCCGCCGAGCTCGCCGAGCGGGAAAGCTCCCCGTGCTGATCCTCGACGAGGCACACCTGCTCAGCCACCCACAGCTGGAAGCCGTGCGTATCCTGACCAACGCCGACATGGACGCCGCGGCCAACCTCGCCGTGGTGCTCCTGGGCCAGCCGAGCCTGCGGCAGAACATGAGACTCGGCGTGCTCGCTGCCCTCGAGCAGCGCATCACCGTGCGCTACCACCTCACCGGCATGCCCGCCGCCGACACCGCCGCCTACCTCAAGAACCACCTATCCCTCGTCGGTCGCGCAGACCCGCTGTTCGCAGACGACGCGCTCACCGCCCTGCACGACGCCTCCCGCGGCAAACCCTGCGAGATCAACAACCTGGCCCGTAACGCCCTCCTCGCCGCCTACGCGGCACAAGCACGCGCGGCCGGACTACCCCGTCGGCTACTGCGCCCCTGGCCGCCAGAACGGGCCATACGGAAGGCCTGAAACGACTTCCCGCCGGGGGTCCGCCGAGGCCAACGCGGTGGCTGGAGACTGGCCGAGTCGCCACGCATCCTGTCAGGCAATTTCGCTGGGCGCACCACCCAGAGAACGTCAAGTATTGCTACGCATGTAGCACGCTGGCTACACTTGACATATGGCCGCCATCCCTGCACGCGAGCTTCGTAACCACACTGCGGAGGTCTTGCGGCGTGTGGAGGCAGGCGAGGAGATCGAAGTCTTCAAAGACAACCACCCTGTGGCCAAGATCATCCCGCTTTCGCGTCGGCGGCAATGGCTGTCCGTATCAGAGATCGGCCATGAACTCGTGCGGCTGGGACCAGATACAACCGGTCTGTCTGAGGAATTGCGGGCAACTCTCACCGAGACGACGGACGATCTACCTTGGTGATCCCCCAACGGGCGTTGGCAGATACGTCCGTCTTTATCGGCCTTGAGGCTGCACAGTTCGATGTCAGTCGTTTCGAGAATTTCGAGTGGGGTGTCTCTGCGATAACGCTGGGGGAGTTGCGGCTCGGCGTGCTGCAAGCTCACAATCCCGAGGCCGCCTCCCGCAGATTGTCGACTTACCAGCTTGCGCAGCGGTTCGAACCCCTCACCGTGGACGAGGCGGTGTCCGAAGTTTGGGCGCTCTTGATCTCCAGGCTCCGCGCCGCGGGGCGCAAGGCGCCGATCAACGATAGCTGGATCGCTGCTACCGCGATCGCGCACGGCGTTCCGATCGTGACGCAGGACTCCGACTATGACGCCATACCTGACCTTGAGGTCATCAGGATCTGACGCGCCAACGTAAGGCCCGACGAGACGTCCCGAGACACGGGAGATTCAGCGGGAGCCATGAGCCCGCCGCGCAGTCATCCGGCGAAGGAAGGGGACCGCCGTGAGCAACATTTACCAGAAGACCAGCCGCTGTGCCGAGCCTGACCCGCTGCCCGGGGAGATCATCGTCCCTGAGCAGGTGATGGTGTCGATGACCGAGATCGCCGGGGCGGCGAGGGAGACCTGCCTGGCGCTGGCCGGTCGGCACCGGCCTGCAGGTGATGGCGGCCATGTCCGGCGAGGACGTGACTCGGCTGTGCGGCCCGGAAGGCAAGCACAACCGAGATCGTGCAGGCTACCGTCATGGCGCGGAGGATGGGTGCCCCAGGCCCGGCCCGCAGGCGAGCGGCGGCGGGGGAGGGCCTCTCCGATGCCGTCTCACCAGTCCGTGAGACGGCATCGGCCTCGGGCGTGCGTGCTGGACGCTGGGGAGACTCCGACCTGCGATTGGGACTATCAAGCTGTACCGGGACGGTTCCTATGGGTCTGGGGGTCAAGGGGTCGCGGATTCAAATCCCGCCGTCCCGACCACGAAGTAGCAGGTCAGAAGGAGGTTCGGAGATTTTCCGGGGCCCCTTTTCGATCTTCGGGAGCCAAACGGGGAGCCACTGTTAGGCGGATTTCGTTGGCTTGGTTGTCTTGGCCTGCTTCTTGAGGATCTTGTTCATGGCCGTCGCGCCCATGGTGAGCGCGGGCCGGATCTCGTGTAACGGTAGATGGTCTCGGTAACGGATGTGCCGCTGTTCCCGACGAGGTCGCTGATGTCCTCGATCGGGACGCCGCTGGCGCTGGGGATGGACACGAACGAGTGACGCAGTTTGCGGGGAGTCAAGTGCTCGCCAAGCCCGGTCCCCGTGGTGATCTTCTGAAACTCGCGCCGGACATGCCAGCGATCCAGCGGGGTGCCGTCCTGTCCTCGCGGAAGCGCATCAATTGCAGTTAGGCGAAGATCACCTCCTGACCAGGACAATCCGGGAATTCCGCGAGGGCGCGCTCCGCAGCACTTCAAGTTTCAGCACACCAGACCTGCGCAAGGGGGTTGCGGTGGACTTCTTCAACCGAGCGGTCGATCTGGCGCGGAAGCCGGATCCGTGGCGGGCCGCGGCGGAAACTTTCCGGCAGGTAGCGGACCGTTTCACCGACGACCCGTCCCGCGAATCAGCGCGAACCGGGCGCGACGGTAACAATCGACCCGCCCTTGCCGCCGCGGGCCGCCGACATCGCCCGGACGGCGTACTTGGCGCACACCATCGGGCCCACGATGTTGACTTGCATCCGCGGAGTCAGCTCGTCCGCCTCGCGCTCGTCGATGCGCGCCTGCTCGCCGAGCGTTCCGGCATTGTTCACCAGCGCGGTGAGCGGCCCCTTCTGCTCGCCCGGCGATTGCCGAGGATCGTCGCCTGCCCAGGGCCGCGCACGGGTGACAGGGCTCAGCCAGGGAGGTCCTCCGGGCGCTTCGCGGCAAGCTTGCCGTGCAGCAGGCCGGTGACCTGGCCGACCTCGATGAGATATCCGTCCGGGTCCCGCATGTAGCAGCGGATCTCGGCTTCGCGGTCGATGGGCGGCGTGACGAACTCGGCCCCCTTCTCCTTCCAAGCCTCATAGCAGGCCTGGATATCAGCGACCCGCAAGTTCAGGAAAATCGAGGTCGTGTTACCAGGCTGGTAGTCGACCACCGAGATGCCTGGCTTGTCGGGAGTCGGCGGCCCGCCTGGGTTCATGAGGATCCACGAGTTGGACAGCCTGACGATGCACGGATTTTCGTCCAGGACGACCGTGCCGCCCAGGACACGCGAGTAGAAGTCCCGGGACCGCGCAACACTACGGACGGTGATGAACAGCGTCACCAGGATGCCCTCTTCGGGCGCGGGAAGATTGGCGTAGTCGATGCGGGGCGCGGGTTCTGTCACGGGTTGCTCCACTCCGGCAGCACGAGGGGCGGCTCTTCGAG
This sequence comes from Streptosporangiaceae bacterium, assembly GCA_035517695.1. Classification (GTDB taxonomy): domain Bacteria; phylum Actinomycetota; class Actinomycetes; order Streptosporangiales; family Streptosporangiaceae; genus DATFVJ01. The sequence goes on from DATIYI010000336.1 coordinate 3,419, forward strand.
CGACGGTCTCTGCGAGTCAACCCTTCCCTCGATGTGGCCTCGCAGACGTCCGAGCGCGCCGGCGCGCCATATTCGGGATAGGGCGAATGGCCCGCGGACGTGGGCCATGCCAGCACATACCGCCCGGCTGTCGCTCAAGGCCCGCGTCGTGCGCAGTACCTGGCGCGACCCAGATCACTTACGGCACGCTACATCAGCTCAAGCACGGCGTCAGCAGCGAATTTGCCATCATCGGGTCAGCTCCCGCATGGCAAAATCGTTCAAGATCAACACGGCTGGGCGGGCGAGCTCGCGTAGCCGCTTGCCCGCCGGCCACGTGCGCGATGGCGCGGCTGGCCTTGAAGAACCGGACTTCGGCCCCGTGGCGGATGGCCAGATGCCCAAGGGCTTACGGACGTGGCTTTTCCTACGCCGACCGTTATCGACGAGACCCCGACCCGCTCTCAACAATGTCTTCGACGATGAAGAGGATCTTGTTCTGTCATCGTGCCTCCGGGCGGGGACCGCACCTGGACGGTGGTCGACGCGTCGTATGCGACGTTCGGTCCGGTTGAGGAGTGGCTGGAGGCGCACCGGCACCTGTGGTCACCGAACACAGTCTGCGGCTACGCGACCTCGCTGGCGCAGTGGTGGTCGTTCCTGGAGCCGCGCGGTGAGGGCGGCCAGTGCGCGGATGCCGGGGTGCCGGCGGTGTCAGGGTTCTTGTCGTGGCTGCGCAACGGCCGCGCCGCCGAGCATGCTCTCGCAGCACCGGCCGGGGTTCCCTCGGCGGAGATGCTGCACGCGCGCTGGCCGCGCTGATCTCGTTCTATCAGTGGCAGGAGGGGGTCCACTCGGTGCCGGTCGCGGGGCGGGTGCTGCGGCTTCGTGATGGGCCTATGTCCATATCCGGGTGACCAGGCGGCGGTGCCACCGCAGCACGGTGCCGGGCGTGACCATCCGGTGCGTCCGCAGCTTTGCCGGCAGGAGCCGGATCAGCGCGGCGAGGACCGCGCCGTCGGCCCAGTCGAGCCGTGGCCTGGGATTGGTGCGGCGCAGCACGGCGACCTCGTGCCGCAGCACGAGCAGCTCGGTGTTCTTGGAGGTCGGCGAGCGACTGAGCAGGACGAGCCAGCCGCAGAGCCGGACGAAGATCAGGTACATCGGGCGCATCGACACGGCTGATCATCATGCCGTACCGCCACACCGCTCCCATGTGTCCGCAGGTCACATGCATGGCCGACTTTTGGCAACCCGCAGGCCGAGATCGGCCCGCGCCGCATGAGTACTTCGGCAGCCAAAAGCTTGCCTCGGCTCCAGTCGCGCTCGGTTGGCGACTGCTGCATAGCATGCGGCCAGACCACCCCTATCGTCTCTGGACGCGGGTGGTTTGGCGCGACACTAGCTGACACTTAGAGTAGCGATCCAGTGACGTAACGTAACTAAGGCTGTTGCGGCAGTGGTCCGAAGCATCCACAGTAACTAGCGTGGCTTACCGTGTCCCCCATCGCCCTCACGACCCTAGTGACGGTCCTCACCGTGGCAGGGTCGATTGTGGGCGGGGTATCCGCCTACCTGCTGCGCCGCCGGTCGGCGAGCGGCAGAGTCGGCACCAGCGAGGCCACAATCCTGTGGGCGCAGGCGCAGGAAATGCGGGCCATGCTCCTCGCCGAAAAAGAGCAGGCTGAGGCGCAGCGGGACCGGCTCATCGAATCCCACACGACGCAGATGCTGCCGATGCTCACCGCGATCAACGAAACGCTGAGGCAGACCAGCGTGACGCTCGCTACGGTGCTGGACCGGCTCGATGAGAGGCCACCCTGATGCGGCAGCCACGTCCGACCCGGAGAGCGGAACTGGCCGCCAAGGATGAGGAAGTCGACCAGCTCATCGGTGAGGCCGGCCGGCTCGCAGGGGAACTGCGGGTGACCGTGTCCGACGTGAAGACGATCCTGCAGGCGCACCGCAGGCAGGCGGGAGAAGGCAGGGCGGCGATGCAGACACGCGGCGGCGGCGATGCCGCGGACAAGGCTGCGGCGGGCGAGGCCACCGCGGACAAGGTCGCCGTGGCGTTGGCGCAGGCCGACCGGCTCGAGGGTGCGCTGACGCAGCTCACCGGCGAGATTACCGCCGTCAAACTGTGGAAATCAAGGATCGGGAAGCTGGCGATCGTCGGCGCGGTCTTGACGTTCCTCGCGTTCACTGCGGCCGCCGTCGGCATCGGCACCAACTTCACGCGCGCGCAGCACGTCAAGCAATTCACCGAATGCCGGACCGCCCGCAACGCCCAGTTCCAGGCCGCGATACGGCGGCGAGCCGAGCTAGCAGGCGATGGCGACAAGGCACTGACGGCGGTGATTGAAGCGTTCGTCCGCGGCGCAGCCCACGAACCGGGCTCCGCCGCTCAGCTCAAGAAAGACGCCGACGCGTACGTGAAGGCCCACCGCGACCTGGCGGCGGTGCCAATACCCGCGCCGACCCGGGGGCCGTGCAGGTGACCCGGGCGTTCTTGTTCGATGCGTGTTCCACGGCCCTGACACGTCGGCCACGGCCACGGGACGGCTCATACGAGGAGGACGGAGACGAAGAAACCCAGGTCAGGTGTCACGTCTCTGTAAGCGGATTCGTAAACCGGACGCAGCTGGCTCGAATCGAGCACTGGCATAGGCGCTGCCGTCGACCTCTGCGGACGTCGACGCTCGGCTGGGGACCATGTGGGGACCAGACGCCCCCCTTCAAGCACACAATCCTCGCGCCGCACAATAAGCTTTGCGGGCTAGGCGCTAAGCGCTAAGCGCTAAGCGCCTCTGACGTGCGCGCTTTATATCCCCACGTCCTGAGGTCGTCCTGAGGGTCAAGTGGTTCCGAATTGCCCGCCCTCGCGAACGCGCCTATCACGAGCCGCGCCTGACGTCCGGGCAGCCAGGCGGCCCGGGCGCGAGCGAGCACGGCGACGCCGCAGGCGCCGAGCGCTGATTCCATCCCGGGCAGCGTGCGCCCCACTTCGGTGATCGCCTCGGCGGCGGTTCCCGGCCGGGAGGGGAAGGCGGCGGGGTCGAAGGTGAGGCTGACCCGGGTGTCCACGTCGGCGGTGGCCGCCGGGGCGGTGGCCACCAGCTGGTCCATGATGTGCAGCGCCGGCCGGGGGGCGGCCGGGTCGATGGCGGCGGCGATCTGGCCGGTGAGGGTGCAGCGGGGTCGGGGGCGGTGTCGACCGTGACGGTCACCCACCGCAGCGCGGGCAGGTAGCCGAGGGAGGCCAGCCCGGCGCCCCAGGTCGCGACCCAGCCGTCCACCTCGCCGGGCTCGGCCAGCCAGGTGGACGCCGGGATGACCCGCAGCGTCGCGGTGAGGAGGCCGGTGCGCCGGTCGCGGACCAGCCCGTACCGGCTCCCGTAGCCGTCTTCGGCTGACAGCCGTTCGGTAGCCGCCGCGGCGCCGGCGGCCGCGCCGGCCGGTGCTCCCGCGCTCGCGGGCGGTGTGACACGCTGAGGAGCTGGCCACCGCAGGGTCACGACGGCGACCCCGATCGTGGACGCGGCGGCGATCGTCACCAGGCCGCCGGTCACATCCAGCAGCAGTGGGGTGCTCGCGTGGTCCCGGGGCGAGCGGGGTGTCACCGGAATGGCAGTGACAGGCTGCCTGTGGCCGTTCGGGGGCTGGCTGCGCAGCAGGAGCACGGTGGCGGCGCTGGTCAGCAGGACCGCCAGTGCGGCGGTGAGCACGAGGGGTTTGCGTCGGGTTGGCATGACGGGCGCTCACATGAAGACGCCGACGATGCCCGAGGACAGGGCGATCAGCGTCAGCCCGGCCAGCACCCAGGGAATGCCGGTGGCGCCGTCGGCGGCGAGGTTGGAGCGGTTGCGGCGGCCGATCGCAATCATCGCGCCGCAGCCGATCAGGCCGAACACCCCGGCGATCAGCGCGGCCCATTTCCACCACGCCAACAGGGGTGCTGACCCGGCCGGAAAGGCCGGGCGGGGCGACGGCGCCGGGTTGGGCACCACCGCGGCCAGCAACTGCCGATGGCAGGCGGCGAAGCCGTGGACGGCCAGCGTATTTGAGCAGCATCGTGTCGTTCTCTGTCCGGTGCTGAGCGGGCGGCCGGTGGCGGCGCGGATCTGGTCGAGGGCGCGGCGGGCCGCGCGCGGCAGCGGCACCCCGGCCGGGGTATCGGCCAGCCGCAACGCCGGGACGAACGGGATGTGGACGACCGCGCCGACATGGGGGGCCAGGAGCCGGAACCGGGCGGTAGCGGCAGGCGGCTGCGGCCAGCCGTCGCTCACGACCACCAGGACGGCGACGCGCGCGCCAGGCCGGGTCAGCGCGGCCAGCGCTGCGGTTGCCGCGGCGGCCGCGGCGGCGGTGTTGTGGCAGGCCAGCAGCAGGGGGCCGGCCGTCGGCGATGATCGCGGGGGAACAGGGGTCGCGGGCCGGGCGCATCGCGCCCATGTCCCACGCGGGTGACAGCAGCTGGGCGAAGGTGGTGGTGCCGGCGCCGCCGTGCGCACCGCAGATCACCAGCTGCTGCCGCTGCGCGGCCTGCTGCCGCAGCCAGCTCCCCCCGTCTCCGGCCCGGCCGCTGGCCGCGCGCCTGAAGGATGCCATCGCTGTCGTCGGGTGCACGGGTCAGGCGGGCCGGGCGTTGCGGGTGGGCTCGGTGACCGGCTCCGCCGGGACTCCGAGCAATTCGAGCAGCCCGGGGGTCGGAATCCGGTAGAGGTCACCGATCCGGATCACCCGGCAGGGAAACCGGTCGCGCTTGGCGAGTTCGTAGGCCTTGGTGCGGCCCAGGCCCAGCACGCGGGCGGCGGTCATCAGGTCCACCGTGGCGGGCAGGTTGCGCAGCTGCGTGACGGTCATCGGCGTCGTCATCGTGGCCGGTCCTGCATCCGAGTTGGGCTGGTTCAGCCGCGGGCAGCGGCGGGGCGGGTCGCGGCGACCACGCCCTCAGGTCGAGCGGGTCGATCTGGGCGTTCTCGCCGGTCTGCGGGGCCTGGATGATCTAGCCGCCGCCCAGGTACATCACTACGTGACCGGGGTCGGCGTCGGTGCCGGCCGAGAACAGCAGGTCGCCGGCTGGATGCTGGTCAGCGGGACCTGCGGCCCGTCGAGGCGCCACTGGAAGGTGGTGCGGGCCATGTGTATGGCCGCCGACGCGTAGGCCGCATATACGAGGCCGGAAGTCGTAGGCGTCCGGGCCGGTCGCGCCCCATACGTACGGCTTGCCGAGCTGGGCCATCGCGAACTAGATCGCCTGCGCGGCGGTCCCGCCGACGCCTGTGGTGCCTGTTCAGGCCGGCAGCGGGGCGGCGTAGCGGGCCGCCCAAGCGAACGCGTCGGCTAAGTAGGCGCGCCGCGCTGAAGGCCGAGGGAAGATCCGCCTAGCCTCCAGCCTTTCAGCCTCCAGTTGCGGCCGTCCCCCACGGGGCGGTGCCGGCCGCCATCCACGCGGCATCGCAACTCGGGTCTAATAGGTCAAATAGCAAAAGGCTGACCAAGTCGGATAAAGGCGCCTTAAGGAATCCTCACAATGCACTGTTAATCCGGTTTAATCACATCCAAATCCAGACGAATCAGCACAAACCAGCGTAAACTGGGGATCTTGGCGCATCTGCTATCAGGCAGTTCAATTACCTACTTCCGCTTCACCGCGTGAACCGGTCGGAGCAGTTGCGCGTCTACCTGTCAGTTGAAAATTCCGTTGGACTACGACATCCTCTGCTATGTTTTCGTGCTCCTACATATCACGTCTCAGTGCTGTTAATGATGATCTGGTCTCGAGATGGCTCAAGCCCAAGGCCTTGCAGGGGGGCTGCTCGGGACCCAGACCTGTTCGGACTACCCAGGGGGGAATCGATACACGTGAATGCCATGAGCGCCAGCCGGAACGACTCGCACCCTCGTGCCACGTACTCGGGGGAGGTATCCGGGACCGCCGATGGCCGGCCAGACGGTGCGTTGGTCGAGTGGCGGTCGTTGCCCGAACCGTGCCCCGAGGAACTGGATCTTGACTGGTTCCATTGGCACAGGCGGTCGCTTCGGCGCGACGGGGCGACCGAGGGTGCGGAGAAGCGACCCGCCGCTTTGGCCGCCAACCACCACGGAGGAGACGCGCCGGGCCTGGATGTGCCGCGGGCGCCCTTTGCGCCCGTGCAGGACGGCGCTTCGCGCGTCGCTCCCGCATTCGATCCGCTGGTGTCGGATGCGATAGGCGTTTCGGTGGACAGGGTGCGTGATTTACCGAGCGAGGCGCGTCCCTCACCACGTATCTCACCCACGTTTGTGCCAAACCGATACGGGCCAGTACCGCATCCTGCGCGTGTCATCAACGGGCTTGCCGGGATTTCCCTTGGCGTCGCCCTGCCGCGCGAATTCTCCGAGGTGCGGTAATGACGATCCCCGAGACCCTTCGCGCCACGGCTCGAGTCATGTTTCCGGCTGGCCAGGCCCCCGCTTTGAGTGTGATTGTTCCCACGCGTAACGAGGCCGAAAATATCCGGCCACTCCTGATTGGCTTGGCGGACGCCCTCGCCGGCATCGACGCCGAGGTGCTCATCGTCGACGACTCCGACGACGCCACCCCGGAAATCGCCCGCCAGGCCGCCAGGCTCTCCGCACTCCCGATCCGGGTGCACTCCCGCCCTCAGGGGCAGCGTGGCGGAGGGCTCGGCGGAGCTGTTCTCGTCGGCCTGTCCGAGGCGCTCGGCCCGGTCTGCGCCGTGATGGATGCGGACCTCCAGCACCCGCCGGAACTGCTCGAGACACTCTTACGCGTTTCGCGTACGGGCGCCGACCTCGTGGTGGCCTCGCGCTACCGGGACGAGGGGGGAGCCGAAGGTCTGGGAGGTTGGTACCGGAGGGCCGTCTCTACGCTTGCCACCGGCGTCGCGAAACGAGTTCTTCGCCCCGAGCTGGCGGGCGTCTCAGATCCGATGAGCGGTTTCTTCCTGGTCCGCCGCTCGTGCCTGGACCTGCCCTCGCTGCACCCACAGGGCTTCAAGGTCCTGCTCGAGCTGCTCGTCCACAGCCCTCAGGCTAGCGTCGCGGAGGTGCCCTACACCTTCGGTGTCCGCCACTCGGGGGTCTCGAAGGCGGGCACCAGAGATGGAGTGACCTACCTGCGCCGGCTCGCCGAGCTCAGGGCCCAGGCGCGTCGTGCTCCGCGCAGGTCGCGGCCCCAGCACGCCCCGGCTCCCGGCGGGCCGGGCGCCGACGGCCGCGGGGTGCGCCAGGCCAGCTCGCGAGGTGTCGCGTGAGCAGCCTTGCCCGGGAGGAGCGGACCGTCGGCCGCGCTGCCGTGCCCGGCCACCGCCCGCTCGATGTCCTGATCGTGACCTCCGAGGCCCCTCCCATCGTCTCCGGGATCTCCACCTGCATCGACCGGCTGACGACCGGGCTCACCGGTCGGGGCCATCACGTCGGAGTGCTCTCCTCCATCCAGATCCCGAGGCTCACGGTCGGCGAGTGGAGGCTGTCTTCTTTCGTCGCCCACTGGCCGCGGATAGCCCGCGAGCTGCGGCACTTCGACGTGGTAAACGTGCACGGACCGGTACCCACCATGAGTGACGCATTCCTCCGGCTGTCCGACTGGCTCCCGCCCCACGCCCGCCCGGCCATCGTCTACACCCACCACTCTCCGATCGACATCCGGGGCGCCGCCCGGATGTCGACCCGGTACAACAAGCTCCACGAGTCCCTCGCTCTCAGAGCGGACCGGATCGTGGCCAGCAGCCAGCACTACGCGCGCCAGCACCGCAGCCGGTACGGACCCCTGGTCCAGGCCATCCCGTGGGGGGTGGACGGGCGAGCGTTGCCGCCGTCCCGGGTGCGGAGCACCCCAGGGGAGCTGCACGTGCTGTTCGTCGGGCAGATGCGTCCCTACAAGGGGGTGGAGACGCTGCTGGCCGCCGCGGCAGGTCAGCCCTGGCTGAAGCTCACCCTGGTCGGCGGGGGGGCCGAGCTCGCCAGCTACCGGCGGCTTGCGGAACGGCTGTCCGCCACCAATACCCGTTTCATGGGACGGCTCTGCGACGCGGAGCTCCACCACCAGTACGGGGCCAACGACGTCGTGGTGCTGCCCTCGGTCACCCGCGCCGAGGCATTCGGGCTGGTGCTGTTAGAGGGCATGGCCGCCGGGTGCGTCCCAGTGGCGTCCGACCTCCCGGGTGTCCGGGACGTGGCCGGCCCGACCGGCTTGGTCGTGCCCCCGGGAGAACCCGACGCCCTGCGTGAGGCCCTGCACGGGCTGGCGTGCGACGCAGCGCGACTGGAACATCTCCAGGTCGCGTCCCGGCTCGCCGCGGAGACCCTCACCTGGGAACGCTGCGTCACTTCCTACGAGCGGGTCCTGCTCGACGCCGTCCGCACCCGCTATGCCCGGCTGCACGGGCTCGCGATCCTGCCGGAGCTGGACGAGCAGGAGCGGCCGCGGCTGGTGATCAGCACGCCGGACACCGACCCGCATAACCCCCATCCGGTCATCGACCCGTACCCCGTGCCCGAGGTGCCGGTGAGCCCTGAGGAGTGGCACCGTTGAGCGCGTCCGCGCCGTCCGCGGCCCCGACCCCGACCCCGGGACAGGCGTTCCGGGCATTGTGGCGCAGCGAGAGGCCGGTCGCGGCCTCCTGCACCTTCGTCGCGGCCGTTGCCCTCCTGTCTTACCTATTTAAGAGTCCGGACGTTGCTCTACGACGAGGCCGCCGTTACGTGGGAAACAGCGCCACCCCACGGCGGAGAAGGGTGGTGACCGGCGTGGTCGCCGCGCTTGCTGCTCCGGACCCCGTCCTTGTCCGCTATGGCCGCCAGGACATGATCGAGCCTTTCGACCCGCGCAAAACCTGGCTGCAGGCGGCGCGGGCGTTGGGGGACTGGGGAGCCCATCCACTTTGGGCAGCTTCAGGTCGAGCAGGATGAGTAGCGGCGCTGTCAGGCGCGAGGAGTCCGTCGCCGCCCAAGGCGCACGATGGATTGCCGTGGCCATGGTGATCATAGGGCTCTTGAACTACGGGTACGCGCTGCTGCTTACGCACCTGCTAGATGTGGCCGCCTACTCAAAGTTCGCCGCCGGCCAGGGCCTGATCCTGTGGGCGTCGACCGTGGCCACTGTGTCCGTGCCCTGGGTGCTAGCACAGGCGCTGGTTCGCGCCCGGTCCGATACCGAACGGAACTCAGCGATACGGTTCGCGAAATTGGCGAGCGCCGGGAGCGGGCTCGCCGCGGCCGCGGTCGTCGGTACCATCGCCACCAGGTTCGCTGGGTCATCAACGGCGCTCGCGCTGGCCGTCAGCGTCTTCGTCATCTTCCTGGGCACCACGACTACAGGCTGGCTGCAGGGCCGGGAGCGCATGCGTGCCCTCTCGGCCCTCATGGTCGGGGAGAACCTGCTGAAGAACGGCTCCGGGGTCCTGCTGGTCATGGTTGCCGGGCTGGGGGATGCCGGGGCACTCGGGGCCTTCGGGATCGGCGGGATCGTCTTGCTGCTGTGGTGGCCACGCACGCCACACGGCAGAGGTCGGCTGTGGCTGGCGGTGCTGGCCAACCGAGACCCGTGGCGCCGCGCAGTCGCCATCGCTGGGGCACAGGGGGTAGTCTCCCTGTTCGTCGCGATCGACGTGGTGCTGGTCGCGCTTCTCCCTGGGGACCGTGCGCTGGCCGCCAGTTACCAGGCTAGTGCGGCACTGTCCCGGGTCCCGTTTTACGTAGCGAGCGCGGTTGCGATGGCATTCTTCCCGTCGTTGTCGCGGCGCGCCACTGGGGGGGTGATCGCCGCCAGGGCGGTGCGGATGTACGCTGCGGTCGCCCTACCGATCGCGGCTGTCTTGGCGACCATTCCGGCGCACGTCCTGACACGGGTGTTCCCGACTCAGTACACCGCGGTGGCGGCGCTGATGAAGTACACCGCCCTAACCGGCCTGGCGGCGGGCGGCATCAGCCTTGTTACGGCGCTTTTCCAGGCCGCGGATGACCACTCCTGCTTCTGGTGGCTGGGCGCGGGCCTGGCCGGGTACGTTGGAGCGCTTCTTGCCGGATGGCGGATCGACGGCATCACCGGGCTCGCCGCTGGTGGCGCGCTTGGCACTGCGGCCGCGCTGGTATTGGCAGGCTACCGCCTGGCGCGCCGCCAGGGACGCGGGGTACTCGCATGGGTGCCCCTAGGGGAGCCGGTGATGGCGGCCGCGGTGCTTATCGTGCTGCGGCCGTACCAGTTGCTATGGCTGGCGGCCGCCTCTCTGGTTGGGCTGCGCGCCGTGGCGCGTTTCGTGCGGCCCGTGGCCCGCCACGCGCGGCGACCACGCTGGGCCGCGCTCAGAACCCGGACGATCGAAGACCGGCCAGCGGTCTCGCTGCTCATGGAGACGGTATGGCGGGGAACAGCGCCCAAAGCCACTGACGCGGAGCTGGATAACGCCCTGGATCTGGCTCGCCGCAACCGCGTCGAAGGCCGACTCGCACGCGCCTACCCGGCGCAGCTCCCGGGCGTGGTGGCGGAGGTCCGCGTCGCCGCCGAGTTGTTCGCGCGCCACCTCTACCAGGTGGTCGGCTGCCTCAATCGTGCGGGCATCCCGGCGGTGCTGATCCCGGTCGGCCTGCCGGGTGACCCGGGCAGTCGCTTAGCTCTGTCCGAGGCACCGGAGGAACGAGCCAATGGAGCTCGGAGGCCACTTTGTAGGCCAATGAGCCCGCCAGCTGAAGATCATCGCAACACGCCGCACAAATTGATCTCGACTTGTCAAGATCAAGAGTTGTGCGACAACCTTGACCACGTTGGCACCAGCATCGACCTGGTCGTTCCCGAGCAGCACTGGCGCCGCGCGCTGAGCGCAGTGGCCGGCTGGTACGTGCACAGGTCGACTTACCGGCTCGAGCGCTTTAACACCGCCGTGCTCTACCCGTCGGCCGGGCCCAGGCTGCACCTGCATGCCAGCGTCTCGTGGTTCGGCGTTCCGGTGCTCCCCACAGATCGGCTGCTGTCCCGCGCCCGCAGGAACCGACTGGGTTTCCTGATCCCCGCGCCGGCCGACTGCCTGCGGATCTGGCTCGCCCAGGCGCTTTTCCAGGACCTAGCACTGGACCTGTCCAGATTACTCAAAGTGTGCGACCTGCTACATCCTGCAGTGATCACGGCCGCGCGCGCAGAGGCGAGCCGGGAGGGCTGGCATGCCGGTTTCGACGACGCGCTGGCGACTGCGGTTGCCGCCATAGACCGCCTGGACCACGGGCTCCCGGTCCGCCTGCCGGCACCGCTGACCGTGTCGCAGTCTCTGGGGACAAGGGCGGAACATGCGGATCACTGGCACCCGATGGGAGTAACAGGTTCTGTTGACGAGGAGGCGGCGCTCGCTGCCGCCCAGACGCATAGGGGGTGACCTGATGAGCAATCGGACCGCTGGCACAGCTCGGCCAAACCTGGTCGGCGCAACCAAGGCGGCCGCCGCGACCGGTGCCAGGCATGTGGTGATGTCGATTTTCGACCACCCCCACTACAACGGCGGTGGCCAAGGCATCGTCGATATGATCGCCTGCAAGCTCGCCACGCATTTCGAGGTCACAGTCGTCACTGCGGGACGCCGCCGCGAGACGGTGGTTCGAAACGGGGTGCGCTACCGAAAGCTGCCGGTCGGCTGGGCGGGCCCTCGCGGCGGCCAGCTGGTGTTCCATGCGCTGCTGCCGTTCGCGGCCCGGCGGATATCCCACGACCTGTGGGTCGAGAGCTTCACCCCACCGTTTTCTACCAGCTTCCTGCCGCTTTTCTCGCGCGCGCGGGTTGTGGGATTCGCCCAAAGCCTCAGCGGTGAAGAGATGTGGGCCCGATACCGGCTCCCCTTTTTCCTGATCGAGCGGTTCGGCCTGCGCTTCTATCGAGATGTCGTGGTGCTCAACCACGCCGACTGTGCGCGAGTTCGCCGATACACTCCGTCGGCGGCAGTGCAGGTGATTCCGAATGGCATCGATAAGAAGTGTCTCGAGGAGCAGCGACTCGGCCGCGGTGAGCACATCCTGTTTCTGGGTCGAATCAACATTCGGGAGAAGGGGCTGGACCTGCTGCTCTCGGCGTACGAAAGGAGCGGGTTGTCCGTGCCGTTGCTCATCGCGGGCGCGGGCACTCCTCGCGAGGAACGCAAGTTCGCCGACCTGCTAGCGGCCACCCGCGGGGATGTCCGCTGGCTCGGTCATGTGGACGGGCCGCACAAGCAAGAGTTGCTGGAGGGGAGCGCCTTCGTGGTGCTGCCGTCGCGGCAGGAGACATTCTGCCTGGCTGCTTTGGAGGGCATGTCCGGTGGCAAGCCGGTTGTGCATTTCGACCTGCCGGCTTTGCGCTGGATGGACGGCGACGTGCGGGTGCCACCCTTTGACGTCAGTGCTCTCGCCGCTGAGATGTGCGGCCTGGCTGGGGATGAGGCGACGCGGCGTGAACTCGGCCGGGCGGCGCATGCGGCCGCGCAGCGATACGGGCGTGACGAGATGGTGGACCGCTATTTCACTCTTGTCCAGGAGCTCCTCAACCCAGCGGGTGCGGGTACACGAGCGGACAGCGATCGGGCATGCCAGTGAACGTGCTGACCGAACCGATCGAGCATGGCGTGGCTCTTATCGTGCTCGCCCCGCACCTGGACGACGCTGCGCTCTCCTGCGGTGCGCTGATGATCCATGCTGCCAGGCGCACCTCAGTGACCGTCGCGACGCTCTTCACCGAGGCCGGCCAGGCGCCGTACACGCTGTCGGCGCGGCGGTACCTGCACCAGGTCGGGGCGCGGAACGCCCAGACGCTGTACGAGCAACGCCGGGCCGAGGACCGGGCCGCGCTGGAACCTATCCGCATCACATGTGTCCACGCCGGGCTAACCGAAGCTTTGTTCCGCCGCCGCCCTCATCCGGGACGGTGGTCACTGTTGGCGCGCCTGCTGCCCGAACTCGAGCACACATATCCGGTCTACCGGACGCACATCACCTCCGGCCACGTCGCTGCCGCTGACGTCGGCACGTTGCGCGCTGTGTGCGAGGTCATCCAGCGGCTGGCAGGCTCGGGCCCGAACCTCGTGCTGGCACCGCTGGGCGTCGGCGGCCACGTCGATCACGTGCTGGTGCGCACCGCAGCCGAGCGCAGCGGGGTCCGGATCGTCTACTACAGCGACTTTCCCTACAACCAGCGGGATCCGGTCGACGACGCCTTCATCCAGCGCAACGGCCTGGTCGAGACGAGATGGTTCGAGTCGGCCGATGCCAAAGCCGAGATGATCCGGGCATACGGAACTCAGGTGCAGGCACTCTTCCAAAGCGGCCAGATCCCGCTCGTCCCAGAGGCCTACTTTTTCGCGCCCGATGCTGGCAATTTTGTGCCCCGCGACACTGGCGACCTCGCGAAGGTAAGGAAAACGTGACAACGACCCACATTAGTCAGGCTCCGGTGGCGGCAAGGCATGCCAGGCCCGATGCGCGAGCCGTTGCCCTGGTTGCCGCGGTCGCCGGTGGCGTGACCCTGCTCATCCGGCTGGCGCTGCATGGCCGCTCGTTCGACCTGTTCGGCGACGAGATTGTCTACACCGATCTCGGTCGCAGCGTCATCTCCGGCGGGTTCCCCCGGTACGACGGCCCTGGCGGGACCACCGGGCCGTTTTTCATACACGGGCCGGGCTTCTTCTACCTCGAAGCGGGCTGGGCACGGCTCGTAGGCAACCCGCCTGGCGTGATGGCCTGGGTCTACCAGATGCGCACGCTCAACGCGCTGCTCGCTGGGGCCACCGCCGTAGTACTGGCTCTGCTGGCGACGCGCGCCAGCTCACCCCGGGCGGGCGCTGTGGCGGGATTGGTCTTCGCCCTGGACCCGTTCTGCATCCGGCAGAACGACCGGGTCCTGCTGGAGACCGCGATGATGTTTTGGGTGATGCTGGGGTACCTGGTGTTCACCTCGCTGATCGGGCGGCTGCCATCGCGCCGCGACTGGCTCTGCGCCGTCGGTGCTGGCCTGCTGTTCGGCTGCGCGGTGTTGACCAAGGACGAGGGAGCCCTGCTCACCGTTCTCCCGTTGCTCGCCGCTATCGTGTTCCGGTGGGGGCCCCGGCGCGGCCTGATCCTGCTCACCGTCGGCACCACTGTGGCGGTCTACACCGTCTACGTGACCGTGGTGGCCGCCAATGGATACTTCGGCGCCCTGTGGCAAGCCAAGACGTCGGGTATCTGGCGGATGCTGGGGCTGATCCAGAGCACCGGCTTCCACAGCTCAGGAGGGGGAAACCTCCCTGCCCGCCTCATCGGGGAAGCCAGCTCCTTCGGAACGACGTACGTCGTCCTGGCGCTGGCGGTGCCGACGTTGGCGGTTCTGCTGCGCCGCGGCGGCCAGTTGCCGCGGATGCTGGGGCTCCTGTACGGCGCGGCGGGGGTCACGCTCGGCTACGCCCTCGTCCTGGGAACCCTCGAGGAACAGGAGTTGTACCTTCTCGCTGTCCCGAGCCTGCTGATCATTCCGGTGGGGGCCGCACTGCTGCTTGACGGGAGCGGGCGCTTCAGCAGGTCCGCGTCCGGGAGCCGCCGCCGGTTATCGCATACTGCGGCCATCATCGCGGCACTCACGTTCGCGCTCAGCCTTAACTTCGCCATTTGCGTGCAGTGGCTGCGGCAACCGGATGACGCGGTTGTACAGCTGCTTCAGTACATGGCGGCACACGTTCCGGCTGCCACCACGGTCACCGATCCCACGGCCGCGCCGATAGCCGCTGACGTTACCCAGTATGCGCTGCCCCCCCTTTACAACGTCGACCCATGGTTGACACCGGCTACCCGGTCCCAAGACCACGTCCGCTACGTCATAGTGGAGTGGGGCCTGATCAATGATGGTTACTCGAAGATCTCCTCATCCGAGATCTGGCATCTCGTCCGCCACAGTCGGAAGGTGTTCTCAGCTTCGGGACGTTCGTATGGCCAGGTCGCGCTCTACAAGCTGTCGCTGCCCTCAGAGACAGTACGCGCCCGGCCGGCCCGAAGAATCAGTTGGTGATCAATATGTCTACCCCGCGAGCAAACGTCTGTGCGGATGTAATTCCCGCATTGGTGTGCCCGGATTGCAACGGCCAGTTCCGTATCGTGTCCGGAACGCGTTGGCACGGGATCGGGTCGTGCTCCTGTCAACAGGTCGTCATAGCCTACGGTGTCGTCCTCTCAGCCCGCGGACCTAGGGGTCGTCGTCTCGTCGAGGCCCTCGGGAAAGACCCCGGTCAGAAGCCACCGCGCGTGATCCCCCGCAGATCGTGGCTCCGGGTGCGGTGGATGGAGTTGACCCGAATACGGGTGACGTTCCGCCGTTACCTGCGCCACGCCGCGCTCGGCTGGCTACTGACGGGACGGACCGTCGGCGAGTTCTGCCGCCGACGCTCGGGAAACCAACTCGTAAAGCCCTTCTGGGGCGCCGGACAGTGGCACCTTTACATGCAGCACCGATTCACTGCGCCATCGTTTCTCGCCGCCCGAGCAGCGTTGGGATTGCTCCAAGGTCGCGACGGGCTGATTCTCGATGCCCCATGCGGGATGGGTCATCTTTCGCACTACCTGGCCAAGATGGCCGATCCGGCTCGGATCGTGGCCATGGATCTCGATCCGGAGTCGGCTTACGCAGCACGACGCTTCTTCATTCCCAATGCCGCGGCCGTCCTGGCGTGGGATATGAACGAGCCGCTGCCCCTAGAAGACGGGAGCGTTGGCGCCATCTTCTGTGTGGACGCCTTCCACTATGTGACCGCGAAGCGCGTGCTCGCCAACGAATTTACGCGAGTGCTAAGCGATGACGGAGTTATTGCTATTCTGCATCTCCATAATGGCTTGCAAGCCAACCCGATGCCCGGTACGCCACTGTCACCCGATGAGTACGCAGATTTGTTCCACGGGAACACCATACGCATGTACCCAGAGGATCATTTTCTAAGTGCCCAACTTCGTAACGATCCCATAGACCTTACGCGGTCGGCGCCTCCCGAGGATCTGAAGAAAGCAAATGCTCTCATGCTTATCGTGGCAAAAGACCCGGATACCCTATCGGAGTTGATTCCGACCCGGACGCTCTTGGCAGGTCGAGCGTCGAATCCACAGCTCAGTGACTTTTATACCGTACGCCGTAAGGGCGGGAAGTTAATATTCAAGTGCTCCATACCCCCGACGCTCCGTGGCGAATACCCAAACATTGGCGCGATCTTGCCTCAACGATGGGTCAGCGCAGCAGCGCTTGGCGTTAGTGGGCAATCACTTTCCGAAACCCAACAGAGTCTCCTGGAGCACAACATCTTTATCGACTTTCCCGACAATTACTGAGTAATTAGTTCCCGGCCTGATCGCTGCACCCGGCACGGCATCCCTTGGCCGTTGCCTAGCACCTTGGAGGCTCTACTTACGGCACCCGTACTTCGTGACCCGTTGCTGCAACCGGTGGGCTCTGATGGTCTGATGTGCCCGGATCGGGCAGGTTACGGCGTGTTGATCACTGAATGACGGCGGCCGACGCCCCGTGATCATCGCCTTGTGGCAGATTCCGATCTTGGGGCGGCCGCTGCCGCTATAGCGGGCGTCCAGCTGGCTTGCGCGAAACGAAACGAGCTGGTGGGCATGCTCGCGGCCCATTTCGCCCGGTGAGAGCCGGCGCAGCAGGCCGGTAGGTACATCGACGGGCTGATGAGTGCGATTTTTCGTCGGCGCAGAGCACGACCGCGTGCTCGGGCGGGTTCAGGTACAGCCCGGCCACATCGTGGACCTACTCGATGAACAGCGGATCGGTGCTCACCTTGAAACCGTCCGCCAGGTGCGGCTCGAGCTTGAACGCCTTCCAGACCCGCCCGATCGTGGACTCCGAGAGCCCTGATTTCCTGCCATCGATGCCCGCGACCAGCGCGTCGCGTCCGCCGGCGTGTCCTCCAGCGTCGCCACGACCACGCCCTCGACCTGCTCGTCGGTGATCGACGGCGGCCGCCAGGCCAATCCTTATCAGCCAGCCCATCCAGGCGGCGCTGGATGAACCGCGACCGCCACTTGCCCACCGTGTCCTGATGCACCCCGATCGCCGCGGCGACTTGCTTGTTGTCGTCATTGCCGACGCAAGCCAGCATGATCCTTGCCCGCAGCGCGAGCGCCTGCGAGCTCTTCGCCCGCCGCGCCCACCGCTGCAGCGTGGCCCGCTCCCCATCTGTCAGATTCAGGTCGGCCTTCGGCCGCCCGGTTCTCGCCATACCGCAACCCTGCCGCGATATCGGCTCAGACCCAGGCATGACATGGCAGCCATGGCCATGTCATGACCTACTTACAGGCGAATTTAAGGCCCGGGACACCAGCCCGAAAACTCAAGACCGTCGTCAAAGTCCTCGCAACCAAGCGCGGCTAGTTACGGTCGGGATATGTCCGCGCTCTGTTCGTCTTTCCGCTAATCACGAATCATCCCGACATGCCTATCAGTCGGCGTATCTGATGACCTAGGCCGCGCGGTCACGCAAGGGCGAAGCCGACGAACGCCGCGCTTGGGATGGGCCCTCATCCGTCCACGCGCTCGATGCAGTACTGGTAGTGGCGGACGACCGCAGGCCTGTCTGCCGGGAGTGGACGGTGCTCGATCACCCGGACCGGCCTCGTCGCCAGGAAATCGAGCACTCGCTTCGGCTTGATGGTATGCAACTCCATCACGCCACCACCGTGAGCCCGGCGACGGTAGAACGCGAGCAACGGCGCGGGCGCGAACTTAACGATCATCCCGCGGGGAGTGTTCTCATATCCGGGTGGAATGTCGAACAGCCCGACGCCGCCCGGCCGTAGGACCCGGATGAACTCAGCCACATAGGAGAGCATCAGCTCTGATGTCATGTGCTGGAGCACGATGTCGGTGAACACGAAGTCGAACGTGCCGTCGTCGAACATGCGCAGATCGTCATGAGTGTTGACGTGGTAGCGGCAGCGGTCGCCGAAGCGATTGTACTCACGAGCCCGGCCCACCATAGAGGGAGCGATATCCACGCCGTCGATCTCGTTGAAGTGCCGTGCCAATGCCTGGGTGAGGCGACCCACTCCGCACCCAAAGTCGAGCGCCCGCTCAAGGTTGACCTCAACTTCGAGCGCGTCCAGGTGACGCAGCACCTGATCGACGCTCGCCTCTCCCGTCGCGAAAAATTCCTCCAAAGACCAACGGTTGCCCTTCTTTGCCGGATCGCTGAGGATCGCCCACAGCGGGTCGCTCTGACCGAGCTGATCCCAACTCTGCGCCAGTCCTTCGAGCTGCATGTTTCCCCCTGAATGGCTCTGCAAGCCTCGCGGGACTCCGGGGTGGGCCCGCGGCCGATCGGATTGGTAAGTGTCAGACGTTGATGGTTGCTCCCAGGGAGTGATGATACGCACTGCTTCCGTGACCGTCAGGCCGTCCATATCTGTCATCCTGATACCCGGGGCTGCCGACGTACGTTTCACTCACAACTGCTCCCTGGCCCGGGCCGCGCTGGCGAGCTTGAGCTTCCTGGCCGCCTCCCGCTCGATCTGGTTCGCGTCCCCTCGATAGCGTTGCTCATCGCCGCGGACCTGCTGGGCCTAGAGGCGGTCGGCAGAGTGGCAGGGGCGACAGTCACGGTGCTCGCGGGCCTACAGGCCTGCGGCCTGCTCGGCTGTTCCAGCAGCAACGCTCTTGCCGACACGGTCTTCCCCTTCATAGCCCGTAGCGAGACGCTCCAGGAGGAGCACCACTGGCACATGGCGGCCGCCCGGTGGCTGCCACTCCTGATCAATCCGATCCAGGTGGAATTCTCCCTCGCCCCTGGGCCGTGAAGCAGCTGTTCCTACCCCACCACTACTTCCGGCGCGCGGTTCGCCGCACAGCAGCCGGCTCGCCCGCAGGCCCCGGCCCCGAAGCCGGTGCTCACCCAAAGGGGCGCTCGCCGGGCGCTCGCCCGCCCTCGCGCTATCCGCAGCCTCGACCCGGGCCCCCATTACGCTGCAGCGGTTCATCGGCCTGGTGCAGAACACGGGATTCAACGCCCCGGGGGTGTCTCTCATGGGCGCTCTAATCCGATCGGTCACCCAGTACTCGAAGCAGCTACATCGTGCTTGTAATCGGGTTCGTCGCGCCGGTGCTGGACGAGAAGAACACCGGGAGTTTCCTTACGGCCTGCTCAAGGCAAGCTACGCCTTCGGCGCATACATCGTGGCCGTCGGAACCCTGAACGTGAATTTCTCCACCGGCGGGTGCCTCAGGGCGCGTCCGCCGACTGGACGCCCTTACGCCGGCCGGCGCCGGGCTTGAGGGCGTGACGTCGGCGGAGGGCTTCGCCGGTGATCCATCGACGCGATGTGGCCGGCGTAGAGCGAGAACGGGATAGTGCCGTCCCAGAGACGAAAGTCGTGAGCCCAGTAGAAGACCTGGAAGCCGCACGAGCTCGCTTGCCGGATCGCGTCGGCCATCATCCCCGACGAGGACGTGTCGGTGTAGTGGCGGTCTAGGCTCGCCGGCATTCCATACCCGGGATTCTCGCCAGCGACGAACAACCCGTCCCCGGCCGCGATCCGGCTGATCCAGCGGGTCGCCGACCACGAGTCCATCACGTCCGATGTCAGCGGCAGCGAGTCGTCTCCCGGCTGACAGGAGTCGTCGTCGCCCGACTGGTCCGCGACCGAGGACACATAGGCCACCACGTTGGTTTTGTCAGGCAGCATGGCGTAGTAGCGGTCCCAGACCCCGCCTAGCCCCGTGGTCCCGTCCGGCAGGTTCTGCTGCTCCTCCTCGCTCAGAGCATCGGGACGGGTTCCCGACCCTGGGGTCACCAGCTGGTAGTAGCCGGTGAAGCCCAGTCTGGACAGGGTCAGCATCTGCCAGTTGGTCACGTCGTCGAGGCCCCTGACATACCAGTTGACCCACCGCTCGATCTGGGCGGGGGTCAGGCCCGGCTGGCCCGGCCGCCAGTTCGGGAAGGGGTTGGGCGTCATGGTCGCAGGCAGGCCCACGCCCTTCAGGGCGGCATTGCCGAACGCCCAATACGTCCCGTCGCCAGGGTAGAGCATCTCGCCGTCCCCGCCGGAGGTGAGCCGGATCGCCCAGAAGTTCGACAAGGGCAGGCCGGCAGCGACGTGGTCGAGGTAGGAGGCGGCTGCCTGGCGGACCGCCTCGCTGAAGACGAAGTCGGCCTCGTTCGAGACGTCGCCGTGCTGGTCCACGTAGGTGCTGTCAGGCAGGGAGAACACCCATGACGGCGGGTTCTCCAGGTCCAGGCCCAGAGTCACGCGCATCCCGGCCGCCTGGACCGCCTGCAGGTAGGACTGCATGGTGGCCAGGTAGGAGGCGCTGAAGACACCCATCTCGGGTTCGAAGCTCGCCCAGTCGAGCTCGAACATGGCGACCGAGACTCCCGCCTGCGCCTCGGTCACCGCGCTGCTCGTCTGGGTGGCCAGCGTGCCGAACAGCAGCGATGATGCGGCGATGGGGGTGGTGGTCGTCACGGTTGTCCACCCCGAGGTGACGGGCTCATTGACAGCCCGGATCCTGACGTAGTACTTGCGGTTTGGGAGTAGCCCGGCCAGGGTGACGGTCCTGTCTGTAGCGCCGACCGCGACCGACGCGAAGCGCAGCGTGAATGCGGAGTTCGTCGCCTGCTGGACGATGAACCCGGTGACCCGCGAGCGCTCCCTCCAGGACACAACTACCCTGGCTGGTGCGGTGCCAGTGGCGGCGAAATCCTGCGTGGTCAGGTGCGTCGGCGCCGAGGGCACCGACCGGAACCTGATCGAGTGGTGCGCCATGTGGCGCCCTGCCGTTGTTAACTGGATGCCGGTCGTCGCACTATGTCCTGCAATGGATGCTGGTGTCCGGGCCCGCGCGGCGGTCGCCGCCGACGCGAGCGCCGCCTGCGCCTGGATTAGTGATCCGATGATCATTGCAAGCACGGTCAGAATGACCGCGGGTTTCTTGTTCGTGACCCCGCCCCCCGAAAGGGAGTTCATACCAATAGAAACCCGGGACGCTGTGCCGTCGCACCTCAAGAGCCCGCCCGTCCCTTCGGTTGTTACTGAAGTATTGACGACATAAGCCTCTGTACCGAAAGGTCGACGGAGATTCTCCTCCGGCAACTAGTTTTGGCAGCTATCTTTTCGGCCAATCCACCGCCGCAACGCACTACCTGGCCGCGACCAGCATCGTCACCGTAAGAATACCAGCGTGTGCGCGGCGTGGTGGCCTGCTTGATGGTGAAGCCGGTGGCCGTCGCCGCCGCTCTCTTCGTCCAGGGGAGATTCAGGAGCTGGAGTCTGAGAACGCGGCTGAAGCGGATCGTGGTTGTTAAGGAGCTGGAGATCGAATGTGTTCAATGATTGTCGCGGAGGTACGGCAGAAGTTGGAGGCGTCGCCACGCCTCGTCGAGACGACGAGGGCCATCTGGGCTGTTGTCGGGGCGAATGTCACCTAAGGATTATAGAAAGCTTTCCGATGTCCACGCCATACGCGTCGGGCTCGATCCGGAACCGAGCGGCAATAACGATCCAAGCCGCGAACCAGACGTTTCCGCTGATGCTTGACCTCTTGTCGCGCACAGGCAGGAAGATCGAAGATCCCGCTCCAATCGATGGCTTCGTTGACACCGATAACAAGAGGACAGCGGCAGTGCAGTTGAAGGATCTTTACGATCACCACGGAAGCGATAAGGCCACTCAGCATTACTACCACCTGCTCTACGACCGATTCTGGCTGAGCGGGATTCGGTCACAGTCCTGCTAGAGGTCGGGCTCGGTACGAACAATCCTGACGTGGTTTCCAATATGGGAGTGGAGGGAAGCCGGGGGCGTCGTTGCGCGCATTTCGGGAATTCCTGCCCCAGGCGCGAATCTACGGCCAGCGAGAACTACCGGATCGGCAAGATCTGCGACTACCTCGCCGGCATCGAGGCGAATACCAAGATCATCGGCAACCCGGCCCGCAAGCAGGCGAACGCGGCCGTCCGTGAGGCGCAGAAGGCACTGGCCGCCGCGGAGCGCGGCCTGGCCGTACTGCTGGCCGGCCAGGCATCGCTCCCGCTGCCAAGAACACCACGCTGATCCCGCCGCGCAGAAGAAAATCAGCGCGGCGGGTAAGAAACTGGCTGCCGCCGCCGCGGCCCGCGACAAGGTCCCCGCGAAACTCCCGGCCGGCGCCATCGACCCCGAGGCGAAGACCGCAGTGCCGCGCGCCGCGCGGCGCGGCCCGCAGATGGTGCCGCTGCTGCTCGCCCACAACGCCGAGCACTGGCTATCAGCCCACCTCAACGCCTACCTGCGCGACGACGACGAATACCGCGCCATCGCCCGCGAAACCATCGTCCGCGGCCTGGCCGGGCACCATCACCTCGACCCCCGGCGCCAGCACCGTCCGGCTCGAACAACCCGGCGCCCCCCGCATCGCCGGCGCCCTGACCCTGCTCACCGGCGAGATCAACGCCACCCCGCCCGCCATCCCAGGCGACACCTGCCCCATCACCTGCCAGCTCACCCCGCGACCCGGCATTTAGCCCCAGACGCACAGCGGTCACCGGAGATCTGGGACCTTGTGCTCTAGAGCATTTCGGACGCAGCACTAAACATCGATTTATGCCAACGAGCTGGAGCCGCGCCGCAGTTCTAGCCGTCCGTGGCCGCTGTCTCGGGTCGTTACGCCTTCCCCTGAGCGACCTGGCAATAGTTCCGGTGGGGCGATTGATCAATCTTCTTGCTGCGTTGTTGCTGAGAGGTGCGCGCTGATTGGGGGGAATGCAATGACGACGGCTCAGTTCGATGCTGACCTCGTCACGGCCGGCTTGCAAGCGATGCCTTCGGGCGCGATCTACTCCGGAGCTCCGGCGCCGCCGCCGCGTACGTTGTTGCAGATCATCCAGGCCACCGCGGAGACATTTCCGCGAGCTGCCGCGATTGACGATGGCCAGTCTGTGCTGGACTACCTGGACCTGCTTCGTGAAGTGCGGCGAGTCGCTCATCGGCTGGCCTCGATGGGCATAGGTGCGGGCGATCGAGTCGGTATCCGAGTCCCTTCCGGTACTGCGAAGCTTTACCTCTCCATCTTGGCCGTGCTGTCGGTCGGGGCGGCCTACGTGCCCGTCGACATGGATGATCCGGACGACCGTGCCGAACGGGTGTGGTCCGAAGCGGGCGTCTGCGCCATCGTCAGCGACGGTGGTGCACTGCTCCGGCGGGAGGTGCGGCCGACCGGTGTTGCCGCCCGCCGCCCGATGCCAGAGGACGACGCTTGGATCATTTTCACTTCCGGCACGACCGGCACCCCGAAGGGTGTGGCCGTGACCCACCGCAATGCGGCGGCGTTCGTCGATGCCGAGGCGAACCTGTTCCTGCGCGGTGATCCGCTGAGGCCTGGGGACCGGGTTCTTGCCGGCCTGTCGGTGGCCTTCGACGCCTCCTGTGAGGAGATGTGGCTGGCATGGCGCCATGGCGCCTGCCTGGTACCGGCCCCCCGCTCGGTCGTCAAGATGGGGCCTGAGCTGGTCACGTGGTGGGCGCAGCGGCGGGTCTCGGTGGTCTCGACAGTGCCGACGATGGCGGCATTGTGGCCGGCGGACTCTCTCCACGGCATCCGTCTGTTGATCCTGGGCGGTGAGGCATGCCCAAGCGCGCTGGCTGGCAGGCTAGTGCGGCAAGGCACGGAGATGTGGAACACCTACGGTCCGACCGAAGCCACAGTGGTGTCCTGCGGGGCGCGGCTGTCCGGCGGTGAGCCGGTGCGCATCGGGCTGCCCCTGGACGGATGGCGTTGCGCAGTGGTCGACCCCGCCAGCGGGCAGCCGGTCCCTTGGGGAAAGGTCGGCGAGCTGGTTATCGGTGGCGTCGGGGTGGCGCGCTACCTGGACTCCGACAAGGACGCGGTGAACTTCCGGCCGCTGGAGGCCCTGGGCTGGGAGCGGGCCTACCGCAGCGGCGACCTTGCACGAGCCGACCCTGAGGGTCTGGTCTACCTCGGCCGAGCAGACACGCAGGTGAAGATCCGCGGTTATCGCATCGAGCTGAGCGAGATCGAAGCAGTGCTGATGCGGCTGCCCGCCATCGGACAGGCGGCCGTGGCCACCTACGAGCCCCACCCGGGCGTCGTGGAACTGGTTGGCTACTACCGCCTCCAGGACCACGCCGAAGGCCTGGAAAGGCAGGCCATTTACGAGCACCTGGGCAAGCACCTTCCGCAGTACATGGTGCCCCACTACCTGGAGCAGCTCCCGGCCATACCGGTGCTACGCGACGGTAAGGCCGACCACAGAAACCTGCCGCCGCCGACCAGCTCACCCCGCCTCGGGGTCGACCAGGCCTACATCGCGCCGGCCACCCCGGGTGAGAAGGCGCTTGCCGACGCGCTGGCGGAACTCCTGGGGCTCCAGCAGATGTCGGTGGACTACCACTTCTTCGACGACCTGGGTATGAGTTCACTGATGGTCGCGCACTTCTGCGCCCAAGTCAGGGAACGGGCTGAGGCGCCGCCGGTCTCGACCAAGGACGTCTACCTGCATCCGACCATCCGAAGCCTCGCAACAACGGTCACCGAGCTACCTTCTGCTCCAAGGGCGACGAGCCCGCCGCGGCCCGCGACGTTGTCGCGGGCCGGTACCGCGCAGTACGTGGTGTGCGGAGTCCTGCAGTTGCTGGCCTTCCTTGCCTCGGTGTTGCTCGCCGCGGTAGTCGTGTCCAGCGGCTTCAGCTGGATTTCCGCTAGCGCTGGCGGGGTGGACATTTACCTGCGGTCGCTAGCCTTCAGCGCGGGGGCCTTCTTCCTGCTCTGCACCCTGCCCATCCTGACCAAGTGGACCCTGGTGGGCCGCTGGAAGCCTCAGGAGATCAAGGTGTGGAGCCTGCCCTACCTGCGCTTCTGGCTAGTCAAGACCCTGGTTCGGGCAAATCCACTGGCGCTGTTCACTGGTTCGCCCATCTACCCGCTGTACCTCAGGGCGCTGGGGGCCAAGATCGGCCGCCGCGTCGTCATCCTGTCCGCGACCGTGCCAGTCTGCACCGACATGCTTACCATCGGCGATGACACAGTGATCCGGAGAGAATCGTCGTTCACCGGCTACCGGGCCTTAGCCGGCGTCGTTCAGACCGGCCCAGTCAGCATCGGCAGGGAGGCGCTGGTCGGTGAACATACCGTCCTGGACATCGGCACCTGCGTGGGCGACGGGTCTCAACTCGGGCACACCTCGTCCCTGTACGAATCCCAGGCCGTTCCTGACGGTCAGCGCTGGCACGGATCCCCCGCGCAGCGCACGGACGTGGACTACTGCCCCGTCAATCCGATCCCCTCCCGCCCTCTGCGCAGGGCAGTTTATGGCACCCTTCAGTTGCTCAGCCTGATTTTCGTGACCATGCCGCTGGCGGCGGGCGCCGGTGTCGCGGTGCTCACCAGGTTGCCAGTGGTCGCCCCACTGGCTTCGCTCGGCGCAGGGGGGATCACGATGGTGAGCTTCTACCAGGAAGGACTGATCGTCTCCATCGTGCTCTTCGGCGGCGCGATCCTGACGGGGGCCGCCGTCGTGTTGACGATTCCGCGTATTCTGCAGCGATTCATCACGCCCGGCCACATCTATCCGCTTTACGGGCTGCACCACTCACTGCACCGCGCGATCCGGCGGCTCACCAACATCAAGTTCTACCTTGAGCTCACCGGCGACAGCTCCTACGTCGTGCCCTACTTGCGCGCCCTCGGCTATCGACTGCCCGACTTCGAACAGACCGGCTCGAACTTCGGCGCGGACCTGGAGCACGAGACCCCGTTCCTGATTGACATCGGACGTAGCACGATGATTTCGGACGGCGCAACGCTCATCGACGCCGACTACTCGAGCACATCGTTCCGTGTGAGGCCGTTATCGATCGGGCCGCGCAACTTTCTCGGAAACGCGGTCGCCTACCCAGCCGGAGGGCGGATCGGCGAAAACTGCCTGATCGCCACCAAAGCCATGGTGCCCCTGGACGGGCCCGTCAGAGACAACGTCGGGCTCCTCGGTTCGCCATCGTTCGAGATCCCCCGCTCGGTCACCAACGACCATCGCTTCGACCACCTCAAGACCGGGGAGGAGTTCCACCGCCGACTCCGGGCGAAGAACCGGCACAACCTCGCCACCATGGGACTGTTCCTGGCCGTGCGCTGGGTACACACCTTCGTCATCACCCTGCTCGCCATGGCGGCGTGGGAGCTCTACGGGGGCAATAGAATCCTGGTGTTCGCAGGGCTGGCCGTCGCGGTGCTGCTGTTCAGCCTCTCGTACTTCATTACGGTCGAGCGGGCCCTGATGCGATTCGGATCACTGCGACCACAGTACTGCTCCATCTACGACCCGTACTTCTGGTGGCACGAGCGCTACTGGAAACTGATGGCGCCCCTCATCGGCATGCTCAACGGCACCCCGTTCAAGAACCCAATCTGGCGTCTGGTCGGCGTCCGGATCGGCAGACGGGTCTTCGACGACGGCTGCTCCCTCGCCGAGCGGACGCTTGTGACGATCGGCGACGACTGCACTCTCAACGCAGGCTCCGTTATCCAATGTCATTCGATGGAGGATGGCACCTTCAAGGCCGACTACACCGTCCTGGAGGACGGCTGCACCCTCGGCACCGGAGCCCTCGTCCACTACGGCGTGACCATGGGCCAGGGCGCACAGCTTCAGCCCGACTCCTTCCTCATGAAGGGAGAAAAGGTGCCACCCCACGCACGCTGGGGCGGCAACCCCGCCCGGCCGATGTGCTGACTCGCATATGCCAGATGTCGTGGGCCCGGCTGGACGACTTCCGGCCACAGCGCGACGTCCCGTTCTGGAACGTCATCGACGGCCACCAATTCCGCGCACTGCCGGGACCACCAGGGCATGTAGCGGATCTCCGAGCCAGGCGGTGCCTTGGTAGCCATCCAGCCCGCCGCCGCGAGGCGGGTCGGCTGCCGGCTGGACCGCTCGCGGTCAGGGCTGGGGTCGACCGGGAATCCGGGGCGCCAGCCGACGCCGGGCCGATCCAACTCGCTGCACGATTCCTCTCGGCCCACCCCGCCGCTACCAGGTCAACGATGCGGTGCAGGGCGCTACGGGGACTGGACAGAGCGCGCGGGCGGCGGCGTCGGGGTGCAGGTGCGGCCGATCATCAGGGGGACGCCAGGCCCTGGGGCGCGCCGCCGCGGCAGACCTCCAGCACCCCCAGGTCGAACGGTCTTATGGCGACCTGAGCGTCATCCCGATGTTCGCGTTGCCTGGCAGGTGCGGGGCTGCTGGAGGGTCGGCACAGGCAACAGCAGCCGCCAAGCGTCCCGGTAGCTGGAGATCGTGCGCGGGCTGGCGTCTTTTTGCTGCATCAGGTTAACAGAACCGCACCGCTCGCTGGCACGCGTCTACTGCCCGGCGCCCGCCAAGACGGGATTAAAGAGCGCAAGCGCAAGCACTCCCGCGGAGTGCGCGACGCAATACGTGCCATGGCCGTGTGGCCAGATATTCTCAACCAGCACGAGTATATTCGAGGTGAAGTACTGGGCACATAACCGAATCCCGTCCCTGAGCCCGCCACCACCCTTAACGGCGGCGCTTTCCATCTCGAGCTCGTGGGACCTGGGGGCTCTTTCTCCAGCATTCTCCCGAGTTCGGCGTCGCAGCGGTCCAATACAGCTAACTACGTCTGGGAGCCGCCTCCGCCGGCGCATCAAAGTCGGTGGGGCACTTACTGTGTCACAATCGGGTTCGACCAGATCGATTTTCCTTATCACATGAATAGCGGTCACAGATGCGCCAACGTGCAGCCGTAATGTCCTGAGCCGGCAAGGCGCGCCTGGGTCTGCCCTGGGTCTGCCCCGTCCTTCTGATAGGTGCCGATGGCCTTGCCGTGGAAGATCACTGCTCAAGGGTGGCGCTTGCGCCATCACGTAGTGACGCGACCGGAGGGGCGCCCTTGACTGTGATCTTCCACAGCAAGAGGGTGCCCGCACGCAGGACGGGCCACGCCCCGTCTTTGCAGCCGGCCGCCCCAGGAGTCGGACAGTCGCCCACCACTTCCCCGCCTTGGTCCCGGTGGTGGTGCCGCCGTCTCAGTCACGCATCCTCACTCGATGACTTCGCGGTCCTGCCTTCGCGCCGGGCCTCGGCCTGGCGCATGGCGTGCCGGAGGCGCGCCCTTGAAGACGTAGAGAAAGTTGTCACAGCACCCAAAGGGCAGATCCACCTGTCCACGTGTCCTGACGGACTGTTCCTAGAGGCGAGCCATGGAGGTGCACGTGGCGGAACGGTTCGACACGACTCACCGCGACATCAATGAGCTGCAGCCAGGAAGTGATCATTGCCAACGCACCGCAGCTAGCCAGCACACCGCAACAGTTGCCTACTGCCTCGAAGATGCCGAACTCCTCATCGCCCACCGCGCCTGGCCGCACCGGGCCGACTTCACCAGACGCTTCGTCGCTTCGTCACCCTTAGCCGCGGGCTCCTCGACGGGCAGCAGATTGCCGACCGGCGTTAGCATCCACGGGAGTGGTCACTAGGGCACCATGGGCTCCGTCGGTCACGTAAGTGCCGATGAAGGAACTCGGCGGGAACCGGGGTGACAGGGTGGTGATTACCGAAGAGCGCTGCCCGCCGCGGTCATTTCTCGCTCATTCCCATCCTTGATGCCCAGCCACCTCCCCATCCGTTCACTGAGCTGCCGACACCCGTCCGGCCCTGATTCAAGCTCCAATCTCGCCTTTTGCTCGACAAATCCCAGGTAAAGTCGCCCTTTCTTGATCGTAAACGGGCTCGTTCAGCAACTTCCGACGTGGGTTGCCGTCACTAGCTGCTTCTGGTCTTGTACCCGGGGTTGCCAGTTCAGTCCCAATCTTCCGTTCCGTTCACGTGGCCATAACCTTTCTATTGAAAGACTTAAGGGTCGCCGTAACTGGCTGCTTCTGGTCTTGTACCCGGGGTTGCCAGTTCAGTCCGAGGTTCCCGTTCCGTTCACATGGCCATAACCTTTCTATTGAAAGACTTACGGGTCGTCGCCCGGTTGCCCAGCCGGGGCAGTGATCCTAGGGAGGAACGTGTGATGCCCGAACTACCTATGGTCGGTGACGAGTTCGCGGGTTTCCGGTTGCGTGCCGTTCTTGGCCGCGGCGGGATGAGTGTCGTCTATCAGGCTGAGAATCCACGTCTGGGTAGCGTTATCGCGCTGAAGGTGCTGGCTCCCGAGCTTGCGACAGACGATGCTTTCCGGGCCAGGTTCCTCGAGGAATCGCGTATCGCCGCCTCGCTGAATCACCCGAATGTAATCCCTATCTATGACGTGGGATCCAGCGGGGCCCTGTTGTATATCGCGATGCGCTATGTCTCGGGGACTGACCTGCGGCAGATGATCAAGAAGCGCGGCCGGATTCTTCCGGCCACCGCCTTGTCCCTGGTCGGCCAGGCCGCGCGGGCACTGGACGCCGCGCACCGCAGGGGGCTGGTGCACCGGGATGTGAAGCCGGGGAACCTGCTGATCGAGCGGGGCATCGACGATGAGCCCGATCACGTCTACCTGGCTGATTTCGGGATCACCAAGCATGCGATGTCCCGCAGCGGGCTGACCTCGACGGGACAGTTCCGTGGCACGGTCGACTACGTCGCTCCCGAGCAGATCCTGGGCATGCCAGTGCTGGGCCCGGCCGACCAGTACTCCCTGGGCTGCGTGATGTATGAGTGCCTGAGCGGCCGAGTTCCGTTCGAGAAGGACCTGGACGCCGCGATCATCTGGGCCCATGTCGAGAAGAGCCCCACGTTGCCTACGGACCTGCGTCCTGAGTTGCCGACGGCGGTGAATGACGTGTTCTCCCGGGTGCTGGCCAAGCAGTCCGGCGACCGTTACGGAAGCTGCCACGAGTTCATCGAAGCCTTGCGCGTTGCCCTTGGCGGCCTCGCAACCGAGCCGCTGACGTTCGGGTCCACCGGCAGCCGGACGGCCGGGCCGCACGCTGGGGGGATTCCCGGGAGCTTTAGGCACGAGCCGCCGCCTGAGCCTCCTGCCGACACAGGTGCCGCCGAGCCGCAGGCCGTGCGGGCAGACCAGACCGACGGCATGACCTCCCACGGCCGCAAGGCCGGTGGAGCGCCGCCGGGCGAGGCCGACGAGCCTGACGGCCGTCAGCCAGCCGCGGCACGGCCCGGGCCGCGCAGGTTCCTGCGCCCGAGCTGGATTGCCGCCCTGACGGCGCTGATCCTGATCGCCGCGGGGGTGGGCATCTGGGCACTCGTGCGCGGCGGGTCCGCCTCCCATGCGCCGACTGCAGCCAAGCCATCGATGTCTGCCCAGCCCAAGGCGCCGACCAGCGAGCTCATGAGCGCGATCATCCTAGCGAACGAGAGCGGCGCCGCTAAAGGCTTGCTGCCGCCCTCAAGCTGCAAGCAGCAGAGCGCGACGGTGGTGATCTGTACGGCTCCGGCACCCGGTATCAGCGGAGCGATCTTCCGGACTTATCCCTCACTCGAGGCTTTGTACGCTGCCTACACCACTCAGGCCCTCTCGCTCAACTCCGACAATTTCCAGGAGAATTTCCAGGACTGCGAACCCGAAGAGACCTATGGTGAGGTTGGCTGGAATCACCAGTTCGAGCACCCCAAAAACTACTCGATCGCGCAGATGAGCGCGGGAATGGTCACGGATGCCCAGGCCGCAGGCCGAGTGTTCTGCAATTACAATAATGGCCGGGAAAACTTCCTATGGACCCAGGACGACGGTCATCTCCTCGCCTATGTAGCCGGCCCGGTGCATGAGGACGTGTGGAACTGGTGGTACAGAGTCCATCACAATATCGGTTTCAGCGGGCCAAGCATGCATATGTAACGACCGGACGCATGGCCGTAAGTACTCGGAAGTCCTGTGAAAGGGCACGCCGAAACCCGGCGTGGCGATCGCTGGCGGCCACGCCGGTGGCGGTGTTACTGGTCCGGGGTTGTGCCGTTCGGCGGTGGCTGGGCCCAGGTGCGGAGGTCCTCGGGGCTGGCGTTCCAGGGCGGGAACCGGGCGAGCGCCTCGCCGGACAGGGGCTTTCCGCCGTGGCGGCCGCGTTCGTCGAGGTAGGCGGTCAGGTAGGTAACGGGGTTCAGCCCGGCCAGCTGGGCAGTCGCGATGATGGTCCAGATATCGGCGGCGGTCCCGGCGGTGCCCGGGTTCTGGGAGCCGCCGGCGTTCTTCCTGGTCACGACCGGGCCGCGGATCGTTCTCTCGGCTAGGTTGTTATCGTTATCCGGATGTCGGAATAACGATAATTATCCCGATGGCGTGGTTATGCCGATGATCACGGTCTGCGGCGGTCCCGCCGCTGGTCAGGGCGGTGCCCTCGCCGCATAGTCCGGCATAACTACGGTTTAGTG
>DATIYI010000337.1:0-17683 GCA_035517695.1 Streptosporangiaceae bacterium
GCGGCGGGCCTGGAGGTGTGGCTGGTCAACGCCCGCGACGTCAAGCACCTGCCCGGCCGGTCCAAGACCGACCGGCTGGACTGCGTGTGGCTGTGCAAGCTGAACGAATGGGGCATGCTGCGCCGCTCGTTCGTGCCGCCAGAGCCCGTCCGCGACCTGCGGGCGCTGACCCGGCTGCGGGCGAACCTGACCCATGACCGGGTCCGTCACCAGAACCGGATCGAGAAGATCCTCGAAGACGCGCTGCTGAAAGTTTCCAGCGTGATCTCGGACCTGATGGGCGCCAGCGGCCGCCGGTTCCTGCAGGCCCTGGTGGACGGCGAGCGCAGCCCCGCCGCGCTGGCCGCGCTCGGCGATTACCGGCTGCACGCCAGCAAGGCCGAGCTGGCGGAGGCCCTGACCGGCCGGTTCCGCGACATCCACGCCTTCGAGATCGGCATGCTGCTGGAGCTCATCGATGACCTGTCCGCCAAGATCACCGAACTGGACGAGCGGATCAAGGCCCGGCTGGAGAACGTGCCCGGCCTGGGCGGCGCGTGCGCAAGCTGCGGGCAGGCCGGGCCCGACGGGCCGTGCACCGGATGCGGCGAGCCGGTCCTGGGCGTCATCGCCAGGCTCGATGAGATCACCGGCATCGGCCGCGACGCCGCCCAGGTCATCGTCGCCGAGCTGGGCACCGATATGACCCAGTTCCCCACCCCCGGGCACGCCGCCTCCTGGGCAAAGCTGACTCCCCGCGCCATCCAGCCCGGCGTCACCAGCAAGGCCGGCCGCACCGGCAAAGGCAACCCCTACCTGCGCGGCGCGACCGGCGCCGCGGTCATGACCGCCGCCAGGACCGACACCTTCGTCGGCGCCCGGTACCGGCGCCACGCCCGCAGGCGCGGCAAGCAGAAGGCCATCGTCGCCGGATGCCGCACCATCATCGAGATCGCCTGGCGCATCATCGCCGACCCCGGCTTCCGCTACATCGAGCTCGGACCGGACTACCACGACCAGCTCGACCCCGGGCGCAAGACCCGCGACAAGATCCGCCAGCTCGAAAAGCTCAACCCTGGCATGACCGTCACCCTGACGCCCCGTCCGGAACCCGGCGGGCAGGCACCCGCCGCCTGATCACAGTACGTATCCCGCCGGCTACCCGTCACCAGCATGGATGGCGCAATCACTTAACGTATTACCGCAGCTCACCTACCGCCCCTGGCAGCATTGCGCCAGAGGGTGGCTGGACTCTGCCCGAGGATACTGCTCTGTTTCCGGTCAGGATCCGTTTGGTGATCTGCGGTTCGCCGGGGTGCCAGGCGGCGCGCGCGTATTCGTTGATCAGGGCGCCCAGGAAGGGTTTTCGGTCGATCAGTTCGCGGTCGAGGTCGATAACAGTGATGCGGTTACCGTCGTGTTCGCCATCGGGGACGCGCTTCGCGATACCCAGGTGCGGCAAGGCCGTATAGTGGTGCGCCGTGCTGATGCGGCGAACCACATCGGTCGGCCGGCTCATACCGCGCCCGGCTGGCGCGCCGGCGCAGCGCCGCGTTCTAGTGCCGAAGCACGAGCAGTCAGCATCCTTCGCCCGGTCGCCGCGGAACACCAGGCCGAGGACCCGGCTCGTCAGCAGATAGACGATCTTGAGCAGTACCGCAAGCCAACCCTCAACGCGTCCATCATGTTCGCCACAGCGCACGTCAACCCCCAATCGAGTATCAGAGCGGATAGTGCGCTCGCTTTCAGGCTCTGGGAATCCAACGCGCACAGCGGAGAAGGTGCCGTGCGCGACGTCGCCAACGGCGCGGGCCGGCGGTCGGAAGCAGGTCCCCTTTACCTCGCGCGATTCTCGAAGGCGGGCCGAAGGCGGGCCAGAGCATGGGTCCGTTGAGGAGTTGCAGCAGCCGCGCCCTGCGTTTGCCATTCCCGCCTTGCGGCGGGAGGTGAGGTCGTGGCGTCTCACCGCGTTGGTCAGCTCGGCCATCTGCTGTGTGTGGCGAGAAGCGACGCGGCAGCCGATATGGGCGGTAACATGCCAGGCGCCGGAAGATCAGTGGTCGGTGCTCAGATGGTTGAGCCGGGACCGGAGGCGGCGCGAGGGAGGCCCGTTATGGGGCGGCATTCGGCCGGTCAGCTGGACGAGGGCGGTAAGGCGCCTGGCGGTGCCCCGCGGTTCCGCGGCCGGCAGCAACGCCCCTGGATAGCGCGGCACAAGGTGCTGACCGTGATCGGCAGCAGCGTCGTCGCGGCGTTCATCGCCATAGACGTGGCAGGCGCGGCCCTCGGCGGCGGTCAAACGGGTGCCAGGCCGTCCGGCGCTGCCACCGCGGTCGCGGCGGGGTCGGGTTCGGCTGCCAGTGCCGGGACCGCGGCCGCTGCGCAAGCACCCTTCCCGGGCCCGTCGCCTTCTTCTCGATCGCGTCGGCTGGGCCGCCCGCGCCGCCGGCCACCGCACGGCCGGCCACCGCACCGCCGGCCATCCCTTGTCCCGCTGTCTCATGCGCCGGCCCGCAGGGCCTCAGATCATGCGCCCGCGCGCGGCGGCTTAAATTCGGCCTCGGGCCTGGCCCGGCTGCCGGTAAATACTGCATTGACGGGATCGGCGGCAATGGCCTGGGCCGGCGCTGCCCTCGCTGCGCTCGGCGCCCCCACGACGACCGCGAATGTCCAGACAATGGTGGACTGGTTCGCCAATGAAGGCACACCGCATGATCTCAATAATCCTTTGAACCTTCAGACACCTTTCGGCGGAAGCACCGTTAGTACTGCTGACAGCGATCCGGCCAGCGACGGAATCCAGGCCTATCCGGTCCCAGCCGATTTCGTGGCGGCGTTCCCGACAGAAATGAATAATGGTAGTTATCCAGCTATCGTCGCGGCGTTTAAGGCGGGGAGCGGGCTGGAAGGCGCCGCCGCCTCTGCCGAAATTGCTGCAGAGCTGTCGATATACTCAGGTGGCGGCTACAACAGCATTCCTGGGTCCGCTAATCATTGAGATCATCACGCTGCTGCCGTCCCCCTCGGGACACGGACCCGCAGCAGCTGACACGCATGCCTGGGTGCGGTTGAGGGGATCGACCGCGAAGAAGTCGCCCGCCACGATCGCGTCGGCCTGGGAGCGCAGGAATTTTGTGGCAGCCCGCCGGCCACCGCCTCCCACTTCCTCGAGCACGGCCCGGCCCGGGTGACGTCTCCAACCCCGGGACACACGCGCGGCGCGATCATGGGCGAGTGGATTGCGAGGGCGCACACGATGAGGTCGTACCTGCCAGGTATACCTGCGCGCGCGGGCGGCGACAGTGCTGCCGCGGGCGGCTACGAAAGCACCGCCGAAGCATTGTCATCCACCTGCGATGTTCGTCAGGCTCTCTCGCACAACCTGCGTCAGCGGATCCCCTGATGGCAGTACCCGCTCACAGCGTGCGACGGTATCGCGAAGCAGCGTCATCGCGTCGCTCAGCCGACCCACCTTCTAATAGGCGTTCGCCAGGTTCGCACAGCAGGCCAGCGTATCCGGATGCCCGGGCCCCAGCACCCGCTCGTAATCCGTGCGAGTCTGCTCGTACAGCTGCAGCGCGGAGCCCATCCGGCCGGCCGCGTGATACGCGGACCCGAGGCTGCCGCGGGCAGCGATCGTGTCCAGATGGGCGCGGCCAAGGACGCAATCCCGGTCGGCCAGAACCCGTTTGTATTGGGAAAGAGCATTCTTGATCTGGCCATCGGCCAGGTAGGCGTCGGCCAGCTGCTGGCGGGTCTTCATGGCGTCGGGATGCCGTGGTCCCTGAATACGCTCGCGGTCGGGCCGGCGTGTGCTGGTACAACCGGATCGCGTCTGCGAACTGCCCCGCGGCGCGGTACGCGGCAGCGAGATCCTGCCGCGCGCCGGCCGTATCGAGATGGTCAGGACCGCGAGTGCGCTCGTAATCGCCGACCGCCTGGTCCAGGACGGTGATCGCTTCTGTGAGCTGGTTCGCGGCGACCAAGGCATGGCCGAGATTGTGCCGGGCTGCAATGGTGCCGGGATGATCTTTCCCGGGCTCGCCAGACCGGGCGGCCAGGACCTACCGAAACCATGAAACGGCCTCC
The DNA here is from genome assembly GCA_035517695.1 of Streptosporangiaceae bacterium. Lineage (GTDB taxonomy): Bacteria > Actinomycetota > Actinomycetes > Streptosporangiales > Streptosporangiaceae > DATFVJ01. The sequence goes on from DATIYI010000337.1 coordinate 4,069, forward strand.
GCCGCCCGCCCGGCAGTCAGATAGGCGCCGGCCAGTCGCTCGCTGGCCGGCGCGGTGTTCGGGTGGCCGGGCCCAAGGACCCGGCCACTGACTGCGGCCAGGTTCCTCCAGTACGCGGCGGCGGGACGGTCAGACGAGCGGTATCGAGGCTTTGGCCGGCTCGCAGCAGCAGCGGGTGACAGCCACCCGCCCACAGCAGGTCTCCGGCAGCCGCTTGAAGGCTCGCCGCACACGACCGCAAGTCCTCAGACAGCCACGCCTGCGGCTCACCTGCTGGCCACACCTCCAGCAGCGCGTCCGCTGCCGCGCTCGCCGCCCGTTCAAGTATTCCCCTGGGCGTCTCCGCTCGGACCGCCGCCCGTACCGCCCGGCTCATCCGGACCGTCGCCTGGCTGCCTGCCAGATCGATGGCCAGCAAACCCGACCGCCGCAGAAGCAGCAGCAGGTCCCAGGCACGTTCCCGATCCGCCCGGCCCGCGCCGCTATCTCCCGCAAGGCACTTGCACGCCGCCGACGTGGTGAAGAGCGCACCGGGCATCCCATTGCCGTCAAGAAGCGCAGCAAGCGCCAGCAACAATGGAGCGCCGCCATCCGGCGACAGCCGGTTGGCCTGCTCGAAGCAAAACGACCAGGTGACCTTGGCGGCCGGCGGCTTGCCGCCGTTCGCCGCCGCCATCTGCTCGCGTCGGGCCGGCGGGTCGGCATCGGCGGCAAGGAGCGGCCCTCCGGCTCCCACGACGGGATCCTCGTCATCGCCGCGGTGCATCGGCGCCCGGCGTGCGGGTGGCGATCCGCGGATAGCGGGTCCAGCCCTGGGCGCGGGATCTGGCGTCAGCGGCCGGTTCCCGCTCGCCACGGCGGCCATCTCAGCGGCCGGGCTCCGGCCAGTGCCAGCCTGCGCGGCTGCCCGCGCTGGCTGCCAGGGGTAAGGGCATCGCCGTCCGGCCACTCTCGTCGTGGCAGGGAACACGCGTAAAAGCCGCATCTCACCCCATGCATGGAGCTATGACAATAAAACTTCTGCAAATCCATATGCACATGCATCGGAACTGTTAACCTGCATCGTGCAAGTGATCATTTCGGCGCTACCACCGCGTGCGCGTGGCACGCGCATTGCCCCGTAGCCGATCTGGAGAGCGATGATGCAGGCCAAGAACGGTGTCCCGGCCGATCAGCTGGCGGCTCGCTGGCGTAAGAGCCGGGTCAGCAATCCCAGCGGATGTTGCGTGGAGGTCGCCGAGCTGGCGGGCGGCGTGATCGCTGTCCGCAACTCCCGTCATCCGTCCGGGCCGGCCCTGATCTATACCCGCGCAGAGGTCGCGGCGTTCCTGGCCGGGGTGAAGGACGGCGAGTTCGATGACCTGTACCCGGGTCGGCGGCGGCATGGTATTACCGACATGCCCGGGAAATGGCGCCGCGGCGGCGCTGTGACCCGGTGACATCGTGCCGTGCGCACCGCTACCGGGTGAGCCGCCTGGCCCGTCCGGAAGATCCTCAGGGCGTGGCGCCACAATGGTGACCGCCGCGGATTGGCTGGCAGCGGCGAACTGAGCGCTGGTCGGTCGGTGCGGGAGCCACGATGAGCACCCTGCAGCCGGGCGGCGAGTTGTCGGTTGGCGGGTTGGGCGGCCACGGGTCGGCCCGACGGTGCTGCGCATGCGTCACGGGCACGCCTACGTCGTCGGCCGGGTCGGCGCCCAAAGCCTTTTGGACGAATATCGCGACGACAGCGAGGTCGTTCTCGGTGCGGACAGGGACGACGTCGACGGCTGGCACGCCAGCCGCGCTGTCCTTGACCACCTCGGAAAACCACAGGCACACGTCGTTGTTCAGCGTGATCCTGGGACCTCCTTCAGAATCCGGGCCCGATCGCTGCCTGGCGGGAGGTGATCTGGTCGGTTCCGGCTTGCAACACGTGCCCCATTACCACGTAGTCGACCTCCATCCGCGCGACACTGGCTCTGGCTATCGCTCGCCCGGTCGCGACGGCGCCGAGCGGCGGAGCGGCTGCGCAAAGCGGAGCCGGACGTGCCGACTGGTGTCCTGAGCGCGGAGACGATTCCCGAGCGCCGCTGCACGGATGTTTCGTCCCGGAGTCCACTATAGTGTTGCCCTACCGGGGCTCGGAACGGCCGGGAATCTCGGAACAGCTGGGAGTGAAGCGGCCTAGGTCATGGAGACGCAGCTGCTCGTTGTCGGCGCGGGGCCATACGCGCTGTCGACCGCAGCGTATGCGCGCGAGCGTGGTATCGACACCATGGTGTTGGGTCGGCCTATGGGTTTCTGGCGGGAGAACATGCCCGCGGGCATGTTCCTTCGGTCGGGGCCGGATTGGCACCTCGACGGCGCCTCGGTCCACACGCTGAAGGCATATCTGGAGGACCGGGGGATCCAGCCGGGTGAGGTCGATCCAATTCCGATCAGCGTCTTCCTGGATTATGCCGACTGGTTCCAGAAGGCCAAGGGAATCGAGGTCCGCGAAGAGTTCGTCGACACCCTGACCAAGTCAAATGGCCGGTTCGAGGCGACGCTTCAAAGCGGTGAGTGCATTCGCGCGGTCGCCGTTGTAGCCGCGCCGGGGATCCGCCATTATGCGAACCTTCCTGGCTGGGCGTCATCGCTGACCCCTGGATGCGCAGCTCACACCTGCAGCCTGGTGCGCTTCGACGACATGGCGGGAGCGCGGGTCCTGATCATCGGCGGGAGGCAGAGCGCGTACGAGTGGGCCGCGTTGATCCGGGAGCACGGCGCCGCGCGCATCGACATCGTCCACCGTCACGGCATCCCGCGCTTCGACCGGGTCAGCTGGGAATTCGTCGACGCCCACGTCGAGCAGACGCTCAGCGTGCGCAGATATTGGCGCAGCCGTCCCAAAAGCGAACAGGATGCGATCGTCAGGCGCTTTTGGGAAGTGGGCAGGCTTACGCTTGAGTACTGGCTAACTCCCCGGCTGGAATGGAAGGGGATCAGCCGATGGCCCGGAACGGAGGTCGTCGAAGTCACCCCAGCCGGAGGCGATGATGAGGTGCGGGTGCTGCTCTCGAACTCAACCCCGCTGGCTGTCGACCGCGTGGTGTTCGCCTCGGGATACCGTGCCGATCTCGCCAAAGTCCCCTACCTGGCGGGTGTGCTGGAGGAAGTCGAATTGTCCAACGGCTTCCCTGTTTTGGACGACGCTTTTCAGACGAGCCTCGACGGGCTGTACATCACGGGTTTCTCAGCTACACAAGACTTCGGGCCGTTCTTCGGCTTCGTCAGAGGATCACCCGCTGCCGCGACGCTGGTCGTCCGCGACCTGCTATCGCGAAGCTGATGAGCATGCGCTGATACGTAAGCGCTGATCGGCGGGTCGGCGACCGTCAGCGCTGCCAGCGGAACCGGTTCGTGGTCGGTCACTCCTTGGGCGGGCTGATCGCCGAGCGGCTGCGCTGCCGCTGTTCGAGGCGCCGCCGTCGGCGAACCTGCCGGGCAGACCGACGCCACCGTCGACGGGGACCGCGAGCGGGGCCCGCTGCTGATCGAGCAGAACGCTGAGTCTCGCGGTCTCGGCTCGCAATGGACGGGCGGTCTGCGCCGTGGCGGCACACGCATGACCGGCTGTGCGCGACACTGGGTGGCGGACATCGGCGGCATCGGCGGCCACCGGGGGTCCTGGCACGAACGGGAGGTCGATGGTGACGGTAAGGGACCCCAGTCCAGCGGCACCAGCGCCACCGTCGGCGGTGGATTCGTTCTATGATGCCCGGCGCGGTGTCTACTACACCAAGCCAGTCCTGCGCGGCTGGCTGCACCTGCTGTGGTTCGAGGCGTCGCTGGTGGGCGGCACGCTGCTGCTGGGCCGTGTGCACGGGGTCACGCGGGTCGCGGCCACCGCCATCTACGCTGCCAGCGTGAGCGGATTGTTCGGGATCAGCGCGCTGTATCACCGCGGCACCTGGACGGTCGGGTGGCGTCGGCGCCTGCAGCGCCTGGACCACGCGATGATCTTCTTCCTCATCGCCGGCACGGCAACGCCCGCATTCCTCCTCGCTGCACGCGGTGCTTTCGGGTTGGTCTGCCTGATCGTGCTGTGGGCACTCACCCTCGCGGCGACCGCGATCCACATGGCGTGGATGAGCGCACCGGAGGTTGTGGTCGGCGCGACGTTCGTCGGGCTGGGCTGGGCGGCCGGACTTGCCTTGCCGGAGGTGTGGCTCCATGCCGGTCCGGCGCCGGGAGCGCTGATGCTCGCGGGTGGCCTGCTCTACACGGCCGGTGCGATTTTCTACCATCGTCGGCGGCCCGACCCGTACCCGTCGGTGTTCGGCTACCACGAGGTTTTCCACGCCTTTGTCTGCGCCGCCGCGGCGTGCCAGTTTGCCGCGATAACACTATTCGTCAATTAAATCTGGCCGGAAAGGGCCGACGGGGCCTTATCCTCCCTGCGCCCCGCCGACGCCAGCGCCCACCGGGCCGATCCGGGGGCGTGCCCCGCGGTCGATAACACGATCGCGGCGAGGGCAGGAAGCCAGGCAGCCAGGCACGGCAACGAATCGGCTGGCGGCCTCAGCGCTGAGATCGTCGTCGTCGCCCGAGCCGGGCTGGGAATTGGCAGGGCGTCCGTGGCGTAGTCACTGGTCACTGCAGAAGATGACTACTTCAGTGTCGGGCTGCTCATGTAACCCAGGATGGGCCGGTGACGGCGCGTCCGCGTGTGACGGTTGCCATTCCGGGCGGCGGGAATTCAGGCTTCCTGGCGGGGCTGACCGCTGTCGCCGAACAGCACGTGAATGGTCCGTTCGCTGGTGCCGCGCACGACGTTCATCTCGATGCTGCCGGCGCGCCCCGCTTGCAGCGCGTCGAACAGGTCGTCCATGGTGCGTACCGGCCGGCCTGCGGCCGCGACGATCAGGTCGCCTTGTGCGAGGCCGGCGCGTGCGGCCGGGCTGTCCGCCGCTACCTCGCGGATCAGCAGGCCTTCGGTGTCGGGGAGGCCGACGGCGCGGCGGAGCCGCTTGGCCACGTGCCGGGGGGCGATTTCGATGCCAAGCCGCAGCGGCGCCGCGGACTCGCCACGGGCGAGCGCATCGATCCGGCCGTGCAACGCCTCGTCGGCTGGTATGGCCAGATAGAAGCCCTCGCCGAGGCGGTTGGTGTTGATGCCGAGCAGCTGTCCCTCGGCGTTTAGCACCGGGCCGCCCGAGGAACCGGGCAGCAAGGGCGCGGTGTGCTCGATGCTGCCGGTAATGCGGCGGCCGCGAGGGCCGCGGAAGGTCCGGTCGATCCCGGAGACGAACCCGAACGTCACCCGCAGCCCACGCCCGCCCGGGTTAGCCAAGGCGAAGACCGGCATCCCGATCCCGGCGGGCGTGCTGACCCACGGCAGCGCCGCAGACCCGTCGGTATCGACCTCGACGACGGCGAGGTCGCCGTCGATGTCGTGCCCGGCAACGCTGCCCTCGGCCCTGCGTCCGCCGGGGAAGGTGACCGCCACCTCATCGCCGCGCACGTTGTGCGCGTTGGTCAGCACCCGCCCCCCGCCGATCACGATGCCGGAGCCGACGCCCCAGCGCTGCCCGATGCCGACGATCGAGGAGCCGGTGCCCTCTGCCAGCGCCGCGATGGTTGCTTGTATCTCGTCGAGGATCGCCATCCCTGCTACGCCTCCCAGCTAGTAGTAACTTGCAAACTACTACTAACAACTGAGGTGTCAACATGGCAGCTAGGATCGGTGCATGGGCGAACGGGAGAACGCCTCGTCGCCGCTCGCCGAGGCGCTGGCCAGGGTCGGCGACCGGTGGACGCTGCTAGTGGTGCAGGCGCTGCTCACCGGGCCGCGCCGGTTCAACGATCTGCTCGACCAGATCCCGGGTATCGCTGCGAACATCCTGTCCGAGCGCCTCAAGCGGCTCGAGCGGGACGCGCTGCTGGTGGCCCGGCCCTATTCCGAGCGGCCGCCCCGCTCCGCCTACGAGCTGACCGCCGAGGGCAAGGAACTGGCCGGCGCGCTCCGCCTCCTGGCGCACTGGGGAGCCAGGCACACCGACCCGGCGGAAACGCCACGCCACCCCGCATGCGGCACCCCGATCGAGGCGCGGTGGTACTGCCCGACCTGCGACCGTCTCGTTGGCAACGAGTGGCGTGACGCCGAGATGTGCTTCGTGTAGGTGATGCTAACGGCGGCCCCGAAGTGCCTGCGCGAGATTTCTGCTGGTGCGGCGGCCGCCGCTCGCCGGGCAGCGTCGGCGAGAATAGCGGACCGACCCGCTGCGTCATGCGACGATGCTGCCACGTGACGTGAGAACGAGCGAGGGTCAGTAGGGAGACCGCCTTCACTCAGCTGGTGGGTTGCCCTCATCCGTCGCAGCAGGCGGCAATGGGCGGTGTGGCGTTGCCCGAGCTGGCCGGGGCCGTTGCCGGGGCCGCTACCCGCCAGAAAACGCTGTCGTCAACGCGGTTGGCACCGTCTCGATGCCGAACTCACAGACCATACCCAGAGCCCAGCGGCTGCGGAAGCCTTCGACGGCGCGGACGCCGGCTTGCGTGCGGCCATGCTGCGTCACGCCCTGGCCTTGAGCGGTTTCGGCTGGCCGTAGGCCGCGGTAAAGCCCTGGCGCCAGGTTGGGTAGCGGAGCGTCCAGCCGAGTTCTCGCTTGGCCTTGGCGTTGGAAGCGCCGCGGGACTCGGTTCCCATCATCACCGCGCCTTCGCCCGCGACCAGCCGCGCGAGCCAGCGGGGGATGTGGCGGGGCGGCTTGGCGCCGAGCGCGTTCGCGAGCACTGGCAGCCACTCGCGGACTGGGGCGGGCTCGTCGTCGACGATGTTGTAGATGCCGGCTCGATCGTGTTCGAGCGCGAGCGTGGTCGCTGCGGCGGCGTCATCGAGGTGGATGAACGAGGAGACGCCGCCGCCGTTGCCGACGACCGGGAACCGCCGCTTGCGCACAAGCTCCAGCAGCCCGTCGGTGGGGGCGCCGTAGAAGCCGCCGTAGCGAAGCGCGATCCCGCCGGCGTCCGTGACAGCCCGGTCAAGATGACGCATCGCGGCGCTGGTCTCGCGCGCCCCTGCCGGCGGAGCAGGGTCGAGCGGATCGTCCTCGGACTTGACCGGCCCGCCCTCGCGCGCGTAGCGGAAGCTGGCGAAGCTCTGCGCGACGAACCGACGCACGCCTGCCTCGCGCGCGGCGGCCAGCAGGGCTTCGGTGCCCTCGGTCCGAAGCCGGTTGGTGGGCGCGAAGCTACGGTCGAGGTTCCTGGAGAAGCGCACACCCGCCAGAGCGGTCGCCTGATGGACGATCGCCTCGGGCTCGGTTTCGAAGACGGCCTTGCGGACGGCGCGCGCGTCGAGCAGGTCGAGCGCGATCGGCTCCGCGCCGAGCATCCGTACACGCCCGGCGCTTCTCGCCGGCCTGAAGGTGCCGATCACCTCGTGGCCTTGATCAATGAGCTGAGGAACGAGCCGGGCGCCAATAGCACCGCTGGCTCCCACGACCAGGACTCGCATTGCGTGCTCCTTCCTTGTATTCCCTGTCACATCGGTCGTGTGTGTGTTTGGGGTCACTTCTGATGACACCCGGCAAGCCGAAAATGTGACAGATGGACCAGCGCGAGTGGCTGGCGGATCGCTTCGAGGAGCACCGTGTGCATCGGGCGGTTGCCTACCGGATCCAGCGCGAGTCGCTGGCGGATCGCTTCGAGGAGCACCGTGTGCATCGGGCGGTTGCCTACCGGATGCTGAGCTCGCTCGCCGACGCCGGCGATACCATTCATTCCTGAAGGAGCGGGGCCGTGCGGAGGCGGGCGAGGTGGACAACTCGGGCGGGTGATTACCCGCTATGACCTTGGCGTTGCCCTGGAGGCTGAACCCCTCCGCCCGCAGCAGCCTCGTCCTGGTGACCAGGCCCGGCATCGAGGTTGTGGCCGATGACGTGGCGGTGCGCGGCGGCAGCGTCAAAGTCCGGCCGGATACCGGCTCGAAGCGGCCTCTGCCTCTCAGAGTTGAGGAATCGGACAAGGCCTGGGGCGGCAGCATTGTGGCGGGACCGCGCGGCCGCGGCGGGACATTCTGGCACTGGCTACTGCGCAAACCATGGCCGTACTACGGGGTAAATCACGGCCTGATGACGCGGGGACCGTCCCGCATGGTCGCCTCAGTCGTGCGCCCGGGCCACGGGCATGGCAGTCCCATCCCTGAACTCGATCTCGGCGGAGCTGTCACACACGCGCACCGGCACGACCGGGTGTAGGCGCAGCCTGCAGCCACAGTCGGGCGCGCACAGTTCACAGTCCACCAGATCTGCGCAGGCGGCGCCTCTTGACCGAGCATCCGGTGCCGTACAGATTAGGCGGCTAGTACTACAGCCGCACTTCCGAGCCGCCCTGAGAGAACGTGCTGGTCACCGAGCTGCCAACCCGAGCATCTCTAGCAAGATCGTTTAATCACATGCAGGTCAGAGGCGTGCCTCTGGCAAAGTGCGGCTGTAGTACTAGGCGCGCTGGAGAGGGGCTGTTACCTTGGCCATGCTGTCTCGATTCACCAGTGCAGACCCTTGCGGAGATGACAGTGAGCGCTGCTGGCGGTCGATCGCGGACCCTGATTCTGGCGGCGATGATTTTTGCCGTCTCGATGACCTTCATCGACCAGACAATTGTGTCCATCGCCGTGCCCCAGATACAACTGGAGCTGGGCCTCACCAGCACCGGCGTGCAGTGGGTGGTCAACGCCTACCTGCTCTCGCTGGCTGCGCTCTTCGCCTTCGGCGGCCGGCTGGCCGATACGCTCGGCCACCGGAAGATGGTGACGCTTGGCGTCATCGTGTTCGCTGGCGCCTCGGCGATGTGCGGGCTGACCCCCAAGGGAAGCTTCGCTGAAGCATGGATCGTGACGTTTCGTGCCGTCCAGGGCGCCGGCGGGGCGATCATGTTCCCGGCGGCGCTGGCAGTCGTGGTGCAGACCTTTGCGCTGCGCGAACGGGGAAGGGCCCTGGCCCTGTTCTTCGGCATCGCCGGCGGCCTGACCGCGATCGGCCCGGTCCTGGGCGGCTACCTCACGCAGTGGACCTGGCGGGCGATCTTCTGGGTGAATATCCCCGTCGCGCTCATCGCCCTGGCGCTGATCGTCATCTCGAAGCCGGTCACGGAGCACAAGGCGGCCCGGATGGACTACCGGGGCGTGGTCCTGATCGCGGCCGGGGTGGGCCTGAGCGTGTTTGGTTTCCAGCAATCGTCCATCTGGGGCTGGCGCAATCCGGCTACCGCGGCATGCGTCGTCGCGGGACTGGCGCTCCTTGTCGTGTTCTACTTTGCCGAGATGCACACGGCGTCACCCCTCATGCAGGTGAGCATCTTCCGCATCCGGCCGTTCCTGGTCGAGAACATCGTGCTTGGCGTGACCAACTTGGTGTTCATCCCGGTGTTCTTCATCGCCAGCGAATACGCCCAGATCTCGCTGGGGAAGTCGTCCTCCCAGGCTGGCATCATCCTGTTGTTCTTCTTCATCGGCTTCGTCATCGCCGCGCAGATCGGGGGGCGAATGCTGGACCGCGCCGGGGCCAAGCGCCCGGTCGTCCTAGGCTGCGTGCTGGGTGCCGTTGGGTTCGGGCTATGGGCGGGGAAGGTTACCGGTCTCAACTTCAGCGCGCAGCAGTGGTTCATCATCCTGGCCGGGGCCGGAATGGGATTCATGCTCGGGCCGGCCAGCACGGACGCCGTTAACCGGGCCAGCCGGCTCTCTTACGGCGAGGCAACCGGTATCACGCAGACGGTCCGGAACTTCGCAGCCAGCATGGGCCTGGCGATCCTCGGCACCATCCTGGTCACGGAGATGCGCAACCGGGTCACCACGTCGCTGACCTCCCTCGGCATACCCAGTGCACGGGCGAGCTCTGAGGTGGCAAGGCTCTCGCAGTCCCCTGCGGGAACCGGGAGCATCGCGTCGATTCCGCACTTCTTCCGGCTCGACTTCGCGTATGCGACGCGGACCGTACTCTATGTGATGGCAGGGATCATGGCGGTGGCGGCCATCGTGGCCTTGGCAGGCCTGCGCGGCGGGGTGCAGCAGGAAGCGGTGGCGGTGGCCGCCGGAACGGACCAAGAAATCAAGCGCTCATCCGATGTGTTGGGCACTGACTGACCCGGTGTCCGGATCTGAGGGTCCGGGGCCAACCCGAGGTGAACGGCCAAACGCGCGGATCACCAGGGGGAACTTCGGGTTGATGCGGCCACGACTGGGGCGCGGTCGTGGCCTGGCTGCTCGCCTATCCACACTCCGCCGCACACCGCAGCAGCGGGAGCGGTCGTGTTAGATGCTGCTGTTCCAGTTCCCGGTATCTGTTCCAGTTCCCGATATCGCCGAACGCTAGCTGACCGAAGATGGCTGGGCCAACTTCCGGAGCTGGGCATGCCCCGCCCTGACCGAGATCCAGATGACCGACTCCGCCGAGAACGTGGCGGGCAGTTGGCGATACGAGCGCCTGAACGGCCCATGCCGCTGGATGCAGCTCGACGCACCGGGCCGGGTCAACGCACTGCTGCTCGACTTCCTGGCCCGATAGCGGGCCGCTACGGTGACCTGCTGACGGCCATCGTCAGCGCGCGCTCGCAGGCGGGCTGCGGCTCGACCCGGCGCGGATGCGCGCCCACCTCGGCCTCGCCGGCGGCCTGATCATCGCCGATGCGGTCATGCCAAAGCCCGGTCCGGCGATCGCCCGGCAGCGCGCACGAGATCATCTACGATGCAGCCCAGCGCGCCGCTACCGGGCGGTCCTCGTTCCGCGATACCGTCGCCGCGCATAGCGCCATGATCTGGGCACCCGTTGCGACGGTTCCTGCTGACGTTGTCGCCGGCTAAATCGGTCACCACTGACCCGGTCAAGGCGACAACTTCCGGACGTGCCGCGATGAGGTACGCCTGCGGTAGCGTGCACGAATCGACGACGGAGGCGTCGGCCGCGACTGGCGTGACCGTCGGCAAGTCCGGCTTTGACCACGGTCCGACTGTGTCTTCACGCTCAGTAACGAATGTACGTCCGACTTGGCGCGCACTGCCGCTGATCTGCGCGGCCTGCCTGCCTGCCGGCCGTGCGGGCGCTGCCCTAGGGGCGCGGGTGTGGGTGATCTGTGTGCGTCTGCAGACGCGGTCGCCGCCTGGTCATGCCGGGAAAGCGCGCGCTCGGGCTGGGCTCCTTCGCCGGTTCGGGAGAGATCGAGGCGCGCGCTCATCGCGGCGACGGGCGTGTGCTACCGACGCCTGGAAGCAGCCGGGCACGGCGAGCTCACCGGCCGAGGTGTCTGCTGCGGCCTGAACGCCAGCGACGCGAGCCAGTGCCAGGGCGACGACGTCTGCATCGCCGGGTCGGCCAACCCGGCGGGCCAGGCCGGGCTCAACCTGTCCGGGCTGGGACGCTAGCGGGCACGATGTCCGCGGTACCTGGTCGAGAGGATCGCTCAAGGATTCGAGTCGGCGCATTTCCGAGCTTGTCGCCGTATCTCGGTAAACCATTGTCGGGCGGTCGCCGTCTAGCTACGGGCGGCGCATTGCGGGATGCGTGCGGGGATCCACTGGGCAGCGCCGCAGCGACGGGAGAAGACGCACCCATGGCACCCACGCTTCAGGAGATCCTGCTCGCGCCGGACACCCGGCCAAAGGTGATCGCCGACTGTTACACGCTGCTTGAGCAGGAGGTCGCGGACAAGTCGGGGGTCTCCGGGACCGCGGTCAAGCTCGCCTACAAGACGGTGAACACCTTCTTGCCCGGCCACATCCGCTACATGGTGGAGTCCCTACTTCCGGAGATGGTGGACAAGCTTGAGCCGTACTGGGCGGACTTCAACGCCTGCGGAGGCTGTGAGTTCGGCGACTACCTGGCCAAGCGCGGCGAGGAGGTGTCGCAGGCGCTGCTCTCGGTGACCGACGCCCGCGCGGCGGCCTCCGGCCGGCCCACGGTCGTCAAGGCGTATGGCACCGTCCGCCGCAGAGCAGTTAAGCATGTCGAGGCCGCACTCCCGCATGTCGGCGACCTGGTACTGAAGTACGCGCCCTGAACGTGCGGCCCGGGTTTCGGTCCGCCGCCGCTTGTCTGAGGTCCCGTAACCGCTGGGCCTTGGCGTCCCGCTCGACGTCGTACCCCAGGTAGGGCACGTAGTTGCGGGCCAGGAACATCTTGATGTCATGAGTACGGTCGGACCACAGGTCCCCGACGACCTACGCGTCCGAGGCGTGGTCCGGAGGCTCGCCTGCCGGGACAGGCAGCAAGCATCCGGGCGCCCGCCGGTCATCCAACCGAGCGTGGAAGGGGCCGACCACTTCGCGAAACGAGGCTGCTCGACCCACCGATTTTGGCCGCACTGCTCGATCACGGCGGCACGACCGTTGGGAACAGGCCCGCTACTGCGATGACAGGGCCGACTCCTGTGATCGCGTCCTGCGCGCCGCCAGGCATTGAATGTCTTATCGCTGCTGGTGTCTGGCCCCGCGTTTCGAGCCGACACCGCCGCCGCGGACGGCGACTATGCGATCCGGGCGACCGCCAGCCCTTCGGCCTCCCCCTGCTGCCGGGCTGAAGACGGGCGACCCCGTCGGGGCTGGCGTTCGCTATCCGAGGTGCCGACGTGTTTCTTGGGCATGGCGCAGATCGCAGCGTGGTTCACGCGGTCTCACCTGGAAGCTGTCAGCATCGCTGCCATCACAAACTCGACCGCTGCCTGCGCTGCCTGCATGGAAACAGGGCCCCTTGCGTCCCGGATATGCCCATCAAGGTCGGTAACGTCAAGCGCGTGGACGATGTTGTCGACGAGGTTACCGATCTCAGCCGCCGCGCTCGGGTGCTTAGCGCGGAACAGGTCAGTGATGACCTGCGCCATCTCAGCGGTCATCCTGCTTGGCTGCTCGTTTGGTTTGGTCTCAACCATCTCGACCCATCTCCCTATGTCACTACTATTATCGCAACGCGGGCCATCTTTACCCCGTGGCTCCTGGGGCCAACCGCTGCCACGCGTGGCGGAACCTGTGCAACTCAAACCAGTGCCGCCCAGTCGCCGGGCTTCCCTGCAGGCCCAGCAGAACGCAGCACCGCGGGACCGCGCCGAAGCGCATACCACGCCGGTCTCGACCTCACCTTCATCCATGCCCGCGGCGACTGCTTCCGGTAAAGGAGCCCAACCGGAGGCCGAGCCCCATCCAGCCTGGCCACCAGTCCTCTGTGCACCAGCGTCTTCGCGGTCCTCGCGGCGTCGGCCGCACCGCCGTTGGCGGCCCTTTCAGCTGGTGAGACGCCCTGACGCAGGTTGAGCGAAGGTGATCGGCAGATTGCCGGGGCCGCGTGTATCGGCGGTGCCGCTCATTGGCCCGTCTCTGTGAACGCCCCGAGGTTTCCCATCATGCGGCGCCAAGACATCCGGTGGAGGCTCGGACCCGAACGACTAGATCACAATCAAGCGAAGGGATCCCAATGAGCAGTCAGGCGGAATTTGCGGCCGTCATTGTGCCGGCAAACGGGCCAGGGTGATCGGCAAAGTCGCGCGGTTGGGATCATCTCCTTCCCGGTTCTTCCGGTAAGACGCCTAGCAGGGCGAGGACGGAGTCCAGGCGCCGGGACAGGTATTCCAGGCCGCGGGCGATGTTGGCGCAGCCGGCCAG
>DATIYI010000338.1:0-9149 GCA_035517695.1 Streptosporangiaceae bacterium
GCCTCGGGCACGAACCCGGCAGGCGGGACCTCCACCGGCCCGCACGGCACCCGCGCCGTCACCGGCCACGCTCCAGCCGCCGGTAACCCAGCGTCACCTCAAAGCAGAAGTTGCCTATTGCGTTGGGGGCGTAACCACGCCGCCTTGCGGACATCCGCTCAGCGTTTCGCGGTATTCCCAGTCTTCCAGGTACCCGGCTTTCAGCATGTTTCGGATAAGCCTCAGGAACCGCTGATCCTGGATTTTCTCCGCCAGTATCCCGAGAAGGACCTCGTGACTGAGACTGCCGAAGGACTCACCGACTTACTACCTGCTTCGATGACTTGTCGGCGGCACTTCGCAGGTGGGCGAAAGGCCTGTTCACCGCCGAGGCTGCGGTTGACCTGCTGATCGGGCACGGTTTGTGGACCGGCGCCGAGCGCATGGGCCGGATCTTCGGGCAGCGATCATGAACTTGGCAGTCAGTTTGGCTGTCCGCTGATCTTCCAAAGATCGCAACAGGCGTCTGACCAGTGGAGCTAAGGGGACTCGAACCCCTGGCCTCTTGCATGCCATCAGCAGGCAGCACATCCTCCCGCGTCCATCCGTGCAGGTCACCGTCCTGGAGCGTCTCCCATAGTGCGCCTCCGTCCGGGCCGGTTGCAGTACTTTCGTGCTGTACCGTTCCCCCGCCGCTGCGGTCGCTTCGGCTCATGACCAGCACAGACGAGCCGCAGCAGTCCAAGCAAGGCTAGCGCTACCCCGTATGCTCGGTCGAAAGCATTCCCGGGCAGTGGAGGGACCCGCCGTGAGTGGCTACCGTCCTATGACCCTGGCCGACCTGGCTAGCCGTCTCGCACGGACCGGTGATGGAAAGGTCCGCTGGAAGTTGGTGTGGGAATTCCTCGAAGAGTCCCGGTGGGAGCCAGCCGACGTTCAGCTTGCTCTGCTACAAGAGGAGCCACCGCCGACGGGAGATGAACGGTGGGACACTCTGCTGGCGGCACTGGCTGAGCACCTGGCCGCTGCGCACGATGCTGCCCCGCCGCCATGGGCGGAGCTTCGGGTGCTGCGCCGACCGTGGTTCCCCGCCGAACTGCAGATTCAGCGGGCTGAGGCGCTGGTATGGGCACCAGCGGCCTTCCGCAAGCACGGGGTGTACCTCTCGGCCCGGGACCTGGAGGCCGCGTGAGCGATCCTGGCGATGTCCTCCTCGGCCGGGCCGAACTCGAACGGGCGTTCACTGCCCTGGGGGAGCGACTTGCCCGCCGAGGCGTCGTCGCGGACGTGTTCGTAGTGGGCGGTGCCGCCATGGCCCTGGCCTACGACGCCGAACGCGTGACCCGCGATGTTGATGCGCGGTTCGTGCCGCACGGCATTGTCCTGGACGAGGCCAGGCAAGTGGCCAAGGATTCGGGGCTGCCGCCGTGGTGGCTGAACGAGCAGGCAACCGCCTATATCTCCGGGAAAGATGACCCAGGCAAGCGCCGGGTCTTCGATCATCCGGGGCTGCGAGTGATGGCCGCATCACCCGAGCACGTCTCGCCATGAAAGCATTGGCGGCCAGGACACGCGACATCGACGATCTGAGGCTGCTCGCGGGCATGATCGGCATCGAGACCGCCGATGCCGCACTCCAGATCTGCGCGGACTTCTATCCCGACGAGCCGATACCCCCAAGGACAGACGCAGTCCTACGAGAACTCTTCGGCTGATCGCACCACGGCCGCCCCGGTCAATCCCAGCCTGGACCGGTACACCAGCAGCAGCGGCGTGAATTGATTAGGGCCCCAGCCGACCATGCAGACCGCCAGGCCGGCCCCCAGCCAGCTCGGTACCCGCCCCGCACCGCCCGCCCGCCCCGCCATCAACCGTGACGGCAGCGTGCGCACTGCCGTGCCCTGCGTTGTCATCGTCATCACCCTTCCGGCCAGAAGTTCAGCGTCAGCTTCCGGGCAGCCGCGCGGCGGCTGCCGGATCGTGGGCTGGCAGGATGGCCAGGTCCGGCATCTGCTTTTTGAGATCGAGGACCTTGTGGCTGGTCCCACCGAGGCGGCGCTTGTTGCCTACGCCGGGAAGCTGGTGGTGTTCAAGGATGCTGGCCCCGTAGGTGAGGTCGCCGGCCAGCAACAGGAGCGTTTTCGTTCCCCGCCGGACCAGTAGCGATATCGAGCCAGCCGTGTGGCCGGGGGCGGGGAGCAGCACGAGCGAGCCGTCCCCCATGACATCCAGCGACTTGGTGAAGGGCGCCGGCGAGGGATCGCTGGCCGGCTCCATTCTGATGTGATGCCATTTCAAACCCGGGACCTGGATGTGCCTACGCTGGACACCACGCAGTTCCGGCGCGGCCCCGGACAGCCACCAGTACAGCGGCTTGCGGGTGCCGTAGGGGTGTTCGGGGTGAATTTGCACGGTCCCGGTGCTGATCACCGCCATAGCCCTTACCGCGCCCGCTGATCCGGGCTCGGTCCGTGACACCGCGGCCGAGGCGCTCATGGCGGGCATCCCGCTACATCGCCGGCCGTCCGGTCTTTCGGGCCTTGCCTAACCAGACTGCGGCCGGCCGACGGGCACGAAAGTCCCGGGTCCGCCGCGATGGCTGCTGTGACTCGCTCCAATTCGCGGCGAATGCCTGGCCGACCGGATCGCCTCAGTTGCGTGGACGGTCCCCGCCGGGGACGGCGCGCCTGATGTGCACGGCGTGTATCATCGGCGTCTGCGATCATCTCCTTGATCCGCTCGGCGGCGAACTGCTGCAGTATCACTGGGTGCATGATCTCCTCCTGGCGTGGCTGCGCGGTCGGCCGCAGTGGCCTGCGCCGCGCGGTGGTCAATCTGGATCAAGTCGACGCATCGAGATCAGGACCAGGCCGAGGTCACGCACCTTGGTCAGCAACCCGTGCAGGGCGGCCTGATCGGCTGCCGGGCCGGAGGTGACCGTGTGGCTGCCGTCGCTATTGACCTGCAGGCCCTCGGACCAGGCGGTCCAGCGCCCGTCGAGGACGCCTTTGACCGGGATCTCGTAATGCGATTGCCGTGCCATGCCGCTCACGGCCCTACGCTCTGTGGCGGCCAGCTCATCGAAGCCGGCGCGCTGGTCGTGCAGCGTTCGAGCCTGAGTTCAGCCACTTCTACCGTCCTTAGGTCTGTTCGACGTGATCTGCACGCTACGAAGGGCACCGCGGGCCTGGCGTCACCCGAAAGTGCCCATGGGGTGGAATCTTCCGCAGCGGCACCGGGCACCAAGGCGCCCGGGCCGGGGACGCTAGGCAGCCCCGCCGGGTAGCGGCGGCTTGGTGTGCGTGGAGGAGGGCCTTCATGCCTGCCGCTCCCATGCGCCCGTAGCGGCTGTGCCAGGTTTACAGACGAATATCGAGGGGAAACCGGAGGACGGCCCGAGCAGTGAAATGGGATGGCCGGACAGGTGACAGCGCAGCCTTAGGCGGTGCTCGCTGGCCGGCTTACGGTGGGGTTCCTTCCAGCAACGACACGGAGGATCGCTGGAGGCGCAGAGCATGCAGGTTCCCGATGGCTGAGTTGCCCGCGGCGACCCTACCTGAGGTTGCCGCATCCGAGCGGGATGTCCTGCTGGCCACCAAGCTGCATGTTCCCGGTTCGCGGCCGGGACTGGTGCCGCGCCCGCGTCTGGCGGAACGGCTCGATGAGGGCCTGGCGCGCGGGCTGATGCTGGTCTGCGCCCCGGCGGGGTACGGCAAGACGGCCCTGCTGGCCGACTGGGCGCGGCGCGGCCAGCAGCCGGTGGCGTGGCTGTCGCTGGACGTCGGCGATAACGACCCGGCGCGGTTCTGGCGCCATGGCGTGGCCGCGCTGGATCAGGGCCGGCCGGGGCTCGCCGAACGGGTGGGGCCGCTGCTCGGCCCGCCCGCGCCTGCGTCGTACGAGGGACTGGTGACCGCGCTGATCAACGAACTGGCCGCCGAACCGGATGCGGACCAGGCGCTGCTGGTGCTCGACGACTACCACCTGATTGACTCCGAGGCCGTGCACGCCTCGCTCGGGTTCTTGCTCGAGCACCGGCCGCCGGGACTGCCCCTGGTGCTGGCCAGCCGCAGTGACCCGCCGCTGGCGCTGGCGCGGTTGCGGGCCCGCGGGCAGCTGGCCGAGCTGCGCGCCGATCAGCTGCGCTTCACCGCGGACGAGGCGGCGGAGCTGCTGCGGCAGGGGACGGCCGTCTCTGGCGTGGCCCTGCCGGAAACGGCAGTGGCGGCGCTGGCCGCCCGCACCGAGGGGTGGGCCGCCGGGCTGCAGTTGGCCAGCCTATCGCTGCGCGGGCAGCCCGATACCGCCGGGTTCACGGCCGCGTTAACCGGCAGCCACCGCTACGTGCTGGACTTCCTGGCCGAAGAAGTGCTCGAGCACCAGAGTGAGCAGGTGCGCACGTTCCTGCTGGAGACCTCTGTGCTGGAGCGGCTGTCAGGGGAGCTGTGCGACACGGTCACCGGCCGTCCCGGCAGCCAGGCGCTGCTGGAGCAGGTGGAACGGGCGGGGCTGTTCCTCACTCCGCTGGATGAGGTGCGCGGCTGGTGGCGCTACCACCACCTGTTCGCCGACCTGCTTCGCGCCCGCCTGCAGGCCGAACAGCCCCGCCGGGTGGCGCAACTGCACCGCAATGCCGCCGCGTGGTGCCAGGAGCACGGACTGGCCGATGACGCGATCCGGCACGCGGTGGCCGCCGGAGAGATGGCGTCGGCCGCCGGGCTGGTAGAGCAGCATTTCGACGCGCTTGTCTATCTGCACGGCGAAGATGCGACGATTCAACGCTGGATTTCGGCGCTCCCCGGCGAGCTTGTCCGGTCCCGGCCCCGGCTATTGCTGGCGCAGTCCTTCCTGGCGTCCTACAGCGGCCAGCTGGAGGCGGTAGAGCCGCTGCTCGATGCGGCCGAGCGAGCATCCCCGGGCTGGGCCGATGAGCCATTTGAGCCTACTGTCGGCCGGGCCCGCAGCTTGCTGGTGAACATACCCGCGCTGATCGCACTCCGTCGTAGCTTTCTCGCCCAGCTCCGCGGTGACGCTGAGGCCACGGTCGCATTCGCTTCCCGGGCGATGGCCGAGTCCGGCGAGGACGAGTGGCTGCTGGGGTTGGTCGCGCGGTGGAATCTGGCTGCAGGTGAGTGGCTTCGTGGCCGGGTGGCGGAGGCTGAGGGCGTTTTCGTGGCCTGCATCCCCGGGTGGCGGGCACTGGGCCAGCCCACGTTGACCGCATGGGTGGTCTATCAGCTCGGCCAGGTTCAGCGCGCCCAGGGGCGCCTGGATGCGGCAGTCGAGACGTTCGAGCGGGCGCTGCACGCCGCCACAGCGCCCGGTCGGGAATCTGCGCCGGCCCTCGGCCTCGTGTATGTGGGCCTGGCGGAGGTGGCCTACCAGCGGAACGAGCTCGACAGCGCCCTCCGATATGTCACCGAGGGCATCACGCTGTGCCGCCCGTTCGTATACAAGGCGCCGTTGGCTGCCGGCCTGGCCACGCTGGCGTGGATCCGGCAGGCCACCGGCGATCCTGCCGGAGCGCTGGAGGCGATCGGCGAAGCCGAGTATGCCTGGCGGACGACGGCTGACCTGCTCAACCCGTTCCCGTCGCAGCGGGCGCGGCTGCTGCTGGCCCAGGGTGACGTGGCCGCGGCCGCGCGGTGGACGCATGAGTCCGGCCTGCGCGCCGGCGATGAGCCGCACTACCCGCGCGAGCCGGGATACCTGCTGCTGGCCCGCGTGCTGCTGGCCCAGCAGCGGCCCGCCGAGGCGCTCGCGTTGCTGGACCGGCTGCGCGCCGCGGCGGTCGCCCAGGACCGGGTCGGCAGCGTGATCGAGGTCGGTGCGCTGCGGGCGCTGGCGCTGGCCGCCTGCGGCCAGGACGCCGACGCGATGAACGCCCTTGCCGACGTGCTCACGCTGGCCTGCCCGCAGGGCTATGTCCGGGTCTTCGCCGACGAGGGGCCGCCGATGGCCGCGCTGCTGGGACGGCTGATCGCGGCCCAGCGGGCCGACGCCCCGGGGGTCCCGCTCGGCTGCCTGGCCCGGCTCCAGCGGGCCTTCGGCGCCGGGCCTCCCGCGCCGGGATCAGGCCGGGACACCGTCGCGGTGCCCGGCATCGTGAACCCGCTGACCAGCCGCGAGCTAGAGGTGCTGGCGATGCTGGCGGCGGGCAGGCCGAACCAGTCCATCGCCGGCGAGCTCTTCGTTACGCTCGACACGGTCAAGAAGCATGTCAGCCACCTGCTGGGCAAGCTCGGCGCGGCCAACCGCACCGAGGCCGTCACCCGGGCGCGGGAACTAGGGCTGATCCCTTAGCCTCGATTCCCGGGAAGGTAATCCCGTTGAGGCCAGGGCTTCTTGCCGAGCAGCGCCTACGGCTGCGACCTGGGCAGATGCCAACAGCTGCTCAGTGGGCCGCTAGCGGACCTCAACTGGCCCAGCACGCAGACCCCCCGAAGCCCTTCAAGCAAATCCCCAGGTCACGGATTCAGAAGACCTGTCGCTGTCCGCATCCAGCAAATGGCCTTCGCCGGTATTCCTTCACGCAGACTCGTTGAGGTCAGGACGTCCGCCCTGGTCAGCGACACGAGGAACGCGGACAGGCTCCTCCGGCCGGATCGGTCACGCCGCCGCGGGTAGCCGGGAGCGCGCCATGCGGCGCGGAGGAGGAGTGACCCGGCCCCCGGGCAGGATCTCGCCCAAGTCGTCGAACACGATCACGCCGTTGCAGAGCAGGCTCCGCCCCTGCTCGGGGTGACAGGGCACGGTGCGGGCGGCGGCACGATCCGGGCGGTCAGTCGGCGGGCACGCGGGTAGATGGTGACACATTTGCCCACCTCCTTATGGAGCGGCGGTCATTCTGGTCGGGGGTTCCAGCGGAAGCGGCGGACGGCGATGAGGGGTTCATGCGGCGCCCCAGGTCAGCAGTACGCCGAGGTCTTTCCAGTCGAACCCGCTGTGCTGGGCGAACGGGCCCATAAGGCCATGTTGGCGAAGATCACCCCGTGACGCAGGAGGGTACGCAGACGAGCTGGTCTCAGCTGGTCGAGGTCGCGCTCGCTTCCTGACGGTCAGCTTGCTGCGCGCTGAATGATGATGTCGCCGTGCCGCGTGCGGGCGTGAACCATGACCTTGCGGTCCGGCGGGTCAGCGGTTCCCTGCGGCGAAACGAAGTCGTGCACCGCCCCTCGCTCGCTGTTGGCGTCGATGGAGGCAGCGGTGCCCTCGCCGATGCCGACCTCGATGTTTCCCGAGCCGTTCATCAGCTTGGCCTGACCGTGTGTCATCCGGCCGATCCGGATGGCACCGCTGGCTGTCGTGGCGGTGATGCTGCCGTCGGCGCGGCCGATGTCGAAGCCGCCGCTGCCGCTGCTGAGATCGAGGTCGGCCGAGGCGTGGCCGATCCAGGCCTGCCCGCCCGAGCTCGAGAGCCCGACCGTGCCGTTGACCTCGCCGATCCGCATCGCGAACTTCCCGCCGTCGATGCTGGCGCGCCCGGCGATGCGGCCGATGGCGACCTCACCGGACGCGATGCTCGCCTGCAGCGCGTCGATGCGGTCCAGCTGGACCTGACCCGATGCCAGGTGCAGCTCGCACCGGCCGACTGGGCCGTCAACGTGAACGCTCGAGTGCGCCAGGTACGCGGCCAGGCTGGAGCCGGCGGGCAGGTCGATCGTGATGGCGACCGAGCCGCTCTTGTCCCCGGAGGTGGTCGTTTTGACCGAGAGCTGACCGCCGGCGAAGCCGACCTTGGTCCTGCTGGCCACCTTGACGTCCGACCGGCTCGCCTCGTTGATGGGTTCGACCAGCACCACGGTGTCGGTCCGGTCGCTCGCGGTGACCCGCACCTGGGCACCGGCGACTGCCACGGTGGCGGCGATGGGCCCCGGCGTAGCGAATACAGGCATGAAAACGTCTCCTCTTGTCTCTTACCTGATCTGTTTGGTGGGCGGCTCAACCGACGCCCGGGAGGTCAGGCTCGCTTCTTGAACGTGGCACGCGACCACAGGTACCCGACGAGGGCGATCGCGGCGCACCAGGCGAGAGCGGCGGCCGCGTAGCCGCCTGACGGGGTGCCGGCGAGCAGCCCGCGCACCGATTCGATAATCGGCGTGAAGGGCTGATACTCCGCGAATTGCCGGACACCAGCTCCCATCTTGTCGGCCGGCACGATTGCGCTGCTCACGAATGGCAGCAGGAGCAGCGGCACGACGGTCATGCCTGCGGATTCCGGAGTTTTCGCAGCTATTCCCAGCGCGACCGTGAGCCACGCGGCGGCGAAAGCTGTCGCCGCGATTATGCCGATCGCGCCGAGCCATTCGAGGGGGGTCGCAGGCGACCGGAACCCGAGCGCGAAGGCCATTCCGATGATGACGGCGATGGCGATAGCACTGCCCGCCATGGTGGCCGCGACGTGACCGTTCAGGACGGCACCGCGGGAGACGTTCATCACCTTGAACCGGTTGATGATGCCCTTCGTCATGTCGGAGTTCACCGACACCGCAGTGCCCGACAGCCCGTAGCTGATGGCCAGCAGGATCAGGCCTGGTGTTGCGTATTCGATGTAGTGCTCGCCGACATTGAATGCGTTGCCGAGCACGTAGACGAACATCAGCATGATCACGACCGGCATCAAGGCCCCGTTGAATAGCGTGACCGGATTCCGGAGGATGTGCTTGAAGTTGCGGCGCAGCATGATCCGCGCATCGGTCAGCGGTGCTGAAGTGGTGCTCATGGCGCGATGGCCTCCGTGCTCGAGTGACTGGTCAGGGCGAGGAAAACGTCATCGAGGTCCGGCGTGTGCACGGAGAGATCCTCGACTTCGATCGAGTACTCATCGAGCCGATCCAGCAGAGCCCTCAGCGACTTCGCTCTGCCATCGCCGGGAACCCGCAGGGTCAGGTCCTCGTCGTCCCGCGTGGAGCCGGTCAGGACCCGCGCCGCCACGTCGAGTTCTGCGGCGTCGGTGAACCGGAGCCGGACGTGGCTGCCGGGAACCTGGCGCTTGAGGTCGTCGGGAGTGCCCTGGGCGACCAGGTGGCCCTGGTCGAGTACCGCGATCAGGTCGGCGAGCTGATCGGCTTCGTCAAGGTGCTGGGTGGTAAGGAAAACGGTGACGCCATCGGCCACCAGTTCGCGGACGATGTTCCACATCGTGCGGCGGCTGCGCGGATCCAGTCCCG
>DATIYI010000339.1:0-2003 GCA_035517695.1 Streptosporangiaceae bacterium
GTTCAGCGCCCAGCTCGCGCCCGGCATCTCACTGTCTGTGGGACCCGGCGATCCGCCAACGCACTGGGGGATGACGACGGCCCCGCTACGCTCGCCGGTGGAACTCACGCCCGGCATGGTCGTGCGGGCCAGGGTGAGGACTGCCCTAGCTCGGCCGGCCGGGACGTGGACGAGCTGGGCCATCGCACTGCCAGGCGCCGACTGGGAGAAGCATGACGAGCAGGCGGTCTGGGAGGAGATCGACGACTGAGCTCAGTTTGCGGCCGCTTGGGGTCGATCCGCTCGATGGCTGAGGGTGTGCCTGGGAGACTCGCCGAATAGCGCCCGGTATTGGGCGGCGAAGCGACTGAGATGCCAGAACCCCCAATCCGTCGCGGCGTGGCTAACGGCATCGCGCAGCCGGGGGCCCTCGACGAGGTCGCGCCGCACCGCGTTGAGCGCGGCGACACGCAGGAAGGCGGTGGGCGACATCTGGTAGCACTCGTAGAAGGCGGAGCGGACTCGCCGCTCTGACACGCCTGACGCTTCGCAGAGGCCGGCGAGTGTCACGTCCTGGTACCGCCATTTCCTGGCGTAGTCCTCGCAGCTACGAACGATCCTTGCGCTCGTGAGCCGAGCAGATTGATACCGCGAGCTGCGACTCGAATCGCCGGCGAGCGAGCACGCTGCGATCTCGAGGAAAGCTCGTTCAACCGCGCCGGCCTCGCGCGATGGCAGCGCCGCGTCCTCGTGGTGATTGACGGTATGCGAGAGAAAATCGAAGGCTCTGCTCAGGCGGCCCCGGTCTACGACTGAAGCGACGCGGAACTCGCCTTCACCGAGAGGGAGCGATTCGACGCCAAGTGCGGTCGCTATCCGTTCGAGTGCGCTCGGGGCGATAGTAAGTATGCCGCAGTGCAGGGGTGCTCCACTCGCGCCGGCCACCTCGACCGAACCTCCGAAGGCAAGCAGGTTCCCCGGTGTCAGCGGTTCGCCGTTCAGCTGCCCGCTGCCAGTTCCAATCATCGGCGCCGCCAGCCAGACGCGATCAGCAGCCGTCTCTCCGCGAAGTGCGAGCGGGAGGGAGCAGTAAACGGCATCGACCACGAGGTGGCCCAGATGGGCGCGTACCAGTTCGGCCTGGATGGCGCCCGGTCGCACCAGAATCGGGCGGATCCCCCCAGTTAGGCTGGTATCGAGGAACTCGTCAGTCGACGTGATCACCCGACGGGTGACATAACCCCGTTTTCCGCTTTCCGCAAGACCGGCCTCCATGTAGCGTCAGGTGCCGCTTTCGGCCATCTTCTGCTGGGCGTCGGCGATGGCGCCCTTCAGGGCCTTGACGTGATGGCCTTCGGCCTCGCCGACGACTTTCTTGACGGCGCGGGTCACGGCGGGCTCGACCTTGGCGGCCGCCGAGTGCGGGTAGGCGACGATCAGGCCCGCGCCGCCGAGCGGGATGGTCGCCCCGGCCTGCTCCTCCAGCTTGCTGGCGGTCCGGTGGTGCAGCAGCTTGCCGGCTCCGGCGCCGATCGCCGCGCCGACCGCGGTCGCGGCCAGCAGCGGCGGGGCAAACAGCCCGACCGCGAACCCGACCGCGCCCAGGCCCGCGGCACCCTCGCGGACCATGTGGTCGGTCTGTTCCACCGACAGGTTGCCCTCGAGGTCCTTGCTGACGACCACCGCGCCGTGCAGGTAGCCGCCGCTGGCCAGGACCGCCTCGTAGTCATCCTGGGCGGCGTCCTTCGACATGTAACCGCCGATCAGGACGTCGATCGTCTCGTCGTCGAACTTCATCAGAAATCCTCCTCAAGCCCGCAGGTACCTCATTCGGAGAGCGCGTGTGCCGCGTGCCCGTGGTGGGCAGCCGCGTGGAGCTCTTGCTCGTCCTCATCGGCCAGGTGTGGCTTGACGTCGAAGACCACCTTCTTGATCATGCCGGTGAACGGGAACGGCTTCTTATCCTCGTAGCTGCGATCGACCACGCCGCCGTTGTCGCGGCCGATGTCCATGCCGGCATAGCC
>DATIYI010000340.1:0-3916 GCA_035517695.1 Streptosporangiaceae bacterium
CCCGTCAGAGCCCGCGTACCCTTGCTGCCTTCCGGCCCTGGGGGGGTTGGCGGGATAAACGCCGTGCGAGGGGTCTGCTGGCCAGTCTAGCCAGCCGAGCCACCGCCGGACGCGCGGATGCGCAGTGCGGGCTTATCCGCCGGCAATTCTGCGCCGGGCAGCGGGTACCTGCGGGTGTCGGCGGATGCCGGTAATGCCCGGTGATCTGCGGCCCCGGCCGGCTCAGCCGGTCCTGGCAGGGATGCACTCGCGGAGTCGGTAGGCTGGCCGGCGGAGGATTCGCCTAGTGGCCTAGGGCGCACGCTTGGAAAGCGTGTTGGGGGCAACCCCTCAGGAGTTCGAATCTCCTATCCTCCGCCGCGCTGACCAGTAATAACGCACGAGGCGGGCACGCCGAGACTGTCTCGACATCGAGATTCGTCTCAGATTTTGGCCAAGGTAAGGCCCTCGCTGACCGGCCAGAGGCGCACGCCGCAAAAGCGTGCGCTGGTGCGTTCACAGCACACCGAAATAGTCCGCGAGAGTTCGAAGAGAACGCGCGCCGACCCGCCGATCGGTGCGTTCGTGATCTTCTTGGCCCTGGCGCGAACCGTGCAGACTGAGTCAATCTGCGCTGCCTGCGGTGGGCCGATCAGCTGGCGTAGCTCACGGGCGACCCGTGCGGGCTCAGTCAGCAGGGCAAGATGATGGCTCAGCATCTGTCTCACCAGCCAGCCGAGTTCACGCGCCCGGTCCGCCTCGTCACCGTAGCCCTCGCTGAGCTGGAGATAGCCACCAGGAGCGCCAGGCCACTTAGGTGCGGGCGGCTGGACCTCCTCCAGCATGGCCAGCGGCAACCGGGGACACCCGGCAGCGAAACGCTGCCCGGCAGCCGGATCAGGGACAAGCGCGACCAGTTCCTCCCCAGCCCACCACTGCGGCCACCGCGTGCATGCATCAGAGCAGCCGTGAGACAACGTTAGATTGGCGTGGGGGGTTAGATTGGCGTGCGGGCGGCGCGGTACCGTCCGATCGTGGCCACCAACGCTAAACGGCGCCCTGCGCGTGACCGGGTGAGCGCCTACCATCAAGCGCAACTGGCCGGGTTGCTCCGTCACATCGTGGTGGCCATTGACCGCTACCGCGCAGGCGACATTGATGCTTATGCCGCGGATGAGACGATCCACCACTACCACCGAGCGGCCGCTGAACTCTGGAAGTTCTGCTTCGCTCAGGGCGCAGGCACCCACGCCGAGTTCATCGCTGATCTCCTCGACCGCATGACCGCCGACGCGCAAGCCATCGACTGGTGGGACCGTGCCACACCGCGACGACACCAATGATCACGATCATCTGCCGCTGCCGTCCCGAGGCCGATGCCGTGACGGACCGTAGCGCTGTCCGCGGAGGTCGAGCGTGCTCACCCGCCGTTCGGAACGGCCACGGGCATTCAGCGCTGATCAAATGAGGCGCGCAGATCGGGTAGATCTGGCATCGCCGGGCCGCTGCGACCGCGACCCGCGCAAGGCCCGGAGTGGCTGACAGGTCCTGGCTGGCGGAAGGGTCGAGCCCGGACCGCAAGTGCGCGACTCTGGCCGCCGTCGCCGCTGTGCCGTCGATTGCATCAGCAGTCCCCGGATTTGCGCCGCTGGCGCGACGCCGGGCAGGTCCCGCCGACGCTCCCGCTTAACAGGATCAGGCTTTCGGGACGGTCGGGCTAGGACGGCACCTAGTCCACGGCCAGTACCCGGCCGACCGGGCGGTCCAGCCCTGCGGGAGGCCCTGTGAAACTCGTGCGCGGTGAGTTCGGGTGCGCAGGTGGCGTAGCGGAGACCAAATGCTCGGGCATTGCCAGGTACCGGGACCGCGTATGGAGTTGAGGGCACGGGGGCGGCGGCCCGCGTGAAAGGCGTCATGGTGTCTGGCCAGGTTCCGCAGGCGGTCCGCCGCCGGCAGTGAGACCTACTGCTGCCGGGGAGGTGCGCACGCATGACTTGCCCGCATTTCCCTCCCGCAATCAAGAGGTAGGCTAACCTAACTTAGGGTGCCCTAACATCTGATGAGCGGGCTGCCGGTGATCCGCACCTGGACCAGTTACCAAACCAACGCTGCCTGACGCGGCACTAGCTGCCTTTGGCGAGGGGAGTGCGTAGTGACAGACAGGGACGAAGTGACAGGCGGGGACGAGGGCGCGCTTGCGGAACCGCCGCTGGCGCGTACGAGCAGGCGGCGTTTTCTTCAAGGAACAGCCGGCGCCACCGGTGTGCTGGGCGCGTCCCTGGCGGCTCCCGGCGTCTTCTATAAGATGGCCGACGCCATGGCGGCACCGCCGGCCCGGCCCGCTGCCGGCGCCGGGCCGCCGGCTCAGGAGCAATATCTCCTGCAGGACACCCAGGTTGTCAGCGTCGACGGCTCGGGCTTGCAGCGCAAGCATGGCTCAGTTGCGGTCCATGTGCCGCCACTGCACGACCATGTCATTACGGCGAAGCTGAATGTGCCGGCGAGCCCCGCAGCGCTGCGGGAGGCCCAGCGGCACCTGGAGTGTGTCCTGGCGGACCTGGAAACCCGCTTTGCCCCCACTCCGGCAGGAGTAGGCGTCACGATCGCCTGGGGGCTTCCCTACTTCCGCCACTTCATCCCAAGCCTGGGCAAGGCTTCCGGCTTCTTCGAGACAGGTACCCGATTCCCCGCCTATCTGCCGGTCGACCTGGCGACTTCCAAGGCGAAGGGAAAGACCGTCTATGCACTGCAGGACGCCAGGACGTTCCCCAGTGACCAGCCCCCACCTGGATTCGGCCCCGTACGCCTGGAAGACAACGACGTCGCCGTGCTCCTGCGCAGTGACTCGCTCGCCAATATCACGTCAGCGACCAGCGCTATCTTCGGATCAGGACGCGGCCAGGCAGGTTCCCTGTTCACGGTGACGAGTATCCGCCAGGGCTTTGCCGGGGGCGGCTTCTACGGCCAGCAGGGCCTGCCGAGCAAGCTAGCACTTGCTGCCGGAATTCCCGGCGCGGCGTCAATTCCCCGGCAGTCGCCGCTTTTCCTCGGCTTCACCAGCACGCTCGTGTCAAACATGGGACCCGACGTCATCGCCAATCTGGAGACGCTACCCGGCCTCACCGATCAGTGGCCCAATGGTTACTTCAGGCAGGGGACGACCATGCACCTCTCGCACCTGTACGAAGACCTGCAGACCTGGTATGAGAAGAGCTTCCCAAGATATGAGCAGCAGGTCCGCGCGATGCAGTATCCCGGCATCACGCCGGCGCCCGGAACCTACGCGCTCCAGCCGCCGGGTCAGAGTGCGACCCAGGTGGCGGAGGGCGTCAAGCGGTACCACTCCTACGGCCATAGCGGAAGCCTGTCGGTTGTGGACAGCACCACATCGCAGACCACCAGCAATTACGGTGAACGCTACCCCGCAGGCACCACCATTCCAGTACGGGGCGACTTCAACACGCTGGACAACCCATTCCACTACACGTCGAATCAGGCGGCAGACCACTACAGCCCGAAGCCAGCGGCAGGGTTACACTTCCTGATGTTCCAGCCAACCATCGAGACCTTCAATAGCGTCCGGCTGGCGATGGACGGACACTTTCCGGGCAGCACACTCCCTGTCCCGCCGCATTCGCCCCACGCCGGCATCAACTCAGTCCTGCACACGACCCACCGGCAGAACTACCTCGTCCCGCCACGCCGCCATCGCTCTTTTCCGCTCGTGGAATTCCTCACCTGACATCAAGCCACAGCCAGCGCTGGGACTGGGAGAATTAGCTCCGGGCGAATCACGAGTAGCTATTCAGCCTGGTCGGATCGCGGGTGGTAGCCAGGGTCCGGTGGTGAACAGCTGGGTGAGGGCGTCGAGCTGGTCGATGCCCCATTTCGCGGCGGTAGACAGATATGAGTGGACGACCGCGAAATCGGCGAGCCC
>DATIYI010000341.1:0-3379 GCA_035517695.1 Streptosporangiaceae bacterium
TGCTGGCGGATGGCGATCCACGGGCACGAGGCGGCGAAAATCAAGCGGCTGAACCAGCTCGGCATCCTGGCCGGCCTGGTCGGGTACGTCACCGCCGCGACCGTGATCATCACGCTGGCCGTGACGGCCGGATAGGCGGCCTGCCCGAATTGGCGAGCCCGACCAGGACCGCCCTACAGGCCTGTGGGGTTCCAGAACTCGGCCGCACGCACTGACCTGGGCTTCTATGCGGCTCGCTCGTACTCGTTGATGAGGCCGCCGAGGATGGGCCGGCGCTTGATCCGCTTCCGGGAGAGGTCCGCGACAGGGTGGTCGGGCCGGGGCGGGCGGAGCTGTCGACTGCGATGCGCGCGCCGTCCGTTGTAATGGGTCTCATACCCGGCCAGGATCGTCCGCAGATGCCATTCGCCGAAGATGAGCATCTGGTCGGTGAGCTCGGTCCGGGCGGTGAGCACGAACCGTTCCGCATAAGCGTTCGCCTTCGGGCTGCGCGGTGGGATCTTCACAACCTGGATACCGGCATCGGCCAGGATCGCGTCAAACGATGCGGTGAACTGCCCGGCCCGGTCACGGACCAGGAACCGGAAGCCGGCGGCGCGATCACCCAGATCTAGCAGGAGGTTGCGGATCTGCTGCACGGTCCACGGACCGTCCGGGTTCGCGGTGATCCCGAGGATGTGCACGTAACGGCTGCCGACCTCCATGACGAACAGGCAATACAGGCGCTGCAGGGTCACCGCGCAATCCACGTGGAAGAAGTCCGTGGCGAGCATTGTCGATGCCTGGGTATGCAGGAACTTCCGCCATGTCGTGTCGGAGCGCCGCTCCGGTGCCGGGGGAATCTTCAGTGCCTAGAGGACCCTGCTGATCGTGGACGCGCCAACCTGGTGGCCGAGCTTGAGCATCTCGCCCTGGATCCGCTGGTATCCCCAGCTGTTGTTCTCGGTGGCGAGCCGCTCGATCAGCGCGGCGAGTTCGGCGCTGACTGGGGGCCGTCCCGTCCGGTGCGGGTAGGTCCACTTGCGGGTGACCAGGCGGCGGTGCCATCGCAGGACGGTGCCGGGGTTACGAGCCGGTGCATCCGCAGCCTTGCCGGCAAGAGCCGGATCAGCGTGGCGAGGACCGCCCGGTCGGCCCAGTCGAGCCGGGGCCGCGGATGGGTGCGGCGCAGCTCGGCGACCTCGTGCCGCAGCACAAGCAGCTCGGCGTCCTTGGAAGTTGCCGACCGGCCGAGTAGGACCAGCCAGCCGCAGAGCCGGACGAAGATGAGATAGAGCAGGCGCAAGGACACGAATGATCATGATGCTCTACGGCTGACGCTCGTCATCACCGCAGCTCACAGGGCACGCAAACTTCTGGCACCCCACAGGGTGGCTCCGGGTGCCGTGCTGTGGCGTGGCCGCCGAGATGGGTACGCTTGCCGTGCCGCCGTGCCGCCGTGCCGCCGTGGCGTTGGGTCACGGTCCTGACAGCTCTGGCCAAGGCCAGAGCGGCACGAACGCCACTGTAATGCTGGTTCGAACCCAACACCTGCCACTGCCTGCGGATATGGCCTGTGAGCTGGGTATACGCGGCCTCGCGGGCTGTTGCTTTCGGGGCTGGCACTCAACTGCTCCGCCCGGAAGGCAGCCACCCCGCCAGCTTCGCATCCGCCGGTACCACATGGCGGTGCGGCAATAGCAGTCAAGCCCACAATCGAGTATTCGGGCGGCACACCGGGTGGCAGGCAGGCCGCCGTGAGCCATTCCACGGGCTTATTCTTCCGGGATGGCCAGCAGTTCGCGGACGCCATCGGCGTCAGGGACGACGTGATGGATGGCCGCGATGCCGGAGAACCCGGTGTCTGCCGACACGAGCGCCTCAGCTCCTGCCGCGTGGGCCGCTGCGGCCAGGATCGCGTCGAACGAGCCGAAGCCCGTTCTTTCCTCGAACAGGCGTAGCCCTTCGCGCAGGTCAGTCTCCTCGACCATAAGGAGCGGCGACAGCAACTCGATGTAGTTACGGGCAAGTTCCGCAGCGTCTTTGCGGTCCCGGCGGCGTGCGCGGACGTGAGTGAACTCCTGGATGACTTCGATAGTGGTGGTCGCCAGGATCGTTCCGCCTGCTATGGCGCGGATCAGCTGCTGGCTTGGCTCGCGCAACCGGTGATCGGCGCCGACCGCGTAGACCAGGACCGTCGTGTCAAGGACGATCACGCGTGACGTCCGCGCAGCTCATCCAGTTCGGCGAGCAGATCGCCAACCTCCATCGGCGCCGCATCGAGGATGCGCCGGGCCGCGGCGGCTCGCCTCCGTTGCGTCGCAGGCAGGCCACGGTCGAGCGCCTCCCGGATCACGGTGGCGACAGATGTACCGCGCTGCCGCGCGAGAGCGCGAACCCGCTCGTAGCGCTCATCGTCGATGAGAATCTGCAGCCGATGCGTCAACATGCACATACATTAGCATGCGCATACAGGGCTGGAGACTGGGTTCCCTGTGCGGGCCGGGGTCCTTAAGGCTTGTTTTCCCCTGCGCGTGGACGGAGGTGGTGGTGGAGCATGGCGGCCAAGACGGGCGGGATAAGGGCTCGGGCCAGAGCTTGAGGCCACGCTGCTGATGGCTGGATCCGCTGCCGGTCCATGCCTTGGCGGTGCGGGACGCGGCGCGACTCAGGGTCAGCGTCCCCCCGCCTGGCGGGGCAGGTGGCAGTGGGCGAGGCGCAAGACGATGGCTTCTTCTTCGGGGCGCAGCGCGCCGGAGTACAAGCAGCCGGAGAACGCCGCCAGAGCGCGGAAGGATCCGGGCGACCGCGGTCCTGCCATACCGGTCCCGGGCTCGCCCGGGAATCTTTGGCGGGAGGTGAACGATGGGCGTGAAGATCGGATTTCAAGGTGGGACACTATCCGGCGCATGTCCGGCCGGGGGAGTGGGCGGGCATGCGCCGCGGCAGGCCGGTGGCTTCGCGGCGTGCCCGGCCGGCTCCAGGACGGCCGTTGGGACGACGAGATGCAGCAGGACTCAGCTGGACTTGACGGGACATGATCCAAAACCTGCGTCGCGCTGAGCAGGCACCCTCCGGGGCTACGGACGTCACACGGACGGAACGCGGTATTCACACGGCGAGAAATGGAGAAATAGCAGCTCAGTGGCTATTCCGATGGGCTGGGATGGGCTCACTGTAAAACCGTCGGCATCGCCTACGCTGGTTCGAACCCAACACCTGCCACTACCTGCGGAAACGGCCCGTGGCCTGGGATTTCCCGGGTTCGCGGGTCGTCGTGCGTTGTGTCATCCTCGGTCATCGCCGGTCAGGAGACGTCGCTGCACCACGCTGGTTACGGACATATAGATGACATGCATCGGGCCAGGCTGAACTGAGGCCGGTGCCTTCTGCGCGCGAG
>DATIYI010000342.1:0-32525 GCA_035517695.1 Streptosporangiaceae bacterium
AGCACCTGCCCGGTGCGGTGGGCGACGCCGCGGGCGGTCAGGGCCGCGCTCACGGCGCGGCCGATGGGGGCGGCCACCTGGCGGACCCCGACCGGGGTGACGACAACGGCGCCGTTCTCCGCGACGACCGCGTCGACGTGGTCCTCGATCTCAGGGAAGGCGGCGCGCAGCTCGCTCATGATCCGCCCGGTGACCAAGATGACCCGGATTCCCCTGGCGCGCGCCTCGGCGAGCGCGGCCAGGGTGTCGGGGGCGATCTGGCCCTCGGCCATGGTGCCGTCGAAGTCGGACGCCACCGCCCTGAAGTACGTGCGCGCTCCCTCAGCAAGGCCCTCGACCAGCCGGTAAGGCCGCTCGATGCCGCCGAGCGCGAACACCTCCTCGCCGCCGCCTGTATCGATGACGAGCGCGTCGAATCCGCCGGTCCGGATGGTTCGCAAGGTCTCTTGCGCCTCTTCGAGCTCCCGGCGCAATTCATCCAGGGGGCGCTCGGCGCCGCCGAGCGTGACAACCTCCTCGCCGTCGCCGGTGTCGATGACGAGGGCATCGACTCCGCCGGCCCGGATGGTGCGCAACGTTTCTCGTGCCTCATCGAGCGCCCGGCGCAATTCCTCCACGGGGTCCCCGGATTCCTCCACGGGGTCCCCGGATTCCTCCAGGGGGTCACGGGATTCCTCCAGCGGACCCGCGGGCATTGCCGTCCCTGCATCATCCGTCGCCGCGGGAACCCCAGCGTCGCCGCGGTGGTGACCCGAGGAGCAAGGATCCGCGGCGATGTCGGTCACGTCATGCTTTTCGCGCCCGGAGCTGCAACCCGACGAGGAGCCGGTCGGTGTCGGACAGGTCGCCGACGATTTTCCTGATTGGCGGGGGGAGCTTGCGGACCAGCGTGGGCACGGCCAGGATCTGGTCGTCGGCGGCCAGGCGTGGGTTGTCGAGCAGGTCCACGACCTCGATGTGGTACCGCCCGGCCAGGTGCTGCTCGCAGGCGAGCTGCAGGTTCTCGATCGCGCGGACGCACTTCGGCGACCGCCCGGTCACGTACAGCCGCAGCTCCCAGGTCTCGGCCGGGGGGGCCGGCGGCGGGGATGTGCCAGCAGCCGTGCCGGCAGCCGTACCAGGGGCGTCGTCGGCGGCTGTGCCAGCGAGTGTGTCAGGGGGGTTGGCAGCGGCGTTGGGAGGGGCGTTGCCAGGGGCGCTGGGAGGTCCGGTCATCGTTGTTCTCCTTCGCCGCTTGCCGGGTCGGCCCACCGCCGCGAGGCCATGGCCAGCCGGGCCGCCTCGGCGTCGGTGGCCTGGCGGCGCCTGTTCAGGTCGATCCGGTCGAGCTCGGCGCGGCCCGCGGCGAGCTCGTCCTGCAGCACGGCGAGCTGGGCCTCGCCTTCCATGATGCCCCGCCGCAGCTCACGTTCGCGGCGCAGCAGGTCCTCACTTCGCTGCAGCTCCGCGCCGCGCTCGTTGGCTTCCTGCACGAGGCGGGCGGAGCCGGTCAGCACGCCCGCAGGGCCCACATACACGTCGACGAGCTCGGCGCCCCGATCGGTGAGCACGAACTCGCGGATCTGGTTGGAATGGGTGCTGCCGCGCGACTTCAGCACGTACAGCAGCCGGTTACGCTCACCGTCGGACTCGACGTTGCGCAGCAGCAGCCAGGTGTCCACCAGCGACGAGATGCCCACCGTGCCCCGCTCGTCTTCGCGCGCCAGCGTGGTCGCCAGCGCGGTGACCGCCGCGGTCTTGAGCAGGTCGACCTGGCGGGCCACCAGCGAGGTCACCTCCGCGCCGGAGGGCCCGTCGGTGAGGCTGGCTATCCCGTCCAGCACGGCCACCGACGGCGCGAACTCCTCGACCAGCCGGGCCAAGATCGCCAGGTGGGTCTCCAGCCCGTACGCCGACGGCCGGGCCGCCCACATCCGCAGCAGGCCCGCCTCCGCCCACCGCCGCAGGTCCAGCCCCACCGACCGCATGTTGCGGATGACCTGCTCGGGTGACTCCTCGAACAAGACCAGCAGCGCCCGCTCCCCCCGCGCGCACGCCGCGTCGATCAGATGCGCCCCGAGCGTGGTCTTACCCGTCCCCGCCGCCCCGCTGACCAGCACCGTCGACCCGCGGAACAGGCCACCGGCCAGCATATGATCCAGCCGGCCGACACCGGTCGGGACCCGCTCGTGCGGCGCGCCGTAATCCAGCGCGACCGACGTGATCGGCAGCACCACAAACCCCTGGGCGGAGATCAAGAACGGGTACTCGTTGGTCTCGTGCGCCGACCCGCGGTACTTGACCACCCGCAGCCGCCGGGTGGAAACCTCCTCATGGAGACGGTGATCCAAAACGATCACGCAGTCGGACACGAACTCCTCGATCCCATGCCGGGTCAGCCCCCCATCGCCCCGCTCACCGGTGACGATCGCTGTCACCGCCTGGTCCTCCAGCCAGCGGAACAACCGGCCAAGCTCCGCCCGCACGATCGCCCGCCCGCCGAACGCGCCGAACAGCACCTCGACGGTGTCCAGCACCACCCGCTTCGCCCCGATCCGCCCAATCGTGTCACCCAGCAGCAAGAACAGCGGCTCGAAGTCATACTCCCCGGTCTCGATGACCTCCGCGGGATCCACCCGGAACGCATGCACCACCAGCAACCCGTCCCGCTGCAGCCCATCCAGGTCAAACCCCAGCGACGCGACGTTAGCGCTCACCTTCGCCGCCGACTCCTCAAAGGTGACCAGCACCCCCGGCTCGCCAAACTCCCGCGCCCCCGCGACCAGGAACTCCAGCCCCAGCAACGTCTTACCCGACCCGGCGCCACCCGTCACCAACGTCGACCTGCCCGTGGGCAGCCCACCCCCGGTGATCTCGTCCAGCCCCCTGATACCGGTCGGCGCCTTCGGCAGCACGGGACCCGACGCGACCCCAACGGGTGACATCGGATCGGTTCCACCGCGACCGGATGCCATGCTCCTCCCAAGGGCCAGTGGATACGCTCCGCCCTCGGCACCGCCTCGGGCTAGGGCCGGACGTCCTCATTGAGGCTACCGGTACCCATTCTTCCGTGTCGCGCCAGCTGCCACGCAGCCGCGTGCATGTCACGACGGCTTGGCGAGGAACAGCACGAACGAGCGGGGGTTGACTACCACTTGGTCGCCTGCGCCAACGTCGGAGACGCCGGTGGCGCCAGCCCCCACGGGCGCAGTGCCGCGGGCCGCGGGGCGGCGCCTGGCGGCAGCCGGATGGGACTTGGGGGTGTCGGCGGTGAGATCGAAGCTGTCCACCTGTGCTCGCCAGACGCATCGCTTCCCGACCTCGGGGACGGTGAAGGTGACCGGGTCCGCTGATCCGTTGACCAGGGTGAGCAGGTCGTCGTCGAGCATGGGCTGGCCGCGTGCGTCCAGATCCGGCGCGACCGTGCCGTCGATGTAGATGGCGATGGCATTCCTGCCGGGGGAGTTCCAGTCCGCTTCGGCCATCGCGTGGCCCGCAGGGGTGAACCAGGGGACGTAGCCGGGATCGGCCAGGTACGCGCCACGGCGCAGCGCCGGGTGCGCCCGGCGGAACGCGATCAGCCGGCGGGTGTAGGCGGTCAGGCCGGCGTCGGCGGCGTCCCAGTCGAACCAGGACGTCGGATTGTCCTGGCAGTAGGGGTTGTTGTTGCCGCCTTGGGTGCGGCCGAGTTCGTCGCCGCCGAGGATCATCGGGATGCCCCGGGACAGTAGCAGCGTGCCGAGCAGCGCGCGGGACTGGCGGGCGCGCAGTGCCAGAATCTGCGGGTCACCGGTCGGGCCTTCCACGCCGCAGTTCCACGACCGGTTGTCATTGCTTCCGTCCCTGTTGTGCTCGCCGTTGGCCTCGTTGTACTTGCGCTCATAGGAGACCAGGTCGCGCAGCGTGAACCCGTCGTGCGCGGTGACGAAGTTGATCGAGGATCTGGGCCGGTGTTCGGCGCCGTAAAGGTCGGAGGACCCGGAGATCCGGGTGGCGAGATCGGGCAGCGTCCCATCGGTGCCCCGCCAGAAGTCGCGTACGGTGTCGCGGTAGCGGCCGTTCCACTCGCGCCACAGGGCCGGAAACCTGCCCACGCTGTAACTGTCCAGCTGGCCGACGTCCCACGGTTCGGCGATGAGCTTGATCCGGGAGATGACGGGGTCCTGCGCGACGATGTCGAAGAACGTGGCCATCCGCTGAAAGTTGCCCCGCTCCCTGGCGAGCGTGGTGGCGAGATCGAAGCGGAAGCCGTCGACGTGCATCTCGGTCACCCAGTACCGCAGCGAGTCCATGATCAGGCGCAGGCACGTCGGGTGGTCGGCGTTGACCGAGGCGCCCGTGCCCGTGGTGTCCACGTAATGGCGCAGGTCCCCGGGCCTAAGCCGGTAGTAGGCAGGGTTGTCAATCCCGCGGAAGCAGAGCGTGGGACCCAGGTGGCTACCCTCGACCGTATGGTTGAACACCACGTCGAGCAGTACCTCAAGCCCGGCGGCATGCAGCGTCTGCACCATCGCCTGGAACTCGGCGATCTGCCCGCCCGGGCGCCCGGCCCGTACCTCAGCGGAGTAGCCGTCGTGCGGGGCGAAGAAGCCGATGGTGTTGTAGCCCCAGTAGTCGGTCAGGCCACGCGCGGCCAGATGCCTGCTCGTGACGAACTGGTGGACGGGCAGCAACTCGACCGCGGTCACCCCCAGGCTGGCCAGGTACCCCACTACCGGCGGGGATGCGAGCCCGGCGTATGTTCCGCGCAGCGCGGGCGGCAGGTGGTTGCGGGCCTGGGTGAATCCCTTGACGTGCACCTCATAGATGACGGTGTCGCGGTACGGCGTAGCCGGGGGTTTGTCCGCGCCCCACCCGAACGACGGGTCGGCAACCATCGACCGCATCATTGACGGCGCTGAGTCGAGGTCGTTCCGCCCATCAGGGTCACCTGGAAGGTAGCCGAATAGGCTCTCCCCCCACGTCAGGTGGCCGGTTGTCGCCTTGGCATAGGGGTCGAGCAGCAGTTTGGCCGGGTTGCAGCGCAGGCCACGCTCGGGGTCATACGGTCCAAACACCCGGTAGCCGTAGCGCTCGCCGGTGCTGATTCCCGGCACGAACCCGTGCCAGACGCCGTCATCGATTACCGGCAGCGGCACCTGGGTTTCCGCGCCGCTCGCATCGAACAGGCACAGCACAACCCGCTCGGCTATCTCCGATGCCAGCGCGAAATTGGTCCCGGACCCTTCGGGTGTGGCTCCCAAGGGAAACGGCCGTCCTGGCCAGATATCCATGCGACCTCCCCGCCGCCGCGTGCCGCCACGGTCGGTGACCACCCAGCGCGGCCGGCCTGCCCGCAGGCAGGCCTGCCGCGGTCGGGCGACCGCAGCCTGCTGTCCGCGGTCGCCTCAGCCTAGTCATCTGGCCGGGCAAACCGTGACGAAGCTATTGTCACCCGTGACGCCGGCGTACGCCCCGCCGGGCCAGTGCGCCCGGGCATCAGCGGGGGTCACTGTCGGTGGCCACGGCGGATCTGCGGGCAAACTCGCAGCTCACCGGGACGTAAGGCCCTAGCACGACACTGTCCCACTGGTGATGTTTGAGGTGAGGAGATGCCATGTCTGAGTTTGTCAGCGGGACGATCGTGGTCGGGATCGACGGCTCACGGGCGTCTGTCGCCGCGCTTCGGTGGGCTGCGGACCTGGCTCGATCGCGCGACGCAGAGATCGTTGCCTTGTGTGCCTGGCATGTCCCGCTCGCCAGTTTCGCTCCATACGCCCCGGTGAGCCGTCGGCCGACGGCCGACGGCGAACGACGGCGGGCGGAGGCTGACCTGGCACGGGCGATGCGGATGGCATTGGGCCCGGCGCCCGGCGTGAAGGTGCGGCCAGCGCTGGTCTGCGGCCTTCCCGCGCGCGTCATCGTCGATCAGTGTGCGGACGCCGAACTGCTGGTGCTCGGCGGGCATCACGCCGATTCCCCGCTGAGACAGACGGTGGGCGCGGTCGCAGCGAGCTGCCTGCGGCAGGCGCCCTGCCCCGTTGTGATCGTGACAGTCGCGGCGGCATCGCCCAGGCACACGGCGGCATCGCCCGGGCGGGCGGGTAGCCCGGCCACAGAGGGCGCGCCGGCGGAGTCCGGGCTGTACGGTGGCGTGTCAGTTCCGGCCGCCTTTGGAGATCTCGGACATCATTCGGCGGGTCAACCGGCTTAGGGCGTCCCGTAGCCGTTCAGCCTGAGATGGGCGGTCTGAGGACTGCGGTGTTGCGAACGTGATGTTGCACGGCGTGTCGCGTAGATGTTCGTTTGAGATCGTCGATCATGTGACGTGTGCCCGATCCGCCCTTGCCGGAAGCCGCGTCAGAGGAGCTGCGCGCGCTGCGCGAGGCGAACGCCCAGCTGCGCGCGCTGCGCGAGGCGAACGCCCAGCTGCGCGAGGCGCTGAAGGCTAAGGACGCGCAGCTGTCGGCGCGGGGCGCAGAGCTTGAGGCGGCGCGCGTCGGCGGGCGCCTGCATTTTGTGCACGTGGCCGGCGCCGAGTTCCTGACCGCGATGCACGCCGGCGGGATGCGCACCGGCGGCCGGTCCGCCGACGACATCGACGCCGGAGGCGTGCTCCCCGGTTGTACGGCACGATCGTCCGCGACGGCTACCCGGGGTACCGGCACCTGGCCGACGACCCTGCACGCTTGGTGCGGCTCGCACGGATTGCGTAACCTGCGCGGAGTCTACGAGTCCGATCCGGACGGCCGGCTGTGGGCCCGGTCCATGGCCGACCTGCTCATCTGGGCGAACTCGCAGGCCACCGCCGGCCGCGCCAGGCTCGGGGACGCGCAGCTGGCCGAGATCACCGCCTGGTACCGCGGAGCTGTGGCGAAGGGCATCACCGACAACCAGGGCAGGCGCGGCCTGGTGGCGAAGGACGGGCTGCGGCTGGCCCGCAGGTGCCGCGACCAACAGGACATGATCTTGCGGTTCGCGGCCGACCTGGCCGTCGGGTTCACGTCGAATCAGGCCGAGCGCGACGTGCGCCCGGTCAAAGTCCAGCAGCGCTCATCCGGGGGCTGCTCGCGCAACGAATGGAGCCGTAATCGTGCCGCGCGGACGCCGCCCGTTGATTCCGTCCCCTTATCGCACCTATGTCCAGGTGCGGCGCAGTGCCGTCACATCGTTGCTGGTGCTGTCCGCCGTGGCCGCAGGCACCAGCGCATGTGTCGGCCAAGCGGGATCGGCGGCCATCGCGACAACACCTCGGCCGGAGTCGGCCGTCACCCACCTACCGGCATCGGCGACATCGGTGCTGACCGATACCGCGGCCGATGTGCTCGCCGCAGAGGTGGCACGGCAACTATTCGCCACCGCACCGGTCGTCGTGGTTGCAAGCCCGCAACGTCCGGCTGAGCTGGCGATCGCCGCCAGCCGAGCGCGGCACGCCGGTGCACCTCTGCTGCTCACCGCGGTCCAGACGGGCTCACAGGCGGGCGCCGTGTCCACCGGCGCCGTGTCCACCGGCGCCGTGTCCGCGGGCGCCGTGTCCGCGGGCGCCGCGGCGACGACCAGCGCCGCATTGCGTGCGGAGGTCGACGACCTGCATCCACGTGCCGTGCTGGCAGTGGGGGTGACAGAGAAAGCGGTCGCCGCGCAGCTGCCAGGCACCCACGTGGTCACCAACCCCTCCCAGCTGCCCGCGACACGTGCGCCCATCCCACTCGACCATGTCGTCCTGCTCGAGCACCCGGATCAGTTCGACGCAACGACCGCGGCAGTCGCCACAACCGCGGAGGTGGCAGGAGCGACAGTGATCCCCGTGCGCGGCGACGACCCGCGGGCCGACGCCACCGCCATCACGGCGCTCTCGGCCGCGCAGCCCCAGGAGGTCCTCGCGATCGGGGCCAGTTTCGGACCGGCCGAACGGCTGGCGTCCCGCGTTGCCACCGCGGCGACCGGGGTGCAACTGCCGGGGGGCGGACAGGTCGTCTTCCCCGGACATCGGCTAGTCGCGCTTTACGGCCACCCCGGTGCTCCCGCACTCGGCGCTCTCGGCCAACAGGACCTTTCCGCGAGCATCGCGCGGGCCATGAGGGTTGCCGCGTCATATCGACGACTGAGCAAAGTACCTGTGATCCCCGCCTTTGAGATCATCGCCACCGTGGCACTGAGCGGGCCGGGTAGGAACGGCGACTACTCCGGTGAGTCGGGCGTGGCCTCCCTTCGCCCGTGGGTGGAACGGGCGACCGTCGCCGGCATGTACGTCGTGCTCGACCTGCAACCGGGGCGGGCC
The DNA here is from genome assembly GCA_035517695.1 of Streptosporangiaceae bacterium. GTDB lineage: Bacteria > Actinomycetota > Actinomycetes > Streptosporangiales > Streptosporangiaceae > DATFVJ01. The sequence goes on from DATIYI010000342.1 coordinate 8,240, forward strand.
AATCTGCTCGCCCAGGCCAAGGTGTACGCGTCCCTGCTGAGACTGCCCAACGTCGGGCTGGCCTTGGACGCGGAGTGGAAGCTGAACCCGGGACAGGTGCCACTCCAGCAAATAGGCAGTGTCGACGTCACCGAGGTCAACAGCGTGGTCAGGTGGCTGGCCGACCTCACCGCCGAGCACCATCTGCCGCAGAAGATGCTGGTGCTGCACCAGTTCAGGCTGTCGATGATTCGCGACGAGCAGGACCTTGACACCAGTCACGACGATCTCGCCATTGTCATCCACATGGACGGGCAGGGTGGGCCGGACATGAAACAGCGGACGTGGAACGCCGTCACCAAGGCGGCCCCGCATGGGGTGTTCTTCGGATGGAAGAACTTCTACGCTATGGACCATCCGACGATGAGCCCGGACGAGACGATGGCGAAGACGCCGACGCCGGTGGTCATTACGTACCAGTGAACGAGCCAGGTACATCTTGTCCGGCCGCGGGGCCGATAGCGATGGCGGTCTGCCCGAAGTCGCGCACCTCGACGTCGTCCCAGACGAGCGCGATGATTCCTGCGCCGGTGTCGCCGGTCATGATGTCCCCATTCGCCTTGCGGGATCTTCGGCTGGTGCGGACATCGGCTCGCCCTGCCGGTACATCTGGCGCGGCTTGTTACCCGCGGACTGCCCGCCGTCGATCGGGATCACCGTCCCGGTCACGAACGAGGACCGCGGCGAACTGAGCCACAGCACGACCTGCGCCACCTCAGCGGCCGTGCCGGTCCTGCGCATCGGCGTGCTCAGGGCAGCCCCCTGCTGGGCCTGCGGTCCCGCGGCCTGGAGGTGATGGGTCAGGATCGGGCCCGGCGCCACGACATTGACCCGGACACCATGATCGGCGTAATCAAGCGCGGCGACCTTCGTCAGGCCGATGATGCCGGCCTTGCCCGCCGTGTATGCCGCCAGGTTCGCCGTGCCGTTCAGGCCGGCGATCGAGGCCATGTTCACGATCGTGCCGCCACCGCCTCGCAGCATGGCGCCGATCTGGAACTTCATGCCGAGGAACGTGCCGCGGATATTCGTGGCGATGCCGCGGTCGAATTCGGCCGGGTCGATCTCGGCAAGTGGCGCGGGCGGCGGGCCATCGGTGGCGTTGTTGAATGCCGCGTCGAGGCGGCCGTACGCGGTCACCGCGCGGTCCACCAGATGCCGGGCCGAGTCCACGTCCGCGACGTCGGTGCGGACGGCGATCGCCTGGCCCCCGCGGGCCTGGATATGCCTCGCGACCGATTCCAGAGCGGCGGTGTCGCGAGCCCCGAGGACGACAGCGGCCCCGGCGGCCGCGAACGCTTCGGCGGTGGCCGCGCCGATCCCCCTGCTGGCGCCGGCCACCACGGCCACCCGGCCCTGCATGGGCAGGTCATCCATGATTCCTCCTTCGCTCCAGGCTAACGTTAGGTATCAAATCATAGGACGTCAAACGGTTAGATATCTAATCATGTGCTAACCTCTTGGCCATGTCAGGACCCATGCGTCAGCCGATCGGGCTGCGCCTCAGCCAGGTCGCGAAGGTCGTCAGCAGGGCGTTCGACGACGTCCTCGCCGAGGCGGGCGGGTCGCTGCCCGTGTGGCTCGTGCTGATCTCGCTCAAGAGCCGGCAGCTAGCCAGCCAGCGCCAGCTCGCCGACGCGGTCGGCATCCAGGGCGCTACGCTCACCCATCACCTCAACGCCATGGAGTCGGCCGGCCTCGTGACCCGGCGAAGGGATCCGAAGAGCCGCCGGATGCACGTGGTGGACCTCACCGCCGAGGGTGATGCGCTCTTTTTCCGCCTGCGAGATGCCGCCCTCGCCTTCGACAAGCGGCTGTGTTCGGGGTTGTCCGAGCGAGACCTCAGCCAGATCGAAGATCTGCTAGGCCGGCTGCGCGACAACATCACGTAAGTGCTCGCCACCCGGTGATCGCGTCGGGTTCTGCGTGACGTCACGCCTGCCGGATATGCCAGCGGTTGAACCATGCCAGCGGTTGAGATGACGCCCGCTCGACATCGTCGGCGAGCCGGCGATCCTTGATAGGCGGCTGATAATGTCCGGTCCGTGGATGAGGTGCGGCGCGGCCCGTTCTGGGATTGGCAGGCAGGACGGATCGCGCCGCCTCCGTCGGCGGTGATCTTGGGCTGGGAACTCGTTACGGTCGACGCAGATCAAGGCACCATCGAGGTGGCTTTCGCGGCTGGTGAGCAGTTCGTGAACCCGGCGGGCGTTGTTCAGGGCGGGTTCCTCGCGGCGATGCTCGACGAAACCCTCGGGCCCGCGATCCTGGCGACCTTGCCGGAAGGCCAGTTCGCGCCGACGCTGGACCTGCATGTGCAGTTTCTCCGCCCGGCCCGCCCCGGCCGGCTTTATGGTCGGGGGCGGATCGTTCAGCGGGGCGAACGCGTGTGCTTCCTGGCCGGCGAGCTCGTTGATGCCGGCGACAGGCCTGTCGCCGTGGCAACGGCTACCGCGCAAATACAGGCCTCCGGCAGCGGCTGAGGCAGCTGCGCCCTAGCTCCCCAGTCAGCCGGGTGCTTCAAGCCGAGATCGAGGCGCTGGCAGTCGCTCGAGCGACGCTGCGCCGTTGCTCCAGGGCGCGGGGGTGCCAGGCCGGCCCGCCCGGCACCTCCCCTCAGATCGGCCGCGGCCAGCCGGAGCTCGGTCAGCAGGAATCCAGGCAAGGTGAGGCCGTGCGCCGACGTGCCGAGCGCCCAGCAGGTGTCGCGTAACGGCTGCCGGGTGCCGCGCAGGCACGTAACCGGCGCCGCCACCCCGGGTGGCCGTCCGCGGCTGGCCAGTGGCACCTGTGAGAACCTACCCGCGCCGACGCCAGCCTTGGTCGTGGGCCAGGCATTGGTCGCGGGTAAGGATCTCACCGCTGACGTGGTGCCGCCACTAGCGCCGGTAGCGCCGCCCGTGGTGGGGGTGATCCGGCTGCCAGTACGGGTGCCGATCCGGACGGGAGCCGGACCATGCCGGGTCGGACCGTTCAGGGCCGGACCAGCCAGAGCCGGATCCGCCAGGGCGGGGCCAGCCCGGGCCGGGCCAGCCGGGGCCGGACCAGCCGGACCGCCAGTCGCGGCGCACCCGCCGGCGGATCCAGCCGGCCAGCAGGACGCCGACCAGGAGGGCCATCAGCCAGAACACCAGGGCCACCTTGACGAAGACGAAGAGCAGCCACCCACCACCAGGAAGCACCAGTGCCGCGATCAGCGCGAGCAGTACAAGCGGAAGCATTCTCGGCCGGTGGCGGAAGGCCCGACGCGGCGCGGCCGGCCTCGGGGGTTGCTGCGGCCGCGCCTCGGATACAGGCTCGGGCAGATCCGTCATCACATGGCGCAGGTCGCCGAAGGTTTTGGCGTTCAGCGCCGCGGTGACCCGCTCGTCGAACTCGTCCGGTGTGAGCCGGCCCTCGGCGAAGTGGTCACGCAGCCGGGCGGTGACGCGGTCCCGGTCGGCGTCGGAAATCCGGATGCGGTCGTCCATTGTCCATCCTCTCGGCTGCTACGCCTGGTCCTGCCCGTCGCCGTCGCCGTCGTCGCCGTCGAACTCATCGGCCAGGAGCCGGTACAGCCTGCGTCGGGTTTGCTCGAGCAGCCGTTCCGCGGCGTGAATCTGCCCGGGCGTGCCCGCGTGAGCCATCTGCACGATGCCGGCGCCGAGCTTTGCGGCCTGGGCGAACAGTCCAGGTACCTCCCAGGACTCTTGCTGGGCCATCGACTCCCACGCGCCACGGGCCATCTCGGGGTTCTCCTCGACATAGCTGCGGCCCGCGTCGGTGAGGCTGTACGTGCGTCGGCCACCTGATTCCTCACCCGCGATCAGGCCCTCGTCGGCGAGCTGTGCCAGCGCCGGGTAGACCGCGCCGGGGCTGGGCCGCCACGCGCCGTCGCTGCGCTCTTCGATCTCGGACATGATCTGGTACCCATTGCGCGGGCCCTCCCGCAGCAGGGCCAGGACCGCGGCCCGGACGTCGCCGCGGCTTGCCTTCGGGCCACGCCTCGCGCCAGGTGAGCCTGGCTGCCCCGGCCACCAGCCGCCGAACGGGCCGGCCCACTCTGTCTTCGCGCGCCCGAAGCCCCGCTCCCACGGCCCGCCGCGCCAGCCCGGCCCCGGGCCGCCTGACATCTTGTGGACGGCGCTGTGGACCTGGCCGAGCACGTCCCTCATGCAACTGAAGACATCGAACACGCGGGGATCGAAATCCCCGGCTCCTGAACTCGCTGCCGGCATGCTGTGCTCCCGTCTGTACACTCGCTTAACGATACCTCTCGCGACACGATCACGATATATCGATAGCGTACGACTTTAGCTGTGCACTGACAAGATATAGCTCGATTGGAACTACTGATCCGAGCGTAGCCGTTCGGGATCACGTGTTGGGGTCCGCTACGGATACCGAGGCTGCCCACCTTGGCTTAGTAGGCCTTGGGACCACCCTGCCGCGCCTGCGAGGCAGGCGCGCTCAGGCGGCACGCGGGCCGTAGTAGCGGGCGTACTGCCGGACGCCGCGCTCGACGAGCGCATGATCGGCGAACGTGGTGAACCGGCGCGGCGGGCTCGCAACCGCCCTGCGGCGCGTCCGGTCCGTTCTCCCCGTCACCCGCCGTGTTCAGCGCGAAGGTGGCATGCGGCGTGCGTCATAGCCTGCAGCTTGCCGAAGGCGGCGTCACGCGGCAGATACTTCATGCCGCAGTCGGGGGCGAGAACGACACGCTCGGGCGGCACGTATTTCAACGCCCGCCGCACCCGTGCGGCCACCTGTTCCGGGGTATCGATCATGGCGTCGGACAGGTCGAGGACGCCAAGTATGACGGTCTTGTCATGCAGCGCTGACAGGACGGCGCAGTCGAGGTTCGACTGCGCCGTCTCGACTGAGATCTGGTCGCAGCGGGTGTCGGCCAGCTCGGGAAGGAATGAGTAGCCCGCTGGCCTTTCGTGGATGATGGCCGCGTACCCGAAGCAGATGTGCACGGCCGTCGTGCCGATGACCCCGTCGAGCGCCCGGTTGAGGACGGGTACGCCGAATCGGCGAGCCTTCTCCGGCCGCGCCTGCAGGTAGGGCTCGTCGAGCTGCACGATGTCCGCTCCCGCGGCGAACAGATCCTTGATCTCCTCGTTGACCGCTTCCGCGTATGCGAAGGCGAGGCCTTCCTGATCCGGGTAGTAGTCGTCCTGCGCCTGCTGCGACATCGTGAATGGTCCAGGGACGGTGATCTTGATCGTTCGCTCGGTATTGGCCCGCAGGAAGCCGAGGTCTTCGACCTCGACAGCGCGCCGCCGCCGGATCGGCCCGACCACGCGCGGCACCTGGTTCGGGTGGCCGCTGCGGTCAGGTGCTGTGCCTGGATTCTCGATGTCGACGCCATCGAGTGCGGTCGCGAAGCGGTTCGAATAGCTCTCCCGGCGGATCTCACCATCGGTGATGATGTCCAGGCCGACCAGTTCCTGATCGCGGATGGCCAGCCGCGTCGCGTCGCGCTGCGCTTGCTCTAGGTATTCCGCCCCGACGCGCCATAGCTCACGTGCGCGTACCCGCGGGGGAAACCGGCCGGCCAGCCGTTCCCGGTCGATCAGCCAGTCAGGCTGGGGATAGCTGCCTACAAGCGATGTCGGAAAAAGCATGTCCCGCCTCCCGTGGCCACCGGTCTATCACACAGCGCGCCGAGCCGCGCCGATCAGGCCCTGGCGGCTGGTGACCATTTCGCCCAAGGTCGGCGCGCTCCCGCGAGGGCCGCGCCAGCCCGCGAGGGCCGCGCTGCGCTCGCGCACGCGGTCGCACCAATCGCAGGCGGCGCGGGACCGCGCCGCCTGCGATGCCAGGGACACAGTAGACTCCTTCTGCCAAGGGCATCGGCGGGAATATCGAGCCGGAACACCGGTTACCGATATGCTGACGTGCCGGCCCGCTGCTGCGTCGGCGGTGGTCGGCCGCTGAGGCGGCGGAGTAGCTCAGTCAGGCAGAGCAAGCGGCTCATAATCGCTGTGTCGCCGGTTCAAGTCCGGCCTCCGCTACAAGTTCGCCGGTTTCCTGCCGGATGCTGGCGAGCGGCATGTCCGATCATCCAACACAGCAGAAAGGCACGCCATCATGGCTGCCACCGACGTCAGGCCGAAGATCACGCTGGCCTGCCAGGAGTGCAAGCACCGCAACTACATCACCAGGAAGAACCGGCGTAACGACCCGGATCGGCTGGAGATCAAAAAGTACTGCCCCAACTGCCGTAAGCACCAACCGCACCGCGAGACCCGCTAACTCGATCGGCTGGCCAGCACGCGACTGGCCAGCACCGGCTGGCCAGGACACACCGGCCAGCACTGGACCGGCCAGCACCGGCTGGCCAGGACACACCGGCCAGCACGGGACTGGCCAGCACCGGACCGGCCAGCACCGGGTGGCAAGGACACACCGGCCAGCACGGGACCGGCCAGCACCGGCTGGCCAGGACACACCGGCCAGCACCGGACGGGCCAGCACCAGACCGGCCGGTAACAGACCGAACCTCGTTCTGTTACGGTCACTATGCGGCATCTGAAGCCGCCGCGTTGCGGCGGACGAGCAACAAGCGCCGCATGCCGGATGATGTAGGCAACTACTAAGCGCGGCACCCGGCGTATGCCGGGTCACCTGGTCTTGCGGAGGGCTGCATGGGAATCAACCGGGACTATCTCGGCCGGACATACCCGCCGACCGAGCCGTACGAGGTCAGCCGGGTGAAGATCGCCGAGTTCGCGACCGCGATCGGTGACTCCAATCCGCTCTACCGCGACCGTGCGGCGGCCCAGGCGGCGGGTCACAGGGACGTCCCAGCACCGCCGACGTTCCCGATCGTCATCAGCATGGCCGGAAGCGCGAAGGCTTTGATGGATCCGGGCCTTGGCGTCAACTACGCCATGGTGGTGCACGGCGAGCAGCGCTTTGAATACAGCCGCCCGGTCTACGCGGGCGACGTCGTCACCTGCCGGTCCACCATCGCCGATATCCGTGACGCGGGCCGCAACGTGCTGCTCACGACTCAGACCGAAATCAGCACCGTCGAGGGCGAGCATGTATGCACCGCGTATTCCACGGTCGTGGAGCGCGGCGGGGCCGGGAACTGAGAGGGGCGCCAGCGAGATGACCGCGCAAGTCAAGTACGACGACGTCGAGGCCGGAACGGAACTGGAGCCGCGGACCTATCCAGTCCAGCGGATCGACCTCGTCAAATACTGCGGTGCGTCCGGAGACTTCAACGTGATCCACTGGAACGAGCGGATCGCCAAGTCGGTCGGGCTCCCTGACGTGATCGCGCATGGGATGTTCACCATGGCGGAGGCGGGCAGGTATGTGACCGACTGGATCGGTGACCCGGGTGCCGTGCTTGACTTCGGCGTCAGGTTCTCCGCTCCCGTCGTGGTTCCTGACGATGACATTGGCGCGACGATCGAGGTCGGCGGCAAGGTCGAGGAGAAGCTCGACGACAACCGCGTGGTATTGGCGCTGACGGCAAGGTCCGGCGACGCAAAGGTCTTGTCGCGCACCCGCGCGGTCGTCAAGCTGGCCTGACACAAGTGACGGTGGCCGGAGCAGGCGGCGAGGCGACTGCCGAGGTCAGCGGTGTACCGGCGAACGGCGGCCGGGGTCAGCGGGTAAGCCTGGCGGATCATACGACCCTGCGGCTCGGCGGCCCGGCAGGCACCTTCGTCGCCGCTCAGGACGAGCGGGATGTCGTGGACGCGGTACGCGCCGCCGACGCCTCGGGCGAGCCGCTGCTCATCCTCGGCGGCGGTTCCAACGTTGTCGTCGCCGATGCGGGGTTTGCCGGCACAGTCGTGCACGTCGCCACCCGAGGCGTCGATATCCGATGGGACCGAGGTGATCGAGGCGCCGCGCTGCTGCGTGCCGCCGCCGGGGAGAACTGGGACGCGATCGTCGCCCGCTGCGTCGCGGAAGGGCTCGCCGGAGTGGAGTGCCTGGCTGGTATCCCCGGCCTGGTCGGCGCTACCCCCATCCAGAACGTCGGCGCCTACGGGCAGGAGGTGGCCGAGACGGTCGCCGGCGTGCGCGTTCTTGACAGGAGAGCCGGCCGGGTGGTCACGCTTGACGGCGCCGCATGCGGATTCGGTTACCGGACGAGCATGTTCAAGCGCAGGCCTGGCCGGTTCGTGATCCTCGACGTGACGTTCAAGCTAGATAACGAACGGCCGCCGCCACCGATCCGCTACGCAGAACTGGCGTCATCGCTCGGGGTGGTTGCCGGGCAGCGGGTGCCTGCCGGCAAGGTCCGTGCGGCGGTGCTCGAACTGCGCAGGGGCAAGGCTATGGTGCTCGACCCTGCCGACCCGGACACCCGCAGCGCGGGCTCGTTCTTCACCAACCCGGTGCTCGGACCTGATCAGCTCGCCGCGTTCGAGGATGCCGTGCGCCGCCGGCTTGGACACGGCGCCAGCTTCCCGCGCTTCCCCGCGTCAGGCGGCAATGTCAAGATTCCGGCCGCATGGCTGATCGAGCGCGCAGGCTTCTGCAAGGGCTACGCGGCGTGCGGCGCGCGGATCTCGTCCAGGCACCCGCTGGCGCTCACCAATCCGGGCGGCGCGACGACGGCGGGGCTGCTTGCGCTTGCGCGTGAGATCAGGGACTCGGTCCAGGACGCGTTCGGCGTGACGCTCGTCGCTGAGCCTGTGCTTGTCGGCGTCCAGCTCTGATCGCCGGACCGGGGCTGGTCCCGGATCCGGCCCTGACGGAGCGGAATCGAGGTGCGGCGAGAATTGTCGTCAGCGGACGACAGCCGCGCCGCCGGGCAGGGGGCGCGGGGGGGCAGAGCCGCAGCGGTGTCGGCGGGCGCGGCCAGCCAGGAGTCGATTCCGGCCAGCAGGGCGGCCCGAAGGTAGCTGGGTGCGGCCGAACCTCGCACCGAAGTGCGGGCGAGGTCGGCGAGTTCCTGATCGGTGCACAGGTGCGCGTGCCGCGCGAGTTCGTACTGGGCGGTGAGCCTGGCGCCAAACAGCAGCGGATCGTCGGCCCCGAGCGCGATGCTCACGCCGGCGTCCCGAAGTGGCCGAAGCGGGACCTTTTCCGCGTCGGCGGCAACTCCGAGCGCGACATTGGACGTGGGACACACCTCGAGGGTGGTGCCGCGCGCCGCGAGCAGGCGCGTCAGGGCCGGATCCTCCGCGGCGCGCACGCCATGCCCGATCCTGTCGGCGTTCAGCTGCAGCAGGCAGGCGCGGACGCTGTCTGGCCCGGCAAGCTCGCCGCCATGCGGAACGGCAAGCAGCCCGGCGCGGGCGGCGATGCGGAACGCCGGTGCGAACTCCGCCGCGGGACCACGACGTTCGTCGTTGCTGAGGCCAAATCCGACAACGCCCCGCCCCGCGTATTGTGTGGCGAGCCTGGCGAGCGTCCTGGCGTCGAGCGGGTGCCTGGTGCGGTTCGCCGCGATGATCACGCCGATGCCGACTCCGGTCGCACCTGACGCCTGTGCCGCTGCGTCGAGAACCAGCTCGACGGTGGGGGTGAGGCCGCCGAAACGGCCCGCGTAGCCGGACGGGTCCACCTGGATCTCCAGCCAGCCGGAGCCTTCCTCGCTTTCGTCCTCGGCGGTCTCGCGCAGCAGCCGGCGAACGTCTGCCGGGGTGCGCAGCACAGAGCGGGCGATGTCGTACAGCCGCTGGAACCTGAACCAGCCGCGCTCGTCGGTTCCGCGTAGCTGCGGCGGCCGGCTAGTGCTGAGAGCGTGGGGTAACCCGACGCCACGACGGCGGGCGAGATCGATCAGGGTGGAGTGCCGCATTGCCCCGGTCAGGTGCAGGTGCAGGTGCGCCTTCGGCAGCGCGCGGACCGGCCTCCTCGCGCCATGATGCGGCGCAAGACCGGAACCCTCTACCATGCGCTCTGCCGCACCGTGCTCAACTTCCACACTCAAACGACACTACCGAACTGAATTCGGCGTTGTCGGGCATGGCCTGGCGGACCTCAGCGGGCCTCGGTGAGCAGCTTCGCCATCCGGCTGATTCCTTCCGCGAGGTCACCGTCACCTAGCGCGCAGGACAGCCGGAAGTAGCCAGGGGTCCCGAACGCCTCCCCTGGAACCACGGCGACCTCCGCCTCTTCCAGGATCAGCTCGGCGAGCCCGGCACTGCTCTCCACCCGGGTACCGCGGATCTCGCTGCCGATCAGCTCGTTCACCGACGGATAGCAGTAGAAGGCGCCCTTCGGCTCGGGGCAGGTGACACCGGGGATCTCGTTCAGCATCCGGCTCATAACGCGCCTGCGCCGGTCGAATGCCTCGCGCATGGCCGCCGTCGCGGACAGATCACCCGTGACCGCGGCGAGCGCCGCTGCCTGGGCGACGTTGCATACGTTCGACGTCGCGTGTGACTGAAGGTTGACGGCCGCCTTGGTGACGTCGGGTGGCCCGATCATCCAGCCGACCCGCCAGCCAGTCATCGCGTAGGTCTTCGCGACACCGTTGACCACGACGCAGCGCTCGCTGAGCTCGGGGACTGCGGCCGGCATCGAACTGAACCTGGCGTCGTCATATACCAGGTGCTCGTAGATCTCGTCGGTGATCACCCAGATCCCATTGGCCACGGCCCAGCGGCCGATCTCGGCTACCAGGGAAGGCGGGTAAACCGCGCCGGTCGGGTTGGAAGGCGACACGAAGAGGAGGACCTTGGTGCGATCCGTGCGGGCGGCCTCGAGCTGGGAGACAGACGCCAGGTAGCCGGCCCGCTCGTCGGTTATGACCGGTACGGGATCCCCGCCGGCGAGCTTGATCGACTCCGGGTACGTGGTCCAGTACGGCGCGGGCAGGAGCACCTCGTCGCCCGGGTCGAGCAGCGCCGCGAAGGCTTCGTACACGGCCTGCTTGCCGCCGTTGGTGACAAGTACCTGACCCGCCTGCACCTGGTAACCGGAGTCGCGCGCGGTCTTCGCCACGATCGCTTCCCTCAGCTCGGGAAGCCCGCCCGTCGGGGTGTACTTGTGGAAACGCGGCTGCGCGCAGGCCTCTTGGGCGGCCGCCACGATATAACCGGGAGTCGGGAAGTCGGGTTCGCCCGCGCCGAACCCGATCACCGGCCGCCCCGCGGCCTTGAGCGCCTTGGCCTTGGCGTCGACGGCTAGCGTCGCGGATTCCGTGATCGCGGATACCCGGGCCGATATGCTTGAATGCAGTGTTCGCATAACACCCATCGTGTCATCTCGCCGGAGCGCTCGGCGCGACCTTTCCGCTGCGGCGGCCCTCGGCCCGGTCCAGCGCCCCGGCCCGCCTCGGGTTTTCGTCCGTGGAACACGCCAGCCGCGTGGTCCGGTTGGCCGTCCCGCCGGGCCCGCCCCGCCTCGGGGGGTTCAGGGGGTCGTCGGCACGGGCTAGCACGGCCTCGAGAGGCCGGGGGGCCGTCCACCCGGGCCGGAACCGTCGCTGCAGACCTATTGTCGCTGCAGACCCATTCGAGTCGCGCCCCGCGCCGCCGTTAAGGATGATGTCGGGTTTCGCTGTCCGCGTTGGTTCGACGTCGCGCGGCCGAACAACGTACACTTGCGGCTCTGGCAGTCCGCTGCGTGGCCGCCGCATGTCCGCGTGCGGCCATGCCGGGACTCCCGGCGCGGCCTTCTGTACAGTTCCAGACGGTCGTCGGTACGTTGAAAACAGCGGGTTGACAGCAGAGCGGATTGACAGCACAGCGGATTGAAGGCACAGCAGATTGAAGGCACAGCGGCTTGACACAGCGGCTTGACACAGGCGGCTTGACAGCAAGCGCGTTAGATAGCACAGCGGTTAGATAGCACAGCGCGTTGACACAGAGGGCAGTAGCTCAATTGGTTAGAGTCCCGGTCTCCAAAACCGGCGGTTGGGGGTTCGAGTCCCTCCTGCCCTGCGAGTTCGGCTCGGGTATGAAATTCAGGTCCGGTTCGGTGCGGCTCAGGTGAGGACATGGTGACTCAGACACGCGGTTCTGCCGCGGAGCGGCGGGGCAAGTCGGGGCCCAAGAAGGCGTCCCGTACTTCGCCCGCGCTGTACTTCCGCCAGGTCGTCGCCGAGCTCCGCAGGGTCATCTGGCCGACCCGCCGTGACCTGATTACGTACACGACCGTGGTCTTGGTCTTCGTGCTTGTCATGGTCGGGATAGTGACGGGCATGGACTACGCGTTCACGAAGCTCGTGCTTGGGCTCTTCGGCTGAGCCGCGCGTCGTGGCGGCGGAGGGAATGGGCACGATTGCGGGGACAAGATCGCGAGGACAAGATCGCGGGAACAAGCTAGCGCTCGTCGGCTCCGTCGGCAGCGACAACCACAGAGCCATTCGGGTCGGCTCCGGCCGACCCGGCCACGGACCACGTCGGCGCGGCTGACGAGGCCCTGACCACGTCGGCACCGCCGGCAGCCACAACGAGAGAGAAAGAGCCACCGTGTCCGAGTCCCAGCTGCACCCGGGCGAGAGCGAAGCCGACGAGCAGGCTCTCGATTCCGGCGTGCCAGAGGGTCGTGCCGGAGACGTGCTTGACGAGCCAGAACCGGATGCGCCCGAGATGGCGCCCGGCTCTGCGCCGGAAGGCGCCGAGCCCGAGAGCGACCCGGTAGCAGAGTTCAAGCGGCAGTTGCGGCTGCTTCCTGGCGACTGGTATGTCGTGCACTCGTACGCCGGATATGAGAACCGGGTCAAAACCAACCTGGAGAGCCGGACCCAGTCGCTGAACATGGAGGACTACATCTTCCAGATCGAGGTGCCGACACACCAGGTGATGGAGATCAAGGGCGGCAAGCGGCAGCAGGTCTCAGAGAAGGTACTTCCCGGATACATCCTTGTCCGGATGGACCTGAGCGACGAGTCGTGGGCGGCGGTACGTAACACGCCTGGCGTAACCGGCTTTGTCGGGCTCTCGAGCAGGCCGTCGCCGCTCAGCCTCGACGAGGTTGCGCAGCTCCTCGCGCCTGAGCCGGAGGAACAGGCGAAGAAGAAGGAGGAAGAGCGCACGGTCGTGGACTTCACGGTCGGCGAGTCGGTTACCGTAATGGACGGCCCGTTCGCCACGCTCCCTGCCACGGTCAACGAGATCAACGCTGATACCCAGAAGCTCAAGGTGCTGGTATCGATCTTCGGCAGAGAGACACCGGTCGAGCTCTCCTTCGATCAAGTGGCGAAGATCTGAAAAGTTAGGATTCAGCAGACATGCCTCCCAGGAAGAGGATCGCGGCGGTTGTCAAGGTGCAGCTGCCGGCCGGCCAGGCTACGCCGGCACCGCCGGTGGGGACCGCGCTCGGCCCGCACGGCGTGAACATCATGGACTTCTGCAGGCAGTACAACGCTGCGACAGAAGCCCAGCGAGGAAATGTGATCCCGGTTGAGATCACCATCTTCGAGGACCGTTCGTTCACGTTCATCACCAAGACGCCACCCGCACCCGAGCTGATCAAAAAGGCGGCCGGTGTCGAGAAGGGCAGCGGCGAGCCGCACACCACCAAGGTTGGTTCGATCACTGCCGCACAGGTCCGCCAGATCGCGCAGGCAAAGATGCCCGATCTCACCGCGAACACCTTGGAAGCCGCCGAGAAGATCATCGCCGGCACGGCGCGTTCCATGGGCATCACGGTCGTGGGCTGACCGGGTCCACGCCCTAACGGCTGCCGCCGGCACCAATTCCGCCACCGTGGCAGGGCCTTGCGCTGGCCCGCAGACCACGCCCTCCTCAGTCACGCGAAGGAGACACTCACATGCAGCGCAGCAAGGCGTACCGCAAGGCGGCCGAGTTGATCGACCGCAGCAAGCTTTACAGCCCCGCCGAGGCGGCGAAGCTGGCCAAGAAGACATCGACGACGAAGTTCGACCCTACCGTCGAGGTGGCGCTCCGTCTGGGCGTCGACCCGCGCCGGGCCGATCAGATGGTGCGTGGCACGGTCAATCTGCCCAACGGCACAGGCAAGACGGCCAGGGTCCTGGTCTTCGCGACCGGTCAGCGCGCCGAGGAGGCGATCGAGGCGGGCGCCGACTACGTCGGCACTGACGATCTGATCGAGCGCATCCAGGGCGGCTTCCTCGACTTCGACGCGGTCGTGGCGACACCCGATCTGATGGGCAAGGTCGGCAGGCTCGGCCGCGTGCTCGGCCCGCGCGGCCTGATGCCCAACCCGAAGACGGGGACGGTCACCAACGACGTGGCCAAGGCGGTCAGCGACATCAAGGGCGGTAAGATCGAGTTTCGGGTGGACAGGCACGGCAACCTGCACTTTGTGATCGGCAAGGCATCGTTTCCCGAAGTCGCCCTCGTGCAGAACTACTCGGCGGCGGTGGACGAGGTCATTCGGCTCAAGCCGGCCGCGGCCAAGGGCAGGTACCTGAGGAAGGCGGCGTTCACCACCTCCATGGGCCCGAGCATCCCGGTCGACCCGAACAAGACACGCGGGCTGACCGAGGAGCTTGAGGTAACCAGCTGAATTAGCCGTAACCAGCTGAGCTAGCCGTGCGATCTTGCGGGTTCGGCTGCCGATTTGGCTGCTATCTCGGCCCGGGCATAAACTGCGTTCTGCCAAAGACCGCTGGTCGCTGTGTCGATGCCCTTGACAGGGAGCCGAAACAGCCGAAGGTCCCGTTGGAGCGGGCGGCCCGCGCAGGTGATGTGTGAGCTGATCTTTTGCCGTGGCAACTGGTGCCACGGCAACTGATACGCCCCGGCGCCTGCGCCCGGGGCGTTTTGTTTTAGTGGTCCTTCGCCGGCGCCAACCGAGTTCGTCCTGGGGCAAGCCGGGGTCGGGGGGTCGTCCCCCCGGGCTGTTCAGCCTGTCAGCCCGGGGGCGTCCCCCCGGGCTGACAGAGCCGGGCTGACAGAGCCGGGCTGACAGAGAGGAAGGAGGCCCATGGCGAGAGCCGACAAGGTGGCCGCAGTCACCGAGCTCACGGAGAGATTCCAGAGTTCGAACGGCGCCATGTTGACCGATTACCGCGGGCTTACCGTTGCACAGCTAGCTGAGCTGCGCCGCTCGCTGGGCGAGAACGCCACGTTCACCGTGGTGAAGAACACGATTACCAAGATCGCGGTTAAGGATGCCGGACTTGAGGAGGAAATCTCCAGCCTGCTGACCGGACCGTCGGCGATCGCTTTCGTCGAGGCCGACGTGGTGGAGGCTGCCAAGGGCCTGCGCGACTTTGCCCGTGCGAACCCGCATCTCGTCATCAAGGGCGGCGTTCTCGACGGCGCGGCGCTCACCGCCGCGGAGATCACCAGGCTCGCTGACCTGGAGCCACGCGACGTCCTCCTCGCGAAGCTCGCGGGCGCGATGAAGGCATCCATGGCCGGTGCCGCGGCAACATTCAATGCTCTTCCGGTTCAGCTTGCTCGGCTCGCCGAGGCGCTTCGCGTCAAGCGTGTGGAGCAGGAGGCCGCTGCTGGCGCTGCACCTGCGGCAGCGGAGCAACCCGAGGCTGACCCGGCCTGACGCGGCCTGGTCCGGCACGACCCAGTCGGGCCGCTCGTGATCGGGCGGCTCAGGCACATTCGAAGATCTGCAGGTGACCGACGTCATCTGCAGCACATAGCTCACATGAAGGAAACCACGATGGCGAAGCTCAGCACCGACGACCTGCTCGACGCGTTCAAGGAGATGACGCTCCTGGAGCTGTCCGAGTTCGTCAAGCAGTTCGAGGAGACGTTCGACGTCAAGGCCGCCGCCCCGGTCGCGGCCGTCGCTGCGGCGCCCGCTGGCGCTGGTGGCGCCGAGGCCGCGGAGGAGGAGCAGGACGAGTTCGACGTCATCATCGAAGCGGCGGGCGACAAGAAGATCCAGGTCATCAAGGAGGTTCGCAGCCTCACGAGCCTCGGCCTCAAGGAGGCCAAGGACCTGGTCGACAGCGCGCCGAAGGCGCTGCTCGAGAAGGTCAACAAGGAGGCTGCGGAGAAGGCCAAGGCTGCTCTCGAGGGCGCAGGGGCCACGGTCACCGTCAAGTAGCGGTCGACCTCGCCGCGTTCGCGAAGGGCGGGTACCCGATCCGGGTGCCCGCCCTTCGCGGCCGCGCGCGCCCGCCGCTGGGGGAGCGCTCCCGGCGCCGGGTGCCCGCCCGTCGTACCTCTGATCGGGTGCTGAGTTTCCGGTAATCGGGTGCTGAGTTTCCGGCAAATGGCGCGGGCACGTTAACCCGAAAACGGAACAGATGGGGAATCACCGCCGAGGCCCCTCACGACCAGCCCCAGACCGACCAGACAGCCGCCGCATGGACGCCCGCCATGCGCCTCCCGCACACCCCGCCACTCGCCCGCGGAGCGGCCGCCTGCCTCTTGCGACCGCGCCCTCCGAGCGCCGGTCCAGGCCTCCGGCCCGCGATCACCCGGCGCGCCAGTCCAGGGTTCCGGCCTCCGGCCCGCGATCACCCGGTGCGCCGGTCCAGGCCTCCGGCCCGCGATCACCTGCGCGCCGCTATGGGGAATCGGGGAATATACCCGTGCGATCGGTGGCTTACACCTGTGGCATGCTGTGGTCTGACTCACCCCTGCTGAGATGCCCGTATATCGGTGCGCGGGCTTGACGAACGGTCGCTAAAGAGCGATGCTGCGGAGCAACCGTGAACCTCATAGTGGCGTACAGTTGGACAGCAGTGTGCCGGTCGGCTACACTGCCCATTTGCGCTGCACTCTAACGTCCTCGGCCGTCCTCGAACCTCCCGCGGTGAGTCCGCAGGACGTTTTGCGTGCGTGCGGTGATTGTCCGCTACAAGCTCGGAAGGACGCCTGTTGGCAGCCTCGCGCAGCGCTTCAGCTAATACTCTCGGTCCGCGTCGCGTCTCCTTCGCACGCATCAAGGAGCCTCTCGAGGTTCCGGACCTTCTTGCCCTGCAGACTGAGTCGTTTGACTGGCTCCTCGGGAACGAGGGCTGGAAGATCCGGGTCGAAGAGGCCAAGAAGACTAGCCGCAAGGACATCCCGGAGCAGTCCGGCCTAGAGGAGATCTTCGAGGAGATCAGCCCCATCGAGGACTTCTCTGGGACCATGTCACTCTCGTTCCGCGATCATCGGTTCGAGCCGCCCAAGTACTCCGTCGAGGAGTGCAAGGACAAGGACATGACCTACTCCGCGCCCATGTTCGTGACGGCGGAGTTCATCAACAACAGCACGGGTGAGATCAAGAGCCAGACGGTATTCATGGGCGACTTCCCGCTCATGACCCCGAAGGGCACGTTCATAATCAACGGCACCGAGCGTGTCGTCGTGTCGCAACTCGTCCGCTCACCCGGCGTCTACTTCGACCGCCAGGTCGACAAGACCTCGGACAAGGACATCTACAGCTGCAAGGTCATCCCGTCCCGCGGTGCGTGGCTCGAGTTCGAAGTTGACAAGCGGGACAGCGTCGGCGTCCGCATCGACCGCAAGCGCAAGCAGGGCGTCACCGTCTTGCTCAAGGCGCTCGGCTGGGACGAGGCGAGGATTCTCGAGCGGTTCGGCGACTACGAGTCGATGCGCACCACGCTGGAGAAGGATCACACCTCAGGCCAGGACGACGCGCTGCTCGATATCTACCGCAAGCTGCGTCCTGGCGAGCCGCCGACCCGCGAGTCGGCGCAGACCCTGCTAGAGAACCTGTACTTCAATCCGAAGCGGTACGACCTCGCCAAGGTCGGCAGGTACAAGGTCAACAAGAAGCTGGGCCTTGACGCGCCGATCGTGCAGGGCACGCTGTCGGAGGACGACATCGTTTCCACGATCGAATACCTTGTCCGGCTGCATGCCGGCGAGGAGCAGATCACCGTCGGCGATGTCACGGTCCCCATCGAGACCGACGATATCGACCACTTCGGCAATCGCCGGTTGCGTACGGTCGGCGAGCTCATCCAGAACCAGGTGCGGCTCGGCCTCGCGCGCATGGAGCGCGTGGTCAGGGAGCGGATGACCACTCAAGACGTGGAGGCGATCACGCCGCAGACGCTGATCAACATCCGCCCGGTCGTGGCGTCCATCAAGGAGTTCTTCGGCACCAGCCAGCTCTCGCAGTTCATGGACCAGACCAACCCGCTGGCTGGGCTCACGCACAAGCGGCGCCTTTCCGCGCTCGGGCCCGGTGGCCTGTCACGTGAGCGGGCCGGCTTCGAGGTACGAGACGTGCACCCGTCCCACTACGGCCGGATGTGCCCGATCGAGACGCCTGAAGGCCCGAACATCGGCCTGATCGGCTCGCTGTCCTCGTACGGACGGGTCAACTCGTTCGGCTTCGTCGAGACCCCGTACCGCAAGGTCGACGCCGGCAAGGTGACCGAGCAGATCGACTACCTGACCGCGGATGAGGAGGACAGGCACGTCATCGCGCAGGCCAACACGCCGCTTGCCGCGGACGGGTCGTTCGCCGAGCACCGCGTTCTGGTCAGGCGAAAGGGCGGCGAGGTCGACTACATCCAGCCCGACGACGTCGACTACATGGACGTCTCGCCGCGGCAGATGGTCTCGGTCGCGACGGCGATGATCCCGTTCCTCGAGCATGACGACGCGAACCGTGCCCTGATGGGCTCCAACATGCAGCGCCAGTCTGTGCCGCTGCTGCGGAGCGAGGCGCCGCTGGTCGGCACCGGCATGGAGTACCGTGCCGCGACGGACGCCGGCGACGTGATCGTCGCGGAGAAAGCGGGCGTGGCCGAAGAGGTCTCGGCCGACTACGTGACGATCGCGGCCGACGACGGAACAAGGACTACCTACCGTGTCGCCAAGTTCCGGCGCTCCAACCAGGGCACGTGCTTCAACCAGCGCCCGATCGTGGACGAGGGCCAGCGCGTGGAGGTCGGCCAGGTCATCGCCGACGGGCCGTGCACGTCAGGCGGCGAGATGGCGCTCGGCAAGAACCTCCTCGTGGCGTTCATGCCCTGGGAAGGCCACAACTACGAGGATGCCATCATCCTGTCCCAGCGGCTGGTCCGTGATGACGTGCTCTCCTCCATCCACATCGAGGAGTACGAGGTCGACGCCCGGGACACCAAGCTCGGGCCTGAGGAGATCACGAGAGACATCCCTAACGTCTCCGATGAGGTGCTTGCCGACCTCGACGAGCGCGGCATTATCCGGATCGGCGCTGAGGTCGTCACTGGCGACATCCTGGTGGGCAAGGTGACGCCGAAGGGCGAAACCGAACTGACGCCCGAGGAGCGGCTGCTTCGCGCGATCTTCGGTGAGAAGGCCCGTGAGGTCCGCGACACCTCATTGAAGGTGCCGCACGGCGAAGAGGGCAAGGTCATCGGTGTCCGGGTCTTCACCAGGGAGGACGGCGACGAGCTGCCTCCGGGCGTGAACGAGCTCGTGCGCGTCTATGTCGCGCAGAAGCGGAAGATCACCGACGGTGACAAGCTCGCGGGCCGGCACGGCAACAAGGGCGTCATCGCCAAGATCCTGCCCGCCGAGGACATGCCGTTCCTGGAGGACGGCACGCCAGTCGACATCGTCCTCAACCCACTCGGCGTGCCTGGCCGGATGAACGTCGGCCAGGTGCTCGAGACCCACCTCGGGTGGGTGGCACAGGCCGGCTGGAAGATCTCGGGTGACGACGTATGGCAGCAGCGGCTGCACCAGATCGGCGCCGGCGAGGCGCCTTCTGGGACGCCGGTGGCCACACCGGTGTTCGACGGTGCGCGGGAGGAGGAGATCACTGGACTCCTCGCCTCAGCGCTGCCCAACCGCGACGGTCAGCGCCTTGTCGGCGGCGGCGGAAAGGCACGGATGTTCGATGGCAGGACCGGTGAGCCGTTCAAGGACCCGATCGCGGTCGGCTACATCTACATCCTCAAGCTGCTGCACCTGGTCGACGACAAGATCCACGCGCGTTCCACGGGCCCATATTCCATGATCACTCAGCAGCCGCTCGGCGGTAAGGCCCAGTTCGGCGGCCAGCGGTTCGGTGAGATGGAGGTGTGGGCACTCGAGGCCTACGGCGCCGCCTACGCGCTGCAGGAACTGCTCACCATCAAGTCCGACGACGTGCTCGGCCGGGTCAAGGTCTACGAGGCGATCGTCAAGGGCGAGAACATTCCGGAGCCGGGCATACCCGAGTCCTTCAAGGTGCTGATCAAGGAGATGCAGTCGCTCTGCCTCAACGTCGAGGTGCTCTCAAGCGACGGCGTGTCCATCGAGATGCGCGATACGGACGAGGATGTCTTCCGCGCAGCGGAAGAGCTCGGCATCGACCTGTCCCGGCGCGAGCCGAGCAGCGTTGAAGAGGTCTGAGGCGTGTCTTCCAGGCATGCTCCAGAAGCCGCGAACTACCCCAGGGGATAACTAAGTGCTCGACGTCAACTTCTTCGACGACCTGCGTATTGGCCTCGCCACCGCCGATGACATCAGGCAGTGGTCACACGGCGAGGTCAAGAAGCCGGAAACGATCAACTACCGCACCCTGAAGCCAGAGAAGGACGGGCTCTTCTGCGAGAAGATCTTCGGCCCGACCCGGGACTGGGAGTGCTACTGCGGTAAGTACAAGCGCGTCAGGTTCAAGGGCATCATCTGTGAGCGCTGCGGCGTGGAAGTCACCCGCGCCAAGGTGCGGCGCGAGCGGATGGGCCACATCGAGCTTGCCGCTCCGGTCACGCACATCTGGTATTTCAAGGGCGTGCCAAGCCGGCTCGGTTACCTGCTCGACCTGGCGCCGAAGGACCTGGAGAAGGTCATCTACTTCGCCGCTTACATGATTACATTTGTGGACGAGGATGCACGAGGCCGTGACCTGCCATCGCTCGAGGCCAAGATCTCGGTCGAGCGCCAGCAGCTCGAGCAGCGCCGCGACAGTGACATCGAGGCGCGGCAGACGAAGCTCGAGGCCGACCTCGCCGAGCTTGAGGCGTCTGGTGCCAAGGGTGACGCGCGCCGCAAGGTCCGTGAGAGCTCCGACCGCGAGTGCAGGCAGATCCGTGACCGCATGCAAAAGGAGCTGGACAGGCTCGATGAGGTCTGGAACCGGTTCAAGAATCTGAAGGTTCAGGACCTCGAGGGCGATGAGCTGCTCTACCGCGAGATGCGGGACAGGTTCGGCAGGTATTTCCGCGGCGGGATGGGCGCGCAGGCCATTCAGGAGCGGCTGGCGGGCTTCGACCTGGAGGCCGAGGCGCAGAAGCTGCGTGACACCATCCGCACGGGCAAGGGCCAGAAGAAGGCGCGGGCGCTCAAGCGGCTCAAGGTCGTGTCCGCGTTCCTCAACACGCGCAACAGCCCGATGGGCATGGTGCTCGACTGCATTCCGGTGATCCCGCCCGACCTGCGGCCGATGGTGCAGCTCGACGGTGGGCGTTTCGCCACCTCGGACCTGAACGACCTGTACCGCAGGGTCATCAACAGGAACAACCGGCTCAAGCGCCTGCTGGACCTCGGCGCGCCCGAGATCATCGTCAACAACGAGAAGCGGATGCTGCAGGAGGCCGTCGACTCGCTGTTCGACAACGGCCGCCGCGGCAGGCCGGTCACCGGCCCGGGTAACCGGCCGCTCAAGTCACTGTCCGACATGCTCAAGGGCAAGCAGGGCCGGTTCAGGCAGAACCTGCTCGGCAAGCGCGTCGACTACTCTGGCCGCAGCGTCATCGTGGTCGGGCCGCAGCTCAAGCTGCACCAGTGCGGCCTGCCCAAGCAGATGGCGCTCGAGCTGTTCAAGCCGTTCGTGATGAAGCGGCTGGTGGACCTGAACCACGCCCAGAACATCAAGTCGGCCAAGCGGATGGTGGAGCGTGCCCGCGCGGTCGTGTGGGACGTGCTAGAAGAGGTCATCACCGAGCACCCGGTGCTGCTGAACCGTGCGCCCACCCTGCACAGGCTGGGCATCCAGGCGTTCGAGCCGCAATTGGTCGAGGGCAAGGCCATCCAGATCCACCCGCTGGTCTGCACCGCGTTCAACGCGGACTTCGACGGCGACCAGATGGCGGTTCACCTGCCGCTGTCGGCCGAGGCGCAGGCCGAGGCGCGGATCCTGATGCTGTCCACCAACAACATCCTCAAGCCGGCCGACGGCAAGCCGGTCACCATGCCCACCCAGGACATGGTCATCGGCCTGTACTGGCTGACCGCGTCGTCGCCAGGCGCCGAGGGCGAGGGGCGCGCGTTCGCCTCACCGTCCGAGGCGATCATGGCGCTCGACCGTGGTGAGATCGACGTCCGCGCGAAGGTCCAGGTCCGGCTGAAGGGCGTCACCCCGGCGCTAGGCTCCGAGCCACCTGAGGGCTGGGTGCCAGGTGAGCCGCTGCGGATCGAGACCACGCTGGGCCGGTGCATCTTCAACGAGACGCTGCCCGCGGACTTCCCGTTCGTCAACTACGAAGTCGGCAAGAAGCAGCTTTCCGTGATCGTCAACGAGCTAGCGGAGGGCTACCCGAAGGTGCAGGTGGCTGCGGCCCTCGACGCGCTCAAGGATGCCGGCTTCCACTGGGCGACGAGGGCGGGACTGACCATCGCCATCGAGGATGTGGTGGCGCCACCGCGCAAGCAGGAGATCCTGGAGTCCTACGACAAGCGTGCCGACAAGGTGCAGCGCGAGTACGAGCGCGGCCTGATCACCGACGACGAGCGCCGCCAGGAGCTCATCGAGATCTGGACGCACGCGACCGCGAGCGTGGCGCAGGACATGGAGGCGGCCTTCCCCGCGACCAACCCGGTCTGGATGATGGTCAACTCCGGCGCCCGTGGTAACCCGATGCAGGTCCGGCAGATCGCCGGTATGCGGGGGCTGGTCTCCAACCCGAAGGGCGAGACCATCCCGACGCCGATCAAGTCCAGCTTCCGCGAGGGGCTCTCCGTGGTGGAGTACTTCATCTCCACCCACGGTGCGCGCAAGGGCCTGGCCGACACCGCGCTGCGCACCGCCGACTCCGGGTACCTCACCCGGCGCCTCGTCGACGTGGCGCAGGACGTGATCGTGCGGGAGGAGGACTGCGGCACGGACAGGTCGATCCCGATGCGGATCGCGGCGCCCGGCGCCGACGGTGCGCTGCGCAAGGTCGTCAACGTCGAGAACACCGGGACGGGCCGCACCCTCGCGGCCGATATCGAGGTCGAGGGCAGGGTCCTCGCGAAGGCGGGTTCCGACACGACCGAGGCAATGATCGACAAGCTGACCGCCGCGGGCGTGGAGACCATCCGCACCCACAGCGTGCTCGTCTGCGAGGCCAGGATCGGCGTCTGCGCCAAGTGCTACGGCCGCTCGCTGGCGACCGGCAAGCGGGTTGACGTCGGCGAGGCGGTCGGCATCGTCGCCGCACAGTCGATCGGTGAGCCAGGTACGCAGCTGACCATGCGGACCTTCCACACCGGTGGCGTGGCGGGCCAGGACATCACGCACGGCCTGCCGAGGATCACGGAACTCTTCGAGGCCCGGATCCCGAAGGGCATGGCACCGATCAGCGAGGCGGTGGGCCGCGTCCGGATCGAGGAGACGGAGAAGACCCGCAAGATCATCGTCGTCCCCGACAATGGCACGGACGAGGTGGCCTACCAGGTGCCGATGCGGTCCCGACTGCTGGTGGGCGAGGGCGAGCGCGTCGATGTGGGCCAGCAGCTCATCCAGGGTGCGGTCAACCCGCACGAGGTGCTGAGGATCCTCGGTGCCCGTGAGCTCCAGCTGCACCTGGTGGACGAGGTGCAGGAGGTCTACCGCTCTCAGGGTGTGTCGATCCACGACAAGCACATCGAGATCATCGTCAGGCAGATGCTCAAGCGGGTGAATGTGCTCGAGTCTGGCGACACCGAGCTGCTTCCCGGCGAACTGGTGGACCGGCCAAGGTTCGAGGAGGTCAACCGGTCGGTGGTGGCGGAAGGCGGCCAGCCGGCCTCCGGCCGGCCAGTGCTGATGGGCATCACCAAGGCGTCGCTCGCGACCGAGTCGTGGCTGTCCGCGGCGTCCTTCCAGGAGACGACTCGGGTGCTCACCGATGCGGCGATCCATGCCAAGTCGGACTCCCTGCTTGGGCTCAAGGAGAACGTCATCATCGGGAAGCTCATCCCGGCGGGCACCGGTATGCCGCAGTACCGGAACATCCGGGTCGAGCCCACCGAGGACGCGCGCTCGGCGGTGTACCCGGTCGGTGTCTACGACGACACAAGTGACTACTCGTTCGGGCAGGGCAGCGGAGAAGCCGTGCCGCTCGAGGAGTACGACTTCGGGTCCTACAACAGGTAAGCCGGGTCCGAACGGTTCCCCCGCCACCGTCTCCCGCGGCGGCGCAACCGCCGGCGGGCGCCCCCTCGCGGGGGCGCCCGCCGTCGCCGTGTGGCGCTCACCCGCAAGGAACCTGGCCAGCCGCGATCATGGAGGACAACCCAGCGTCTCCGCGTGACCGGCGCCG
>DATIYI010000343.1:0-4690 GCA_035517695.1 Streptosporangiaceae bacterium
CGATGATCGTTGCCCTCTCGCCACGGCGGAGGCGCATGACCACCGCGCTAGCAAACAGCAACACCGCACCGGTCGCAGCCAGCGGCACCAGAACCGGCGCGATGCCAAGCGCAGCGGGCACGATCAGGCCGACCGCAGCCAGGAACTCCAGGGCCCCGATGGCCCTCAGGGCACCGGGGCTGAAGTCTTCAACCCATCTCGAGGCGGCGCCGCCCATGCCGGCCAGCCTCTGCTTGGGCACGAACAGCTTAGTGCTGCCGGCGACGAGAAAGACAACGGCCAGGATTCCGGCAACGATCCACAGAGCGAGGTTTAGCTTGCCCTTCATGAAGATCTCCTTGACGAGGATACCGGCGATTCCCGTTACCCGAATATCCAGGCTGAGCAGGCACCAATCGGGTACCCGTTGCCCTTCCCGCGGACGTCGTCCCGTACGCACATGTTCTCGATCTCGACGATCAGCGTGGTCAAGCGGTCGGAGGGCGAGTGGCGCGGCGAGTTGCGAGCGCCAGAGACATCGACGAAAGCCCCAGATACGCCGCGGGGAAGCTGATGTTGCGGAACGCGCCCGCTCGCACATGCGTGATGACGGTCCCGCAAAAGTACAGGACCAGCCCACTTGCGGCGGCGATCCCAAGTGGCTTGGCGCGGAGCCCGGCCAGTAGCCCGACGGCACCAGCCACCTTCACGGCACCCAGTGCCTGCGGCCACGAATCGGGGACCCCAGCTTCGCGCATGAACTTCAGTACGAACGGCGCGCGTGCTGCTGCTGCGGCACCAATTCCAGCCGTCGCAGCGGCAGTTACGATCGTCAGGGCGATATCCACGGGCCCCGGCGCCGCAACCATGTGGGTGCGGAGGTCAGAGTGCACTTTTCGCACCATACCACCACGGTCCTGTTCCTGCCGCCGGGCGCCGCAGCCAGGCCGCAGGCTGCCGCACTTGGGCGGCACTTGTGTGTCATACCACAACCTCGGCGACTTCGACACGTACCCCGCTGGCCAGCCTCGGGCAGCCGCGGGCTAGCTCGGCGACCGAAGCCACGAGCCCACGTCTAAGTTCGAAGACGGCACCTCGGACCGGATCCGCTACCAGCGCATCAACGACAGCCGGCCGAAGGACGCCATCGGACGGCGGCCGAGTTCAGCGAGCGCATGTATTCCTGCTGTGCGTCACCGACGGACGACCAGCGGTCCAGCCCACCCGACGACACCTCGGCGGCATTAGCGCAGCACGCGAACATGACCCATGCGCGTCGTCGCAGGTCAGGAAAGCGGAGGATAGGAGATTCGAACTCCTGAGGGGTTGCCCCCAACACGCTTTCCAACAATGCTGGCCCGCGTTCACCGGGGTCCGCCAGCATGCGTGACGTGCCCGAACATGACTGGGCCGGTCGCTGGTGAACGGGCATGGACGGGGGTGAATGAGACAGAAACTGAGACACAAGGCAGCGGATGGTCAGCCAGCTGATCAGCGTTCTGGCTGCAGATCGGGCACACTGGGATCATGAGCAGCGAGAGGGCGCCATTCGGCTACGCGGAGGTCCGGCCGTACGCGGTCGCGTCCTCGTTGGATGAGCTGCGCGGCCCGGTTCATGGCGTACTGGAGCTGCCGCATGAGCTGGCGTGGAGCGGCCGACGTCGCTTCGACCTGGACGATGACTACGATCGCGCCGCCGCGTACAAGATCATCTTGGAGGAGGGGCGGGAGGAGCACTTCCGGCGGCTCCTGAACGCTCGGCTGTTGCGCCGCTACTGGCGGGATGTCCGGCCAGCGCGGCATGTTCAGGCGCTTTGGGAGGGGCGCTTTCCCGAGCTTCGCCGCACTGCCTGAGGATCGTGTTCGGGGTGCTGCCCTGGCGAGGAGATGCCGGCCGTGGACCGGATTTCCAGTGATGAAGAGTCGGTGCGGCGCTGATCGGCCGGCTGGGCGATCGCCGGCTGCTGTCGGCGTGCTATGAGGCGGGCCCTGGCGGCTATGAGCTGTACCGGCTGCTGACCTCGATGGGGGTGGCCTGCGAGGTGGTGGCGCCGTAGCTGATCCCGAAGGGGTCCTCGGACCGGGTCAAGACCGACCCGTTAACCGAACTCATCAGAGATTCCGCAGTTCACAGCCTCGGCTGAAGACAGCAGGTGTCAGCCCGGGCGTGCCCAGCCTGCCGTTTGGCAGGTCGCAGAAGTACCGGCACGGAGCTGGCAGCCCCGGAAAGCGGACATGCGGCGTCATACCACTTGCGAGCCTTCTCCTCGCTGCTGCTTGTGGCCCGAGCCAGGCTCCGGCCTAGACACCGCCTTACGGCCCTTGACCTGCTGATGTGGGGGGTGTTTCCGGCATGGAGGCGTTAGTTCGGAGAAGACCGGCGGGACGCGATCAGGTTGGCCCGGCTGCACCGGGCCGGGGAGCTGACGGCGGTCCGGGTTCCGTCCCCGGCTGAGGAGGCGGTCCGGGACCTGGTGCGCGCTCGCGGGGATCTGCTTGATGACCGTAAGCGGATGCAGCAGCGGCTGAATGCGATGCTGCTGAGGCACGGCCGCATCTGGCGCGGGGCGACGTGGACCTATGCGCACCGCATGTGGGCGGGCAAGCAGGCGTTCGCCGAGCCGGCGCTGGCTGAGGCGCTGGCGTCGTACCGCGGCGGGCTGGAAGCCCGGAGGCCGAGCTGCGGGCGGCCGAGGCCAGGCTGGCTGACTGGGCGGGCCGCGATCCGCTGGCTGGCCCGGTCGCCCGGCTGGGCGGCTACCCGGGGGATCGCGCAGCTGACCGGGCTGACTCTGGCCGCCGAGGTGGTGGACTGGCGCCGGTTCGCCTCCGCGCGCGCGTTCATGGGCTTTGCCGGGCTCATCCCGACCGAGTACTCCAGCGGATCGCGCACCCGGCGCGGGCACATCACCAAGGCCGGGCCCGAGGGCGTGCGCACCGCGCTGATCGAGCGGCGCGGGCCTACGGTACCGGCCGGCGATCGGCGCCACGCTGCGCCGGCGGCAGGACGGCCTCGCGCCGGAGACGCTGGCCCGCTCGTGGAAGGCGCAGCAGCGGCTGCACGCCACCTACCGCAAGCTCACCGCTCGCGGCAAGCCTGCTGGGGTCGCCGTGGTGGCGGCCGCCCGCGAGCTGGCCGGGTTCGTGTGGGCCGAGATGACCAGCTGAACCCGTCTCCCGAAGCTGGCGGTGCGCCGGGACGCACGCCGCGGCAGGAATGATCCCCGTGTATGTCTTGAGCGAGCCGGCTCTCGGCATAAGTGCGGGGCACCGTCCTGCGAACAGCCGACCTGCGGTCCCGACACGCGAATATGAGCCTGGCAGTGGCGTCAGCCACGACCCCGCCCCGGCGCACCGCCCCCACCCGCCCCGGGCACCCCAGCGCCGTCGCTGCCAGGGCCGGCTGCCTGGCACCACGGGCAGCAGGCAGGGCCAGGTCACTGCGGCCCGCGACATCCCTGAGAATCGTCCATCAACGGACAAACAACACCAGCATCCAGCTGGCGCAGCGCAAAGACTTGACAGGCCGTTTCATATGATCACGAGGGCTTGTGGGTGACTGCGGGCATGCGGGCTGATGACCTGGTGCAGATGGAGGTCAGTGACGCCGCGGGGCATACCTGCCAGCTTGATCTGGGCGTGTTCTGGCGGTCCCACCCTCCTGTGGTGCTGGACATCGGCCCCGTGCTGCACCCAGATGACGCCGTCGCCGGGAAGATGGATGCGTTGTTCAACCGCTCGGCACCGCGGGACTTCCTGGACGTGGCCGCGATCCTCGCCAGCGGGCGGTACACCCAGGATCAACTCTTGGCCGTGGCTGCCGAGCACAATCCCGGTTTCAGCGCCGAACTGTTCGCCGAATCGCTCTCCTACCTGCAGCGGATCCCCGGTCGTGAAGTCACTGCCTACGGTGTCAACATCGATCAGATAGGCAAGATGCGGCGCGAGTTCAGCGGCTGGGAAGATGCACTCCGGGCCGCGCCTGGGTGGCGACTGGGAATTCAAGATCTTCACCGGCATAACCCGGGCGCCCGTCGCTGGAGAGTTCGCCGAAAAGGTAGACCTCGATCCGGCTGGTGGTGCCGTCCCGCTTGGCGACGGTAACCTCGTGGCGGTCTGCGATCCGGTTGTCTTCCCGGATGACTTCGCTGACCTCGACGTTCCCGTGGGCTGCCAGCGCTCGCAGCGCCCAAGTGCGCGGCGAGGCCGTCACGGCCGACGATCGTACCGTCGGTGCGCTGGGTGTAGTCCGGAGTGAAGTAGCGGTCGATAGTGCGTCCAGCGACGAAGGCTCGTTTTGACACGACCCCGCCAAGCACAGAAGCGGGCACCGGTCTCAGAACGCCCAGGGTCCCCTAGCTGCGGCGATGCCCGCAGACATCCTGCCGCCATCCGAACGGTCAGATCATCGCGGATCTCAGCGTGCGCTTGGGTTCGGAGGTGCTAGCCCAATCCGGACCTGAAGAGAGAAGAACGCCGCCGGCACCCCCGTATTCTACGCAGCCCGGATCCCGGAGCCGTGCACGCAGGAACGCTCCTGATCTGGTCCGCCGATCGCAAGGGTGTCGTGATTGTAGCTATTCAGCCTGGGTTGCTGATGGTGTGAGCAGGCCGGGTTGCGATCGTGATGTTGCACGGCGTGTCGGCTGGATCTTCGCGGAAGATCGTCGATCATGTGGCTTGTGCCCGATCTGCCGCCACCGGAGGCTGC
>DATIYI010000344.1:0-4394 GCA_035517695.1 Streptosporangiaceae bacterium
GCCACCACCAGCACACCCAGCCCGTCAAAGACGTCTACCTCTACCCGCTGGACCGCGATTACCAGCGCATCCTCACAAACGGCTGACCATCAGCGTTTCGCGGATGCCAGCCGACCACGGGACCACCGAATACTTACATCGCGCCTTCCCGAGCCACTCAGCAGCCAGGATGCAGCGCCGACGAGCGCACATGCCAGCACCGCACTCACCCCCCGGTACAGCAAGGCGGCGTAGCCCGTGCCCGGCACCGCCCACACCACGATTCCCGCGACGGCGATAAGCACGCCGACCACCAACGGCCCGAGCAGTCGCCTTGACGTCTTCTCAGGTAGTCGCAGCCCCCCGCATCATGTTCCCTCCCCCTGCGTCATAATGTAAACTACCACTTTGTCTCTCTTGTCAGGACAGTAATCTATTACCTCTACAGGCATGCTGAAGGCGCAACTCGACATCAATCCCTGAGCCGACTCAGCGACTCAGCCGTGGAGTGGTGCGGCGACGTCGAGAAGCCGAGACCCTTGGAGGTCCCGGACAGGTCCAAGGGCCGCTGGATCATCACGGTGTCGCCGAACCGGTCGTGAGGGGTCCGAGCGTCAAGAGATGCCGAGTCGCTAATGCACCCGAATGTTTCGACGTGTTGCACGTTGTGACGGTACCTGCCTTTATCCGTGACCGCGCGGATGGCGTCGGTGACCAGGGTGAAGTCGCCGGCCCGAGTCGGGCGGGGTCGGCCCGAGTCGGGCGGGGTCGGCCCGAGTAGGGCGGGGTCGGCCCGAGTAGGGCGGGGTCGGCCCGGTCAGCCGCGGCGAGGCGGCCCGGGAGACACGGAGCGTCTCCCGCAGCCGCCCGGTGGGCGGCATGGATCCGGGGAGAGGGCTCACGCGCTCAGCCTCGGGGCCTGGGCAAGCATCGCGGTCGTTGGGTCGTCGTCGAGGAAGCCGCCGGATTGGTGTTGCCACAGCCTGGCGTAGGTTCCGTCGAGGCTGAGCAGTTCCTGGTGCGTGCCCTTCTCGGCGATCTGGCCGCGGTCGAGCACGACCAGCTGGTCCATGCGTGCGACCGTACTCAGCCGGTGCGCGACCACGATCGCGGTCCGGCCCTGCATGAGTCGCCACAGCGCCTGCTGGACAAGGACTTCGCTCTCCGAGTCCAGCGCGCTGGTCGCCTCGTCGAGCAGCAGGATCGGCGCGCCGCGCAGGATCGCCCGGGCCAGCGCGACACGCTGCCGCTGCCCGCCGGACAGCTTCACGCCACGCTCGCCGACCATCGTGTCGAAACCGTCCGGCAGGGCGCCGGCGAACTCTGTCACGTGCGCCGCCCGCGCCGCCTGGTGGATCTCCGCCTCGGTCGCGTGCGGACGTGCGAACGCGATGTTGTCGCGCAGCGTCCGGTGGAACATCGCAGGGTCCTGCGGCACGTAGGCGATCAGGCTGCGCAGATCCGACTGGCGCAGCTTCGAGATGTCCTGCCCGCCGATCAGGATCCGGCCGTCGTCGACGTCCATCATCCGCAGCAGCAGGCGAGTCAGCGTGGTCTTGCCACCGCCCGACCGGCCGACCAGGCCGAGCTTGGCCCCGCTCGGCACGGCGAGGTCGAGGCCGGTGAACAACGGCGGTCCGCCCGCGTGCGCGAACCTCACGCGCTCGAAGCGGACGTCGCTCGCCTTCGGCTGTAGCAGCTCGGGCGCGATCGGGTCCACCACAACCGGCCGTGTCAGCAGCAACTCGGTGAACTGCGCGGCCTCGGTCAGCGAGCTCTCCAGGCGGCGGTAGATCTGGTTGAACTCGAACATGATCCGCGTCGCGTTGGAGTAGTAGGTGAAGGCCACGACGATCGCCTCGATTCCGTGCGTGCCGGCGCCGAGTGCCACCGCGACCAGCAGACCGAACACGCTGGTCAGCACGGACATCGGCGCGACCAGCGCGTCGATGCGCAGGTTCGCGTAGTCCCACGACCGCAGCGACTTCCGCCGCTGGTCGGCGATGCGCGACCTGTGCTCGGCGGCCTCCCGGTCCTCGGCAGCGAACGCGCGGATCGTGTCCATGTTCATCAGGCTGTCGGCGACGTGTCCTGACACCCGCGCGATCGCTTCCTCGCGCTGGTCGACGAGCTTCTGACGACGGCGGATCAGCGGTGCGATACCGGCGCCGGTGATCGCGATCAAGCCGATGAGCCCGGCCACGAGCAGCGGGTCGTACCGCCACAACACCACCGACGCGAACGCCAGCGGCACGAGGCTGCCGACGATGTTGAACACCAGATTGTCGGTGAAATCCTCGAACCGGGAAGCGAAGCTCAGCACCCGCTTGGTCAGCGAACCAGCGAAGTTGTCGTGGAAGAACGCCGCGTCCTTCGCCAGCAGCTCGTCCATGCCGATCACGTAGAGGTTCTCGATTCCGCGACCGTCGAGACGGTTCAGGCAGTGAACCCCGACCCGCCACACGATCTCGGCGAAAAACAGCACCGCTGCGACGCCGAACACATACGGCATCGCCGCGCCGATCCCGGCCGGCCCGTGGCCGGCCAAGCGGCCGACCAGGTGAGCAACAATCAACGGCGCGACGTAGAAGATGCACGTGTTTCCCAGCGCGGGCAGCAACATCGCCGGCACCGTGAAGCGCCGGAGCCGGGCCATCTGGCTGCCGTAGTAGCGCAGCGCGAGCACCACCGCCCGTTTCCGGGCCGGTGAGCCGCGACAATGTTCAGGCGTAGTCATCTGTTCCCATTCCGAGCAACCGCCTGGCCATGGTGCCCGATGGGGGGCCTTTACAGCGACCGATTTTCCGGCCGCTAGCGGCCAGTCATGCGGTCCGCAATAGCGACGAGCTGGGCGGTGGTCAGCGCCGGGTCCGCACTGACCGAGTAGATGAGCCCATCTTGACGCCAGCCGACAGCTGCCGGAGCGACCTATCCTGGGACCCTCGAACGCGCGGGACCCATAGATCACGCTCCCTGGGGGGCTGCCAGAGGGACGTGGCACGAACGAGCCATAAGTGGACTGGGTGGTCAGCACCTGGGCCTGCTCCCTCGATGCGCGGGTTCACACAGACCCGCCAGATCGGTATCGCTTTGCCCCTCGCCGTGATGAACCGGATCCGGCGCCAGATCGGCAGATACCGAACGTCAGGTGATCGGCTTTTGGCGAACGCAGAGGGTGATGGCCCTAGCGCGTTTGACGCCGTGCCGTTTCTAGCTTGGCGCGGCCGGCGGCCCCCCTGGCGAAGTTCGGTTGTCGGCGCGCAGGGGGTTAGCGGGACGCTGCTGGTCATGGGCTCGGTCACCTGGGGCCCGGAGATCGCCCGGGTCTACGACAAGACTTACGCGGCCAAGTTCGAGCCGTCTGTTCTCGGCCCCGTCGTCGATCTGCTGGCCGACCTGGCCCGGGGCGGCCTCGCGCTGGAATTCGCTGCCGGGACCGGGCGGGTGGCGCTGCCGCTGAGTGCGCGGGGGATCGCCGTGCACGGCATCGAACTGTCCCCGCACATGGCCGAACAGCTGGCCGCCAAGCCTGGCGCCGAGGCGGTCCCAGTGACCATTGGCGACATGGCCACCACGCGAGTGCGCAGTACCTTCAGGCTCGTCTACCTGGTGGCGAACACGATCATGAACGTCACCACGCAGGACGACCAGCTGGCGGTCTTCGCCAACGCGGCTGCCCACCTGGAGCCCGGCGGATGCTTTGTGGTGGAGGTGGAAGTACCCCAGTTGCGCCGGGTGCCCCCCGGCGAGGCCGGCTGGGTCTTCACCCTTGATCCTGATCACGTCGGGATCGAGACCTTCGACGACACCGCAGCCCAAATCGCGTGGTCACATCACTGGATGGAGGTGGACGGGCACCTGGTGCGCCACTCCGCGCCCTACCGGTACGTGTGGCCGTCCGAACTGGACCTGATGGCCAAGATCGCTGGTTTCCGGGTCCGGGACCGCTGGGCGGGCTGGGACCGGGCGCCGTTCACTTCCGGCAGTCACAGCCAGGTCGCGGTATTCGACAAACTGCCATAGCCGCCTGCACCCGCAGATCTGCCAGATATGTCCACCTGAGTTGCCAGCACAGGGACGTTTGTCGGCATCGGGTGGAAACTGACCCCCAGGCGACGTGTGAAAACTGACCCCCTCTGTCACGGGATGTGACAGAAGACAGGGATGTGATCACAGTGGAGGACTGGGCGGAGACCCGCCGGCTGCACTGGGCAGGATATCTCACCGCCCGCCGAGCCTGAAGATCCTCCAAGTTCACCGACGGTAGCGAAGGCACCGCTCCGTCGAGGAGGTCGCCATCGCGTGGACTGGAATCGCTCGAATCACCGAACGGCCGCCAGTTGGCTGCCCGAAAGAAAGGGGCAGTGACACGGCCGTGTGCCCGGCCTCGCTGTACGCCCTGACCTGCACAAATT
>DATIYI010000345.1:0-5815 GCA_035517695.1 Streptosporangiaceae bacterium
CAGCGTAGGAATGCCGGGCGACAGCATGACCATCCCCGGCGACAGCGTGAACATGAACCCCCAACCGGACGCCCGGTATGCCCGTTTCTACAAGCTCACCGCGAATGACGTCTTCATGCTCATCTTGAGCGTCCCGTAACAGGCGTGGCCGCTGACATACACCATGTCGGTGTTGCTGAGAGCCGCGGCGAGCGCTGCGCACGGAGATGCGATAGCACCTTTTGGGTCGGTGTAGAAGTGCTGAAGCCGCCGCAGCGGTGCGGGACGGCTCCATGGGTGGCTGGGCCGCAGCCGGTCCTGGCGGCGGCGCAGGCTGGTGGCCACATCGATCTGGAAGATCGCATAGGTGCTGGGCAGCAGCAGTGTGTCAGCCGTAAGGCGTTCGAGGGCCCAGCCGGCGCGGTTGCGCAGCAAGACCGCGTCCTCGATGGAGGAAGCGAACGCCAGGGAGCTGAGCCAGTCCCGGTCGCAATAAACAGGTGTGCCGCCAGTCAGGGCGCGGCGGGCGAGCGCGGCTTTGCGCAGCCAGTTGGCCTGGTGGGCGTCGTCGTCCTCGACTGGCGGATGCGCAGGGACCGGGAGGGTGACTCCGCTGGCGGTGGTGTATTCGCCGAGGACATGTGCGCCGGCGCCGATGGCGGGCGTACCCGACGCCGTATGCCAGCGCGGGTAAAATTCACCCGCGCCAACTGAGGGCTTCTTCCCCGCCAGCGGCGGTTACCGGCCGGTGGGTTGCCTACCTGCTCATCGCGCACGCCTACGAGCCGGGCCTGTGGAGCATCGTCTTTCCCGTCGGCATGTACGGCGTGGCCAGCCGCGAGCTTGGTGCCGCCCTGCGGGTTTCCTGGCTGGTGACGCTGGGCCGCGTCGAGGCTTGGGTAGCGCTTCGCGGTGTGGGCTGTGGTCTTCCTGGCGATGGCTGGTGCGCTGGCCTGGCGGTCGGCCAGACTGCCGGCCACCGGAGCGCCGGGCAGCGGTTAGGGTCGGCCGGCGCCGTGAGTGACCGTTCTTGCGGTCGGCGTGGTCACCGACCGCGTGGTCGCCGAGGGCGACGACCGCGTCGTGGAAGCTGGCGGTGTTGCTGACGGTCAGGGCGGTGGTGCCGGTGAAGGCGTCCTTGCCCTCGATGGCGCGGTAGCGCTGGGCGAGGAACGGCGCGTCGATGACCGCGAGGACGACGCGGCCGCGGTGGAGCAACGCCAGCGTGGTGGCGCACATGGGGAGGCCGTGCCAGCGGCGCGGATGTCCTCGGCGCCGACCTTCGGCTGGACCTGAGACACGAAGTCGGAACGGCTGGTAAAACGCAATGGGCTGTCCTGGGCCGGCTGGGCGGCGGACACCGTGTTCACCCACTGCACGGTCTTCACCCACCGCACGCCAATCGCCGGCAAGAGTGCCGAATGGCTGGGCTTCGCCTGAGACGGCTAGATCAATGTGGTCTGGAACAACGGTGAAGGCGACTGGAGAGCGGCCTACAAGGATCCCCTGGAGCGGCCGTGGACCACGCGTCCACTTTGCATCTCATTGCGGATGGGTCAATTATCCGTCAGGCTGGGCCTGTCTCGATTCTCGGGGGAGCGCGATGAACGAGTTCGGATACCAGGTGCATTTACCGGTGCTGGCGACGGCCGGGGCCGGCGCGGGCGCGGCGGCTGCGAAGGTGTCATCGTCGACCGGCACACTGACTGGTGCGACGAGTAAGGCGATCGGCGCTCATCCGGGGTGGCAGTCCAGTGTGGCGCTGCAGAAGTGCCTGGAGGCGTGGGAGGCGCGGCTGAGGGCGCTGGCCGCCGAAGTCAAGCACATCAGCGACAACCTCGGCCAAACCACCCGCCAGTATCAGCATGCGGAGCAGGAGATCGTCGCGCAGATCACCCGTGTCGCGGCCCAGTTGCGGGAGTTGAAAGCGAGGTAGCCCATGGTCGACTACCACGAGCTGGACTCCGCCAGGCCGCCGTTGTGGTCGGAGGCTGCTGCGGACTGGGACATGCTGGGCACCGACTTGGGTACGGCCGCCGGCGCGCTGAACGAGCAGACCCGTCAGCCGCTGTCCGCGTCCTGGTCCGGGCGGGCCGCCACGGCAGCGCTCAGCCGGATCAAGGCAGCCGTCGACTCGTTGGAAGCGGCCCAGGGCGAGGTCAGCGCGGTTGGGGAGACCCTGCAGGGCTTGGCGGAAGCGGCCACGGTGGCCCAGCAACTACTTGGTGATGCGCAGGCCATGGCGGAGCGGGCCAGTCTCACGATCGCCGCGGACGGGTCAGTGACCCAGCAGCTCCCGCCCCCCTTCCTGCCGACCGCCCAACCGGCCACGATGCTCGGAACCGTGCTCAGCCCGCAGGTGCAACAGGTCGAACAGATAGTCAGCGAGGCGATCCAGCGGGCCAGCATGGCCGATCAGCTCACCGCCGCCGAACTCGACAGGCTGGCTACCCGCGCGAACGTGGCTAATCTGCAACTGGCCTACAACACCGACGCCGCCGATGCTTCCCGCACCGAACTGGCAGCAATGACGGCTTCCATCCCCGTCGGGCCGCCTAATCTGGTCGCTCGCTGGTGGGCAGGACTCAGCGGTGCAGAACAGGCCAAGCTGGAGCTCGCCGCACCCACCACGCTCGCCACCCTTGCCGGCATCCCGGCAGGCGTCCAAGCCGAACTGCGCGGCAGCGACGGGATCGACCGCGTCAGGGTGATCCAATACGCTCTCACGAACTGGAACAAGACCGTCGACAGGAGGTTCACCGACGACTGCACCAATTTCGTCTCCGATGCGCTCCTGGCCGGCGGGCTTCAGCAAAAGCAGGAGGGATTCTGGCCCTTCGACCACGGAAACTCTCAGGTCAATTGGTACACGGACCCCTGGAGTCTTCCTCGCAGCTACTCGTGGACAAAGGCCACCGATCTTCACACGTTCCTCACCCACAACAACAGTAGTGAGATCCCGTTGGGGCAGGCAAAACCCGGGGATATCATCTTTTTCCACGACCCAGAGCAGGGAATCCATCATGCCGCAGTGATCACTGCGGTCGTGAATGGTCATGTCTACTACACCCAGCACTCCGGTGGGCAGGAGAATGCGGACTTGAGCTTGCGCCAGACGATGTATAACCAGCTCGGAGATCCGCAGGATGCGATTGTCGTCCGGCCGGTTCAGGACAGCGGAAACGGAGTGTAGGCAGCATGCTCGGCAGTGATCAGCACCATGCCGCAGCGATGAACGCCCGTCGGCCGTGGCCGCGGGCATGGGCCTGGATCTCGTCGCTCGTCGCTGTTGGGTGCCTGATTGGAACATGGCGGCTCGGAGCGGCCGACAGCAACTATATTGCACAGCACGCGAACGAATGCCACAGTTTTGTGCCCGACCCTTCAGAGATCACCTGGGGCCTTCGAGCGGTGACAGCCATATCGCTTCTGAGCCTGATCGTCTCCGTTGCCCTATACACGAAAAAGCTCATGGGCCGAAAATTTGCCACCTTTCAGGTAACCGTCCTCAGCGCGCTGTCGGTTGTCCTCGGAATAATGGCCGTCCTCTACGCCTTCCTGGTTTTGCATGACGTCGCGCCCTACCACGTGCCTTGCTTCTGAGGCGATCTACCTGCGACCTCACTCGCGAGCACACCCAGCCCGCGGACTCGGCGGGTGGCAGACCCCGGTTATCTGCCGCAGGAGCGCTGTAGCTACCGAGGCCAGGCCGGGGTGGCGAGCGCTGGGGGCCAGCCGCCATTGCGGGGGTGAAGGCGGCGGGCGGCCGACCACGGTGGGCGCGGCCGCCGTCAGCGCGGCGCTGGTCGCCTGGCTGGCTGTGCGCAGAAGGCGCTGGGTGCAACACAGAGAGGACGGGCTGCCGCTATTTCTTCATCCGGTACTGGTTGGAGGGACCGCATGTGCGGTTGCGCCTGCTTCCTGCGTGGCCCGCGAACGTAAAGCCAGGTGCGCGACACTGCGCCGGGACCTGATCAACGTCCCTGCCACCACCGCCCGCACCGGCCGGGGCACCCTCCACCCTGCGCGGCATCAAGGGCTGGTACGCCGAAGAAGCATGCCTGGCGCTGCACGCCGCGACCCGGCCCGGGGTGCGCGGCCCCACCGCAGCCGCGGCCTGACCCGCCCGGACCCGGTCACCGCACCCGCCAGCGGCCCGTCGCGGCCACCCTGTCCCCTGCCCCCAGCCCGGAAAGATCACCGCGAGGCCGCGCAGAGGCGGGCGGCAGAGCCCTCACGCCCGCAATCACCTGCGGAAACTCCTCGCGCAGACATCGGGCCGGAAACGATCTACTGCAATTCGTCGGTGGATCCAGGCTGAAGGGCGGCGTGGTCGCGAACAAGGTGGTGCCGACCGCGGAGTACGTGCGGTTCGCGACGCACTACTCGTTCCGGCCGGACTGGTGTGAGGCCGCGGATCCTGAGTCGAAACGTCGGGTTGCATACTGCACCTCTTCGGGTCGATGCGGGGTGTTGTGTTGTAGTGCTGGTGGAGGTGGTAGCGGTGGGGTCCGACAGTTCCGGCGGGTTCACGTGTCGTCTGCGGGGGCTTGGCGGGCGAGGCTTCGTGCGCTGAGCTTGCGTCCTTGTGCGCGGGCCGGTGGGTACTCCTTTCCCGGGGGGTTGCGGGGCGGTCAGGTGCCTGCCAGCGCGAGGCCGCCGCCAGCTCGCAATGGCTGCCCTCCACCCACGACGACGACAGGCCGGACAGGGCCATCCCGCCCTCGGACCCGGTTGCGGCGGGCGAGGGCGGCCTCGATGGCGTCCTGCTGCCCTGCCAGCCAGTCCATCGCCTGATACGCTTCGGTCGACGCCCCGCCCCGAGGTCGCATCCCATGGTGCTGTCGTCCACCAGCCGATCGTGGACAGCTTGGAGGCCGGGCGGACCTGATCCAAATCTATCCAAGGATGCATCTTCTCCCTCAATGACACTGCGACCAATGACACTGCGACGGTGTAGCGTCGGGCCGGAACCATCAACCGCCGAGAAAGCAGTCGAGTGAGCCACATGAAAGGTGTGGTCATCGTGGGGGCCGGCCCCGGGCCGGCCCAGCTGGTTTGCTCGTCGGCAACCTGCTTCATCGGGCAGGCATCGACTGCATTGTCTTCGAGCGTCTGGCCGAGGACGCGGTAAGGACGCGGGCGAAAGCAGGGCACATCGAGAACAGGACGGTCCTCCTGCTCGAACAGCACGGTCTCAGCGAGCGGATGCTCAACCGGGGCACGACCATTGGCGTGTGCGAGTTCCGCAGCGGCGGCTTCTGCCACGTCTTCGACTACGCCGCGCTGAGCGGCGCTCGCCACCACGTCTACCCTCAACAGTTATTGGTTGGCGACCTTATCGATTCGTTGCGCTCAGCGGGCGGCGAAATCCGATTCGGCGCGCCGGTCAAGTCGGTCTGCCTCGGGCAGCCACCGGTCGTCGTGGCCGAGGACGGCAGCCGGCTGGCGTGTGACTTCGTGCTCGGATGTGACGGCTTCAATGGCGCTTCCCGGGTAGCGGCCACGGGCACCTCTTGTTGTGGTGTCGATTTCGGCGCGGAGTGGCTGGCGCTGCTCGCCGAGGCGCCGCCGTCGAGCGGGCACACTATCTACGGCCTTCACGCTGACGGGTTCGCAGGTCACATGCTCCGGAGCCCAACCGTGACGCGTTTCTACCTCCAGGTCGCACCAAGCCGGGCGCGTGCTCGGCGCGGGCGGCCTCGGCGTCCGGCTGGCCGGCCAGGGCGCCGGCGATGCCGGCCGCGCCGGCCAGCAGGTCGGCGATCTCCCCGGCGTCCATGGCGTCCAGCGGGACCGATCCCGCGGGCGTCCCGTTTCCCGGCAGCGGCATCCC
>DATIYI010000346.1:0-3449 GCA_035517695.1 Streptosporangiaceae bacterium
GCGTTATGCCGACCTCGGAGCGGTCGTCCTTGTGGCATAAGGAATCCCGCCTGATGAGGTCGGCATAATTAGAGCGCCTCTAGGAACTTGAGGAGTGAGTCGGGAGGCCGGTAGCGGCCGGGTTTGGTAGCGAGTGGTTTGGTGCGGTCGATCGCCTGCTGCTTGTGGGTCATGTCGGCGTGCAGGTAAATGTTGGTCGTTGACAGCTGCTCGTGGCCCAGCCAGAGCGCGATGACGGTGACGTCGTTGCCGGCGAGCAGGAGCCGCATTGCGGCGGTGTGGCGCAGCGTATGCATGGTGACGGGTTTCGGCCGCAGCGAGGGGCAGCTGGCGGTGGCGATTGCGACGTGGTGGGCGAGGCGCCGTTCGATCGCGTCGCGGCTGAGGCGGCTGCCGGTGATGGTCGGGAACAGCGGATCGCTTGCAGCGCCGGGACATTCGCTGAGCCACGCGTGCAAGATCGCTTTGGTGGGCGCCACGAGCGGCGTGCGTCGCTCTTTCCTGCCTTTGCCGATGGTATGCACGTTGGCGCCGACGGTGAGAGTCACGTCCTGGCGGGTGAGTCCGGCGAGCTCGGAGATCCGCAGTCCAGCCTGGATGGTGAGCGCGAACATGGCGTGATCGCGCCGTCCCGGTCCAGGTGGTCAGGTCGCAGGCGTCCAGCAGCGCGTCGACCTCGGGGTCGGTGAGGTAGGTGACGAGGTTGCGTTCGGTTCGTTTGGGTGGGATGGCGAGCACGCGCTGGATGGAGCCGGCGTGTTCGGGGTGGTGCAGCGCGAGGTAGCCGAACAGGGAGTGGATGGCGGCCAGGCGGTTGTTGCGGGTAGCGGCGCTGTTTCGCCGGTCGCGTTCGAGGTGATCCAGGAACGCGGCGATCAGCGGCGCGTCGAGCTCGGCGATGTCCAGGGCGGCGGGCGTCTTGCCGAGGCGTTTCGCGGCAAATGTCAACAGGAGCCGGAAGGTGAGCTTGTAGGCGCCGATGGTGTTCGGGCTGGCGGCCCGCTGGCCGATCAGCCGGTCGGTGAAGTAGGCCTGCAGCGCGGGGGCGAGCGCAGTCATTGCCGTCCTCCGTATCGCGTGTGGAGCCGGTGGGCGGCCAGTCCCATCAGCTCCGGAGACGCGGACAGGTACCAGTAGGTGTCGGCGGGGCTGACGTGACCGAGGTAGGTGGACAGGGTCGCGATGTGCTCATCGACGCTCAGGCCGGAATGTTGCCATCGGATCAGGGTGTCGACGGCAAAGCTATGCCTGAGGTCATGTGCCCGGGGGTGGACGGTCTCGGTGCGCATGCCGAGCGAGGTGGTGATCTTCCTGAGGGTCTTGGCCACACCGCTGCGATCGAGCCTGGTGCCCGCGGAGGAGACGAAGAACGCTCTCGCGCGGGGTCTCGGGCAGAGGCGGTCGCGCTCCGCGGTGTAGCGCGACAGGACTTCTGTGACCGTGGGGTGCAGCGGGACCAGCCTAGGGCGGTCGAACTTCGCGTGGCGGATCGTGATGACCCCGGCCTGCAGGTCGACATCGTCGCGGTCGAGGCCGACTGCCTCGCCGACCCGCATGCCGCAGGTAGCAAGCAGCCCGAACAGCGTCTCGTAGGTCGCTGCCCGAAGAGCCGGGCGCAGCGCTCGTGCGCTCTGCAGCAGGCGACAGATATCGCGCTGCGACCACAGGAACGGCGTCGGCCGGTGCCGGCGGGTGGGGAACACGCCAGCTGGCGGAACCTCCGTCGCCGGGTCGAGCGCCTGCAGGTAGCGGGCAAACCCGCGGGCGATGGCCAGGCGCTGGGCCCAGTGGTTGGGGTGGGCGTGCTGCGGCAGCCGCGCCCAGGCGATCGCGAGTTCACCCGTCACCGTCGCCGCGCCGGCGGCCTCCAGGTAGGCGACCAGCTGCGGGAGCACGCGCCCGGCGCGCTCGAGCTTGAAGCCGAGTGCCCGGCGCAGCCGCAGGTAGTCCCGCACGTGTCCGCTCAGCTCGCTCATCGCTGCGCACCTCCGGGCCATGGCGTCGAAACCTGCCGTAGCCGATCGAGGTCGACGCGGGCGTAGCCCGCTGTGGTCTGCAGGCTGTGATGGCGCAGTACCTGGGCGATTTCCACCAGCGGAACCCCGACGGCGACCATCTCGCACGCCACGGTGTGGCGCAGCCGGTGCGAACCCACCTCAGCTACCCTTGCTCGCCGGCACGCCCGACGCACGGTCGAGGCGACCGTGCCGGGCGCGATCGGATCGAACGGTGCCCGGGCCCGCAAGAACACCTCCCGCCGATCGCTGGCCGGGCGCCCCCGCCGCAGATAGGAGGCGATCGCCTCACCAACATCGGCGGGCAGCGGCAAACAATCCCGCCGAGTGCCCTTGCCCACCACGACCAACTCGCTTGCTCGCCAATCGATGTCATCGAGGCGGAGGCCCGCCACCTCGCTTCTGCGCAAGCCCAGCCGCAACAGCGTGATGATGATGGCGTAGTCGCGCCGCCCGAGCGCCGAGCGTCGATCACAACTCTCGAGCAGGGCCCGGGCCTCGACGGGAATGATCCCCCGAGGCAGCGACGAGCGTCGCCGGCCGGTCACCGGCAGCGCCGCCTGGGACAGGTCGACTTGCATCAGCCCCTCGACAAAGCAGAAGCGCAGGAACGCCCGCAACCCGGCGACGAAGAATTGGGTCGCGCTCACCGAGACCGCCGCGGACTCGCGCAGCACGGCCTGCGTCACGTCTGCTGCCGTCACGTCGGCAATGGCGCGGGGCCAGAACCCGGCCAGGAACCGGGCTGCGTGACGCACGTAGCCGCGAGCAGTGCCAGCCGCCAGGCCGCGCTCGGCGAGCAGGCAACGCTCAAACGACGCCAGCAACGCATCCGTCGACGAGCCAGCCTGCACTGGTTCCTCGGCAGCGAGCACTCCCAGCCGTTGCAGCACATCCAGCAGGCACAGCAGGCCCGGACGTGACCACTGAGCGCGCCAACGCCCGGTAGCGCGCTGGAAGGTAAGGAACTCCTCGACACGCTCGCCGGTCCCCTCGGCGACGCCCAGCCCCCGCACCTCGAGCCAGTTACTCAGCCGCGCCACCTGCCGCAGCTGGACCACCGACGTCAACGGCGTATAGCAGCGCTGCTTCAACTCCAGCGCATACGCGTCTGCGAATGGAGCCAGCGGCCCCGTCATCAAGACCTTGCTCACCCTGCTCGCTGGCCTGACCATGCTCGTCTCCTTCTCTCCGGGAATGGGAAGAAGACAATGATCGAGTTCGGCGTCGTTATGCCGACCTCATCAGGCGGGATTCCTTATGCCACAAGGACGACCGCTCCGAGGTCGGCATAACGCGGAGGTCGGCATAATCGTGATTGTGCCGAGTTCGGCACAAGCACGACCTGCGCCACAGTTTCGCGGTACACACCCTGCTGGACTGGTACCGCAGCGGAGCCGATGTCGAGGCCCAGCTGCCGACCCTGTCGACCTA
>DATIYI010000347.1:0-6155 GCA_035517695.1 Streptosporangiaceae bacterium
AGCTCTTCTTTCACCGTGGCGAGAATGTCCGTCAGCGTGGCGTCATCCCATCCGGCGCGGACCAGGTGCTTGGGGATCTCCCACGTGTCACGGACATCCGCATCGGTCACCGTCTCCTCGCCACGGCCGAACCTGGCCGGCCGACCGAGACCGGCAAGCTTGCGGGCCTTTGCCGGCGTCACCGGGAACCTGACCTGCCCGAAGCCCTCAACCTGCAGGCTCAAGTCGGCCATCTTCGCCGTCAGCTCCACGCTGAACGCGGTCTGCGCATCGGCCCGAAGCGTCCTGGCCAGCCGATCACGCGCCGCCATCACCA
The DNA here is from genome assembly GCA_035517695.1 of Streptosporangiaceae bacterium. Taxonomy (GTDB): domain Bacteria; phylum Actinomycetota; class Actinomycetes; order Streptosporangiales; family Streptosporangiaceae; genus DATFVJ01. The sequence continues at coordinate 317 of DATIYI010000347.1, forward strand.
TGGCACTGGCCCTCCCGCATCCCAGGAAACCGTCTCAATTCCTCTACCGCGACCCTAGTGACCATCCCAAGCTGCAAGCCACGCTTCCGCCGATTGCAGACGGACACCGTACGGCCCATCCGACCGTGGATTCCCGTACCACAGCGATACGGCCGCTCGGCGCAACCGTCGCCAGACGTCCTCAACGGTCCTGTCGCCTCGACTTTCGCTAAACCGACGCGATGCGACCTGGCCGGACGAACACGTTCTCCGCGGCACGGAGACGGGCGGCGGACGAATCCGGAGCATATCCGACCGCTCCAAGGTGTCGAGCCGGATAACCGCACCCATGGCAGGGCAGAGGGACCCAAGCTTCTGGGTGTGCCGCGATATTTCAGCTGTTAGCCGGATGTGAGCGGGACCAGAATCGCTTGGTTAGGCACTTGACCTCGAAATCTGTCGGCAAATCTAAATTCGAAAAAACTCTCTGAGCTGGAGCCCCGTTACGGAATCGAACCGTAGACCTTCTCCTTACCATAGGGTTCCGATCGGCTCGCTGACCAGGCATTTCAGCGAAAGGCCAGATCAGAGGCTCTACTTCAGCTCGGTTGGGAGAGGTTCGGGACGGTTCGCGCCGGATGCGACCTCCCAAATTCCTCCCAACCGGTATAGAGGAGGAGCCATGTCCGGCCCTTGCATCACCCAATCAGATCTACGTTCGATACGCGCTGCCACGGAGCCAGCAGGGTTCGCCGTCGCAGTCCGCGGCCTGCACAGTGCCGAGGGCTATCCGCTGGTCTTCAATGCTCCGCTCACGCCCCTGGCACGTCATGCCGCCCGCGTTCTTGCCGGGCCTGGCTTCAGATCGCACTACTGCCGCCGACGCGACTCGTCGTACCGGCTCGGCGGGCTATGCCTGATACCCAGCCCCGCGGAGTCCAGTACCAGCCGCAGCACAATCGCGGTCTCCAGAAGAACCGCCCGCGACTTGCTGCCCTTGCACCTGGATCGGCGGCGCGGCGCCGGAGGCATGTGCCTCGTGACCAGCCGTCGCGGGCAGCAGGCGGAGGCAGGACGATGACCGCGCTCGCGGCGGCCTCCGGTGGCTATCACGCGACCGCGGCGAGCAGCATCGACCGCGCCATCCGCCTGTCCACGGCGGCAGCCGTGCTCGCCGTGGCCGGCATCGCCGCGTATGTCTCCTACTGGCACGCCTACGCGGTCGTCCGGGCCCACGGCGAGAACGGGATCACCGCCCGGCTGGAGCCGGCCACCATCGATGGCCTGGTGTACGCCTCCAGCATGGTCATCTTGTACGCGGCCCGGCACCGGGTGCCGGTCCCCTCCCTGGCCCGCTGGCTGCTCGGGCTGGGCATCGCGGCCACCCTCGCGGCGAACCTGGCCCAGGGCTGGTCCCACGGGCCCGTCGGCGCGGTGGTCGCGGCCTGGCCGGCGGCCAGCCTGGTGGGCTCGTATGAGCTCCTGGTCTGGCTCATCCGCAGCTCCGGAGCGATGGAAGGCAGGCCATCCGCAGAGCACCGCTGTGAAAATCGAGCGTGCCGCGCTGTGGCGCATTCGGTTCCAGCCGCCACCGTTGACAGCGAGCACTTCAGTCAGATCGGCCGCGATTCATTGGCTGAGGGCCGACAGCCGGCGGGCCAGCCTGCTGGGCAGCCGACCAGCCTCGTCAACGCACAGCATGGTGACGGGGGTCCCGGAGCCGATGCCGATGATGATGCTGCGGTGGCCGCGTACCGGCTCAGTGTGAAAGCCGGCAATCCGTTGTCCCAGCGCAAGCTCGCCCAGATGTTCGGACGCACTTCCCGACGCTGGGCACGCACCAGGATCACCGAAGCACGGCAAGGACCGTGAGCACCCGCCCCAGTAATGTCGCGACGGGACTGAGGCCTATGATCGTCTGCTTCTCAGCGGTCCTATCGTGCCCGAACCTGTCACCATGTCCGGGAAGCAAGTCTCGTAGGGGCTGCTCGTACTCTCCCGTGTGGAGATCCAGTCGTGGAAGCGCTTGCCGGCAACAAACAGGTGTACCTGGTTGCAGGCGAGATCCGGCGAGATGATCACGCCTTGGCCGGGCAGGGCGACGGTGAGGTGGCGGCGGCGCCCGTGGTCAGCCGCCGGCCTCCTGCAGCCGCCGTCGGGACGCCTCGACTTCGGCCTCCGCCGCGGCGCGGTCGGCCCAGGCGGTGTCGCGGACGCCCTTGCCCGGTTCCAGCTCTTTGTAGACGGTGAAGAAGTGGTGGATCTCCAGCCGGTAGAACTCCGGCACGTCCTCCAGCTCACGCAGGTGCTCCTGGCGCGAGTCGCCGGCCGGGACGCAGAGGATCTTGTCGTCGCCGCCCTTCTCGTCGGTCATCCGGAACATACCGATGGCGCGGCTGCGGATCAGGCAGCCGGGGAAGGTCGGCTCCAGCACCAGGACGAGCGCGTCCAGCGGATCGCCGTCCTCGCCCAGGGTGTCCTCCACGAACCCGTAGTCGGCCGGGTACTGGGTCGCGGTGAACAGCGTCCGGTCCAGCCGGATCCGGCCGGTGTCATGGTCGGCCTCGTACTTGTTCCGGCTGCCGCGGGGGATCTCGATCACCACATCGAACTCCATGTCGCGTCTCCGTCCTCGATCGCCCGGCGCAGGTCCTCTGGTGCCCGCGGCCCAGCCTGTGATCTATGACATTAAGGAATGTGAGCGAGAGGCAAACGTCTGCCCAGCACAAGGCTCCCACATCTTCCGGGTGTCCTGTGACATCGAAGATTCCGCGACGCACGTCGCTGACCTGCTAAGAGGAATCTGTATTGTCAATCTTCGGCCGGTAGAGAGTCCGGTTTGCCCGTTTCGTTGGCTGCAGAGCGGCAACTCGTGACATCGAAGTTTGCCTGTCAGGGTGCTTGGGCGACCGCTTCGGCAGGTTCCCGGGCTGCATGAACGTGTTGGCGAGCAGGCTGTCGGCTGCGGCCGAGGAAAGTTGAGTGGCAGACGGCGTCAGTCGAGCACGACTAATTGGCAAAAAGGAAAGTTCGATGTCATAGGACACCGGGATAGTCAGGACAATGGCTTCCGAGGCAGGCCCCGGCTGTCCTGTCTCACCGAAGTTGTGTCAGGTCGCCGTATGGTCACCTTTGACATGGCTGCCGTGGCCGTGCGGTTCAGCCGTCCACCGCCCGGACTTGACAGCCCGGACGTTCCGGTCAATATTGATAAAACTCAATATTGGTACCATCGTGATAACTTGGGCACGACTGACTTCCTGACTGCCGCGCAAGCTGCTCAGCGCCTCGGCATCAAGCCCGCGACCCTGTATGCCTACGTCAGCCGCGGCGTGCTCGGCCGCAGTAAATCTGCGGACGGACGGGGTTGCCTCTTCGACCCGGCCGATGTCGAGCGACTGGCCCGGCGCGGCCGCCCGAGGCGCACGGCTGGCGTCGCGGATATCACGGTCAAGTCGGCCATCACCGAGATCACCGCCGACAACCTCCGCTACCGCGGGCTCGACGCTACCAGGCTCGCGGTCGGCCACACTTTCGAGGAAGTCGCGGCGCCGGCTGGGGCGTTACTGCCCATGGGGGCGATCCGTCCTGCTCGAACCGCCCCGGGCACCTGCGTGTGCGGTACCTAGCCCGCTGCTATATGCCCATAGCCGGCAGATGTTGGCGGACGATGGCACCCTTCGCATCTCCTGATGTCGACAGGCACCACGGACTTCCGAGATCGGCGTGGTGCGACTGAGCCGACGGAAGGAATGCCTTTCATGTTCAAGTCCACGTCCACCTCATTGATCCTGCTCGGCGTCCTCGCCGTCATCGTCGGGATCATCGCGATCGCCTGGCCGGGCGTCACGATTCTGGCGCTGGTCATCCTGTTCGCGATCTACGCATTCATAGGCGCGGGGCTGCAGGCCGCGCGCGCCTTCAGCAGCCGTAGCGCCGGACCGGTATTCGGTCACCTGCTGCTCGCGCTGATCGGCCTGGCGGCCGGCGTGGTCGCCTTGGTCTGGCCCGAGCCCACCGCCTACGTCCTGGTCATCGTCGTGGCTGCCTGGGCGCTGGTCGGCGGGTTCGTCGAGATCTTCGCCGGGTTCGGCAGCGGGGAGACCGCAGGTACCCGCGCGATGTTCATCGTCTCCGGGCTGGTGTCTGTCGCCTTCGGTATCCTCCTGTTCGCCCGTCCCGGCGTAGGTGCGGTCACCCTGGCGCTGCTGTTCGGCCTGTACAGCCTGATTTACGGGTTCTCGCAGATCGCGGCGGGCGTCCAGGTCCGTCAGCTGGGCAAGTCCGTCCAGCCGCTGTCAGCGCTGAAGAAAGCAGCCTGAGAGCCCCAGTCCGGAGAGCGGGCGCCCGGGCCGGCCTCTTGCCGGCGTAGGCGCCCGCTGGCACCAATAGCGCGATAGCTGTGGGCTTCTGGCGCGCAGCGGCTTCGGTGCAGTAGTACCGGTACGAGGCGCCCGGGTCGTCCGTCGGCCCCGGCCGGCACCGATGGCCAGGCGTTTTAAGAGCGAGGTGGTGACATGGTGCGAGCGATACCTGGCCAGCGGCGCGGGACGGGGCGGCTGGCCCGGGTTCTCGGGCTGGACGGCAATCCGCTGCGTCGGGCCAGTGACCGGGCCGAGGCCTGGATCCGGGTCGGCCTGCTCGCGATCTTCCTGATTGCCGGCCCGCCGGCGGCCCTCGGAGCGGGACACTGGGCCTACCACGCCGGGATCAGCGGGGCGCGGGTGCAGGCGCCGGCACATCGTGTCCAGGTCAAGCCGGTTCCCTTCGCCGTCGGCCTGTCCAGGGTCAGCGAAGCCGACCAGGCGTGGGCCAGATCCCGGTCGGGGAACGCTCGCGCATCGGCCCGCACCAGTGAGGTCCTGGTGGCAGTGGTGACCCTGGCCCTCATGGCGTTTGCATTGCTGACTGTCTTGCGGCTCACCCTGGGGTTCCTGAGCAGACGCCGCCTCACCGCCTGGGAGACGGCCTGGTCCAGAGTCGGCCCGCAGTGGACCGGGGGCAAGTCCTGACCTCGCGCCGTGGATATCGTCCCGGGTGACGCTGAGCACCGGCCGCCGGACCTCGGCTTCGCGTGTTGGCCGCCGGCCTCACCCTATAGCGGCGGCCAATATCACGAGAGCCGCTGTCGCCTTTACCGCCGCCAGATCACCGTATGGACTTTGACCAGCGGCAGATCCGCCGCACCCGCACGGGAAAGGGCGAACCAGAAATGGGCAAGAAAAGAGATATCCGTGACGCAGTCAACGCGGAGCTCGAGTTCGACCCGCTCGTCGACGACGCCGACATTCATGTCGTCAACATGAACGGCGACGTGGTGCTGAACGGCACGGTTTCGAGCTACCCGCAGTACCTGGAGGCCGCCGCCGCCGCGCAGCGCGTGGCCGGCGTCAAGAACGTGCACAACCACCTGCAGGTCGTGCTGCCCGACGCCGACTACCGCGACGACGCCATGCTCACCACCGCCGCCAACAACGCGCTGAGCTTGAACGTCACCGTGCCGGACGGCGTCGAGGCCACCGCCCGGGACGGCAACCTGACCCTGACCGGCACGGTGAAGTACGGCAGGCAGCGCGAGGCGGCCGAACTGGCCGTCGCCGCCCTGACCGGCGTCCGCAACATCAAAGACGACATCGACCTGAGCTACGACGCCGACCCCCTTGACGTCACCTTGCTCGTCCGGCACGCGCTGGACCGCAACGCGCTCATCGCCGACAATAGCGACGTCTCCGTGGACACCAGCGGCAACACGGTGACACTGAGCGGGCACGTCCGCACCTGGGCCGAGCACAACGCTGCGGTCAGCGCCGCCTGGATGGCCGGCGGCGTCTTCAAGGTCCGCGACGAACTCGCCGTCACC
>DATIYI010000348.1:0-4521 GCA_035517695.1 Streptosporangiaceae bacterium
GCGGCCAGGTCCCCGAACGCCAGGTGGCGGCTGCGGTCCGGCTCGCCAGCCGCTGACCCGGCCAGCCGGGCGGTGACCTCATCGGCAGGGCCCAGGTACTGCCGCGAGACGATCCGCGGCCTGCCGCCGACCCGGGCGGACTCCACCAGGTAGTAGTACGTCTTCCCGCTGATCTTCTTCCCGGCGATGGACGCCACACCTTTAGGCAACACACTGTCGGCCGGACCATGTCGATCACCGACACGCCATAACCACTGATCACCCCAGTGAACCTGACCGCGGCTCAGGCCGCGGCCAAATCCAAGATCAAACTAAGGGGGAACTCGCGCTAGGGCGTACTCCCTAGGTGGCGCGGCGGCTGGCTGCCCAGGCGGCGTGCGCGGTGGCATGCTCTGCCTGGGCGCGAAGTGCCTGGACCGCACGCGCCGGGTCGTCAGCCGAATATACGGCATTGCCCGCCACGAACACGTCCGCTCCAGCCTCGGCGCAGCGCTCGATCGTCTCCGCGCTAACGCCGCCGTCGACCTGCAGCCATACCGCTTCCTCACGCCCCGCCAAAAGCTCACGGGTGCGGCGCACCTTGGGCAGCACGATGTCGAGGAACGGCTGGCCGCCGAAACCGGGCTCTACCGTCATCACGAGCAGCATGTCCATCACCGGCAGCAAATCCGCGTATGACTCCACCGGCGTCGAGGGGTTGATCGCGAGCCCGGCGCGCGCGCCTGCGGCGCGAATCATCCGCAGTGTCCTGATCGGCGACTGTGATGCTTCCGCGTGAATCGTCACGTTGCGGGCCCCTGCCTCCGCGTAGGCGGGCGCCCAGCGATCCGGTTCGTCGATCATAAGGTGGCAGTCCATGGGGAGGCTGGTGTGCTTCAGCAGCGACTCCACTACCGGCAGCCCGATGGTGAGATTGGGCACAAAGTGATTGTCCATAACGTCGACATGCAGCCAGTCCGCAACTCCTGCCACCGCCTGCGCTTCCTCGGCAAGCCTGGCGAAATCCGCGGACAAGATGCTCGGTGACATTTGAACGCCCATCACCTGCATTCTAAAGGCGATGGGCCAGGCCCCCTGGCCAGCACCGCCGCCAGGCCGAGGCGTGCTGGGGCGCGTCCCGCCGCCGCGGGCAGCCGACCTGAAGCAGCGGCGGCCGCTCTGAGAGGATCTCCGGACGATGGCCACGACGACACCTGACAAGGGATTCTCCCGCGAACGCGCCGCGCTTGCGGTGGTGCTTACCGCGGTCGCGGGTGCGGTCGACGCCTTGAGCTTCACCTCGCTCGGGCGGGTGTTCACCGCGAACATGACAGGCAACATCGTCCTGCTCGGCATCGCCGCCGGGCAGGGACTTGGCGCGGAGAGCTGGCGTTCTGGAATCGCGTTCGCCAGCTTCACGGCCGGGCTGCTGGCCGGCTACCAGCTTGCCCACCCGGCAGCGCCTGTCGCGCGATGCATGCGGACCAATGTCCGTATCGCGTTCGCGCTCGAACTCCTCATTGTTACGGCTTTCTTCGCCCTATGGCTCGCCGCCGCGGGGCACCCGGCAGGCAGCACGCTGCTCGTCCTCATCTGCTTGTCGGCTGTCGCGATGGGAATCCAGAGCGCCACCGCGACCCGGCTCACCGTAACCGGGGTGGCAACCACCTACGTCACGGGGACGCTCACCTCGCTGATGGGCAGCCTCGCGGCGGCGGGCCGGCCGCCGAGGCACGCCATGTCGCAGGCCGCTGCCCTGCTGGCACTGGGCACCGGCGCGGTGCTTGCCATCGTCGTGCGCCGGCTCGACCCAGCTATCGCCGCACTGGTCCCGCTGGCAATCTTGGCGACGGCATTGGTCATGGCGGCTGTCTCGAAGGACTTGCAATGACCAATGCGCGGGTTAGGTACCACGATCACGGGCGCCGGGGTAACCGCGGGCGACAATCGCGACGAACTGGTGCAACAGTGCCGCAGGAATATGCGGCGCTCACGTGTCACGGCGTAGCAGGGCGAGAAAGATCGCGTCGGTTCCGTGCCTGTGCGGCCAGAACTGCGCATAGCCACCAGGAACGCCAGCGCGAGGAGCGGAATGTCCGGAAGCTGCAGGACCATGAGCAACAAGACCCGGAGCACCACGACCAGGACCGGCAGGCCGAAGAGCGCCAGGTCCAAGATCGGTCGCACCTGTCAGGCCAGCCTCGTCAGGCGGGCAGCGCAGCCCCTCGGCGGCCAGCCCGGGCGCGCCGACAGCAGGCACGCCGGCCAGCACCGCGGGCGCGTCGAGCACGCTGACACCCACCGTGGCGGCCATAGCGGCGATGACGTCGCCGACCACTCGACCGGTCTCGTCGAGATGCGGCGAGCACGTCACGTAGGCGACCACCCCGCCCGGCCGGACCGAGGCGAGGGCGGTCGCGAGCAGCCGGCGCTGCAGCGGGCCGAACCCCGCTACGTCCCGTGGCCTGCGCCGCCAGCGCGCCTCGGGGCGACGGCGCAGCGCACCGAGCCCCGAGCAGGGAACGTCGGCGAGCACCCGGTCGAAGGTGCCGTGCCGCCACGGCGGCGAGGTTCCATCAGCCACCACGATCCGCCCCGCGCCGCCCGCGCCCGCCACCCCCCGCGCGGCGGCCCCGCCCGTGGTTCTGCCCGTGGTTCTGCCCCCCATCGCGGCCCTGGTCAGGGCCGCGCGGTGTGGCTGCAGATCCGCCGCAAGCAGCCGGGCGCCCCGGCCGACCGCGATCCCGAAGAGCAAGCTGGCCTTGCCACCAGGTCCCGAGCACATGTCGAGCCACAGCCGGTCCTGCCCAGCGACAGGAACACGCGCGAGCGCGACCGCCGCCAGTTGGCTGGCCTCGTCCTGTACCGCGGCCCTGCCGTCGGCCACGGCCGGAACGTCCGCCGGGTTTCCTTCCCTCAGGTAAGCACCGTACGGCGACCACCGCGCCGGTGTCGCGCCTGCCGCGAGGAGTTCGCCGGGCACCATCCGGCCCGGCTTGGCGAGCAGAGTAACCCCCGGGCGGCTGTTGTCCGCCGCGAGCAGTTCCTCCGTTTCCGTGAGGGGACCATCCGCCTGCTCGCCGAGCGCGTCGGACAGCGCCGCGACAACCCATCGGGGGTGGCTGTGCATGACAGCAAGATGCCCGACTGGGTCGTCGGCGGGCTCGGGCGCAACGATCGCCAGCCAGTCGGCAAGGCCTCGGGTCGCGACCTGGCGCAAAACCGCGTTCACGAAACCGGCCGGCCGCGCACCTGCCACGTCCTTGGCCAGGTCAACACTGGCCGCGACGGCGGCGTGCGGCGGGATCCTGGTGGCGAGCAACTGGTGCGCCCCCAGGCGCAGCACCTCACGCACGGCCGGGTCCATCCTGCCGACCGGCCGGTCCGAGCAGACGTCAAGCACCGCGTCATAGCTTCCCTGGCCACGCAGCGTCCCGTAGGTCAGTTCGGTGGCGAGCGCGGCGTCGCGGCCTGCCAAACCACGCTCGGCAAGCAAGGCAGGAAGCAGCAGGTTGGCGTAGGCATCTCGCTGCGCCACCGCGCGCAGCACGTCGTACGCCGTACGCCGCGCGGGGTCGGCCCGGCGCCTCGTTCCAGGTCCGTTCACGTCAGCCGAGCCGCTCGCCACCGGAAAGCCGCAGCCCGCGTGCCCACTCGATGGCACGCATCGCCCGCTTGCCCTCCGGCCGTACCTCGCCGAGCATGACGGGCTCGGTGCCGGTACCGGCGAGCACGTCGTCCCGTGTGACGCGCAGTTCACCGGGCGCCAGCCTGGTGAGCTCCGCAGACGCGACGGCGACCGGGCCGAGCTTGACGCGCGTGCCGCCACATACTGTCCACGCGCCCGGATTTGGGGTGGCGGCCCGGATGAGCCTGTCCACCGCCCGCGCGCTGCGTGCCCAGCCCACCTGGGTATCCACTGAGGTGATCTTGGGTGCGAGGCTGACCCCTGCGGCTGGCTGTGGGCGAGCGACGACCTCGCCGGACTCGATCCCGTCCAGGGTGGCCACGAGCAGGTCCGCGCCGCCCACGGCGAGCCGGGCCAGCAGATCGCCCGCTGTGTCCGCCGGCCGGACCTGCTCGGTTACCACCCCGAACACCGGCCCCGCGTCGAGTTCCTCAACGAGCAGGAACGTGGTCGCGCCGGTAATGTCGTCCCCGTGCAGGATCGCGTGCTGCACCGGCGCCGCGCCACGCCAGGCGGGCAGAAGCGAAAAGTGCAGATTCACCCAGCCGCTGGCCGGGATGTCCAGCGCCGCTCTGGGCAGCAGCGCACCGTATGCGACGACGGGACAGCAGTCAGGGCCGATCTGCCTGAGCCTGTCGAGGAAGGCCGGGTCGCGCGGCTTCACGGGGGTGAGCACCTCAAGACCGGCCTCGCGCGCTCGTGCGGCGACCGGGCTCGGCGTGATCCGCCTGCCGGTAGCAGAAGTGCCGCGCCCGGCGGGGGCGTCGGGCCTTGTGACCACCGCGGCCACCTCGTGCCGCGAGCCAAGCAGCGCGTCAAGCGCAGGCACCGCCGCCGGTGGCGTGCCCGCGAAC
>DATIYI010000349.1:0-16858 GCA_035517695.1 Streptosporangiaceae bacterium
GCCGGCCGTGAGGTCGAAGGCGGCGAAGCAGGCGAAGGCCTGCTTGCCCGCCGGGCCCGGTGTCAGCACCCCGGCCTGGTGGGGCCCGTGGAACGGGTAGGAGGCCGCCGCGGACGCGGTGTGCGCGGTGCTGCCGTCGGCCCGGGCGCCGCCGCCCAGCACCCCGGCGGTCAGCGCGGTGCCGGCGGTGCCGGCGGCGGCGCCCTTGAGGAAGTTGCGGCGGCTGACGTTCATGGCCGGACTCGCTTGCGCTGCTCGCGCATGGATGCTGCCCTTCTCCGGTGGCCGGTCAGTGGGTGGGCGGGATTTCGAGCAGGTCAGGAACGGATGACAGGGTCTGCAGCAGGGCACCGGCCGCCGCGTCCACCCGCTGGCGGGCGGCCAGCGAGGTGGCGCTGAGCCGTTCCCACCGCCCGTCGGCCCGGGCCGCCAGCAGGGCCTGCTGCAGCGCGTCCAGCTGGGCCCGGGCGGTGGGCAGCAGCTTCGGCGCCCGCGCGGCGATGAGCGGGGACAGCTCTCCCAGCACGGCCCGGGTCGCCTGCAGGTCGGCATAGGTCTCGGGGTAGGCGGCGCCGCTGCCCTGGTCGTCGATCCCGGACAGGTGATCGCGCAGCGCGTCCTCGACGATCTCGTGTGCGCGCAGCGGCAGGTTCGTGGGGTCGCCGGCGATGTCGCCGGAGGTCAGGTTCTTGCGCACGGCGGCGACGTCGCGGGCCAGCCTGTCCACCACCGGCAGCAGCGAGGCGCTGCCCTGGCCGTGCCACAGCCCGTGCTCGAGCCGGTGCAGCCCGGTGAAGCTCCGGTCGCGGACGCCACCGGGCAGGCCGTCGGGCAGGCCGTCCACCGCGATGCCCGCGGTGCCGAAGCTGTCGTAGGACGCGCCCACCCGCTCCCAGTCCATCTGCGCGGCCAGCCAGGCCGTCCGTGCCGCGGCCAGATCGCCGCGGCGCAGGTCCGCCCGGATCGTGGCGACCGCGCTGGCCAGGGCCGCCAGCTGGCGTGCGGCGTAGGCCTGGTAGGCCTTGTTCGGCCCGGCCAGCTCCGCCACGGTCACCGGTTTCACCGCTGCCGGGGCGCGCACCCCGGCGTTCGCGGTGACCTGCACCGGCTCAGAACTCGTCACCGGCTGCCCGGACAGGTAGCACCTGAACGTGTAGGAGCCGCTGCCGAGGGTGGCGGTCATCCCGGCGGTGGTCGCCGGGCCGATGGTCTCGATCTCGGCGACCACCCCGCCGGCGGCGTTGTCGATGTTGATCTCACCGGGCAGGGCCGACCTGTTGGCCACCGCGAACGTCTGGGTTCCCGCGCGGGCAGAGGTCCAGTCCGCCGCGCAGCTGGTGCGGGTCACCGTCACCGCTGTGGTGACCGCCGCGCTGGCCGGCGGCAGCACCGCGATCGTCGCCGCCGCCGCCAGCGCCGGGACCAGGACCAGCACCCCGGCCACGGCCCACGGCCGGCGCGCGGCCAGCCGCTCCCACTGGGCCGGTGCCGCCCAGTTCCGCCCGGCTGCCCTGGCCCGCACCGGTGCCGCAGCCGCCGCAGCCGCACCCGCCGCAGCCGCGCCCGCCGGCCGTCCCGCGCGCACGAACGCCGGGATGACCACGGCGAGGTAGACGACCCAGGCGACCACCTGCAGCACCGTCATCCGTGGCGACAGCTCGGTGGCCCCGCTGATGACCGAGATCCACCACGAGTTCGGGTCCACGTGCGAGGTCAGGTCGAAGGCGATCCAGCGCTGCCCCGGCAGCAGGCCGGCCTCCTGCAGGTCACCCAGGCCGTGCGCCAGCACGCCGGCCGCGATCACGATCAGCGCGATCGCGGTCCGGCTGAAGAACACCCCGACGTTCAGCCGCACCGCCTGCCGGTACAGCAGCCAGCACAACGCCACCGCGGCAGCCAGGCCGAGCGCGGCGCCCGCCAGCGGCGCGACCGTGGCCCCCGACGCGCGCACCGCCGTCCACAGGAACAGGGTCGTCTCCAGGCCCTCCCGGCCGACCGCGAGGAAGGCGGTGACCGTCAGCGCGCCCGCGCCGACCACCACCGCGCGCTCCACCTCGCCGCGCAGCTGGGCCGACAGGCCGGCCGCGGTGCGGCGCATCCAGAACACCATGCCGGTGACCAGGCCCACCGCGAGCACGCTCAGCAGTCCCTCGGCCGCCTCCTGCGCCCGGCCAGGCAGCTCGCTGGTCGAGAAGGTCAGCACCGCCGCGAAGCTGCCCGCCACCATCACCGCGCCCAGCACACCCAGCCAGACCGGTGCCGGCGAGATCCGGCGGCCCCCGGCCGTGCCGGTGGACGCGGTCTTGCGCAGCGCGGCCAGCAGGATGCTCACCACCAGGCCCGCTTCCAGGCCCTCGCGCAGCCCGATCAGGAAGTTCGGAACAGCATCAGCCCATGACACGCGGACTAAGGTAAGGCAAACCTAAGTAGCCTGTCCACCCGAGGCCAGGGACTGGCCCCGCCGCGAGCGCCGCGGCGGCGCGCCTCCGCGGCCGTAAGGCCACCGCACCGCCAGCCGCCTCGGCTCATCCCGCGTGACCATGGCCGCCCGCCGCCGGATGCGGAAGGCGGGCGTGGGCGGGTGCCGCCTCACCTGGGACTGCGCCGGTGACGCCTACCACCCGCCGCCGTGCGACCTCCTACAATGGTGGCTTGGTGGGGAGGTGGGACATGCCCGGCCTCTCATTGCGGGGGATCTTCCTCAGCTACCGGCGTGAGGACGCCGCGCCCTATGCCCGCCTGCTGCAGTACCAGCTGGGTGAGCGTTTCCCGGACGCACAGGTGTTCATGGACCTGGACTCCATCGATCCGGGCGTGGATTTCGCGCAGGTCATCACCGAGGCGCTGGACTCGTGCGCCGTGCTGGTGGCTTTGATCGGGCGTCAGTGGGCGACACTGGCCGACGACGGGGGACGGCGCCGGCTCGATGACCCGGACGACTTTGTGCGGTTCGAGGTCGGGACGGCGCTGAAACGCGGGGTGCGGGTGATCCCGGTGCTGGTCGATGGCGCCAGGCCGCCCCGGCAGCAGCAGCTGCCCGCTGGGCTGCGCAAGCTGGCGCGGCTCAATGCGCTGGAGCTGAGCTACAGCCGGTACCAGTACGACGCGGAGCGGCTGCTGCAGGCGATCCAGCAGGTGCTGGCCGCGGCGCCCGGGACCGGCGCCACGGCGGCGCCCGGCACCCCTGGCCAGGCCCCGGCGCCAGCGGAGGCCGGCGCCGCTGCCGCTGCTCTCCCCCGCGTCAGCCGCATCCTGGCCGAGGCGGAGCAAGCCGCCCGGTCCATCGCCGACGACGGGCCGAGGGCCAGGACGCTCGCCGTCATCGCCGGAAAACTGGCGGCCACCGACCCGGACCGCGCCGCCCAGCTGATCGACGACGCGGAGCGCACCGCCCGGTCCATCGCCGATGCGGACTCGGCTGGCGCGCTCGCCGCGATCGCGAGGGCGCTGGCGGCCACCGACCCGGGCCGCGCCGCCCAGCTGATCGACGACGCGGAGCGCACCGCTCAGTCCCTCAGCGCGGGGTACGTGCAGGCCAGAGCGCTCGCATGGGTTGCGGAGGCACTGGTGGCCACCGACCCGGACCGCGCGGAACTCATCGCCCAGTCGGTCACCGACGAGGAGTCACGGGCCATCTCGCTCGCCACCATCGCGGGACAGCTGGCGGCCACCGACCCGGACCGCGCCCGGCTCATCGCCCAGTCCATCGACGACGGGGACTCCAAGGCCAGCGCGCTCGCCACCATCGCGGGAAAACTGGCGCCCGCCGACCCGGCCCGCGCCCGGCTCATCGCCGACGCCGAACGCGCCGCCCAGGCCATCACCAACGGGTACGTGAAGCCGCGGGCCCTCGCCGACGTCGCGGAGAAGCTGGCAGCCACCGACCCGGACCACGCCGCCCGCCTCATCGCCGATGCCGAACGCGCCGCCCAGGCCATCACCGACGAGTTCCTGAAGGCCAGCGCCCTCGCCAGCATCGCGGAGAAGCTGGCAGCCACCGACCCGGACCGCGCCCGGCTCATCGCGGGGGCGGAACGCGCCGCCCAGGCCATCGGCGAAGGGCGGATGCGGGCCAACGCCCTCGCCGACGTGGCGCGGGCGCTGGCCGCCACCGACCCGGTCCGCGCCGAAGCCATCGCCCGGTGGATCACCGACACGTCGTGCACGAGCCGGGCCCTGGCCGACGTCGCCACGGAACTGGCGGCCACCGACCCAGAGCACGCGGAACGGATCGCCCAGTCGATCCCCGACGGGTTCTGGAAGGCGACAGCGCTGGTGAGTGTCGCGGGAGCCTGACGTCATCCAGGCCGGCGGAGGAATACACCGTCCTCGCCTGGGCGATTACCGTCATCAACACCTTCAACCGGCTTTGTGTGACAAGCCGTACACCACTGCCGCGGATCTGAGCACCTGCCCGGAGCCGTTAGACGGCTGAGCGATGGCGGACATCGGCGCGATCACCCATGCCGCGGGTAATGGCTGGTGAACTCACGTCTTGAGCTCGACCTCGACGAACATCGCGTCCTGCTGCCCGCTGTTCGCGACATCATGCTCGATGCCGGCCTGGCGCGCGTACGCCTGCCCGGCATGCTGGCTCAGTTGTGTCGTTCCGTCCGCCGCGGTGACGGTGAAGGTCCCGCCGCTGACGGGCACGACCACGTAGTCGAACTCATGCCGGTGCATGCCGGTCGCCTGGCCCGGGGCGAACGTCCATGCGGTGACCCGGACACGATCGGTATCGATGAGAACCGCGGACTCAGCTCGCTCCACGCAGGCTCCTCGCTGGACGGCGGTAGCGGCGGACCGGCCCAAGCGGACCACGCTCATGGTCGCAGATCACGGCACGTTACCGCCCAGCACGGATGCCGCTGGGGGCTTGTCACTATGTGAGACGGGAGCGGGTTGCCGCTATGCGAGGATCGAAGCGGGGCATCGGCCCGGAAACCGGAACGAGGAGCTGTGGGCGGGACGGACGGTGCATCGTCAGCGGCCACCGGGCAGGCCGGGCCGGCCATGGCCGCCCCGTCCGGCGCCACCCTGCTGGTCACCTGGCACGGCGACCTCGTGGCCTGGGTCGACCAGCTGGGCTGGCTCCGCACAGTGAACGACTGGCTGACCGCCGCGCTGGTGCCGTTCCGCGAACGGCACCAGGACAACCTGGCCCTTGAGCTGCTGCATGGCGGCCGGTGGGCCGGCCACCCACTGCACCCAGCACTGAGCGACCTGCCCATCGGGCTATGGGCGGGCGTCACCGTGCTGGACATCACCGACCGCAGCCCCGCTCCCCCGGACGGACTCGACGCGGCGGGGGTGCTCAGCGCGGCCGGCATCCTCGCCGCATGCGCCACCGCCCTGACCGGGCTCGGCGACTGGACCGTCAGCAGCGAGCAGGACCGCCGTGTCGGCCTCTTCCACGGGCTCCTCAACACGGTGGCCCTTGGGCTGCAAGGTGCGTCACTGGGGACCCGGATGACCGGCCACCGGAGCACGGCACGTGCTTTGGGGGCGGCCAGCCTCACGGTCACGGCCGCGGCCGGCTACCTCGGCGGTCATCTCGTGTTCACCAAGGGCGCGATGGTCAACCGGACGGGGTGGGCCGTCGGCCCGCGGCGGTGGGCCCGCGCGCTGCCAGAGGCCGACCTGCCTGACGACTCGCCAACCGCCGTCGAGGCCGAGGGCCGGCAGATCCTGCTCTACCGCCACCGCGGCAGCCTGTATGCCCTCGACAACATCTGCAGCCACGCAGGCGGCCTGCTCAGCCGCGGCCCAGTCGCAGACCTGACCGTGACATGCCCGCTGCACGGGTCCCGCTTCGCCCTCACCGACGGCTCCGTCAGCCGCGGCCCGGCCAGCCAGCCGCAGCCCGTGCTGCGTACCCGGATCCGTAACGGCTGGATCGAAGTGCGCGGCAGCCAGCCCGCACCCCGGCGGCCCGCAACCGAAAGGACACAGCCATGACGTTCGTCATCGTCGCGAACCTCGACGACCTGGAGGTCGGCGACACCATGCTCGTTGACGAACTGCGCGAACCGGTCTGCCTCATCCGCCTCGATGATGACGACGTCAGGGCGATCCACAACACCTGCACCCACCAGCAGCAACCCCTGCACGAGGGCACCCTCCAGGAGGATGACACGCTGGTCTGCGCCGCCCACGCATCGCGCTACAACCTGACCACCGGCGAGGCCGTCGGCGTGTTCGCCTGCGGCCCCATCCCGGTCTACGCATGCAAGATCGAAGACGACGCCATTCTCGTCGACATTGACCAGCAGCTGAACGACGCCCCCCTCCCCCGTCCTCCAGCACCCGGGTCGCTGGGCGCGCGCTGACGCCGGGCCGCGGTCACCCGCTGGCCGGAGCCGTCCCGGCCGCGAGGGCGCCACCGGCGCAGTGCCCGCGAACCGGCAAGGCCGGGCGTGGCAGGCGCCTTCGCTGTGCTTCGGCGGTATGCCGCTGACCGTGACCGCCCGGCGGAAGCTGCCTGCCCGGACCGCGGGCAGCACCGCTGTTTGTCAGGTGAGCCGTACCCGCGGGTCGAGCAGCACATAGCAGACGTCGGTGATCAGGTTGACGATGACGATCAGTACCACTACGGCGATGGTGGTGCCCATGACGACCATCAGGTCGCCGGTTTTGGCAGCCACCAGGAACGCCTGCCCGAGCCCGCCGAGCGCGAACACCTGGTCGACGATGGCCGCAGCCCCGAGTATCGCCGCGAAACCGACGCTGATGCTCGACACGACCGGCAGGATCGCCGCCCGGAGCACGTGAAACCAGACGATCCGGCGCTCGGCCAGGCCCTTGCCCCGGGCGGTCCGGACGTAGTCCTCGCCCAGCACCTCCAAAATGCCCGCCCGGACCAGCCTGGCGGTCACTCCCGCCTGGCCCGCGGCGACCGCGATCCAGGGCAGGATCATCCGGCCCAGCCACTGGCCCGGGCTCTGGCTGATCGGCACATAGCCGGGCTGAAACCAGAGATTCCGCGCCTCGCCCAGCCGCGAGCTCAGCCACAGCAGCAGCAACGCCAGCAAGAACGTCGGGACACTCAGCCCCGTCAGCACGCCGCCGGTGGCGATCCGGTCGGCCCACGAGCCCGGCCGCAGCGCACTCACCGTGCCCGCCAGCACCCCGGCGGTCAGCCACAGCACCGCCCCGCCGATCATCAGCGACAGGGTCGGCGGCAGCGCGTTGCGCAAGATACTGTCCACCGAAACTCCCACCGTCAGCGACTGGCCGAGGTTGCCATGCAGCAACCGCTGCAGATAGTGGACGTACTGCCAGCTGGCCGGCTGGCCAGCGCCGAGCTGCTGGCTGATCTGCGCCTCCAGGCTGGGACTGGGCACCCCCACCCGCAGCAGCACGAAAACAGCCACCGTAGCGGCCCAGACGACAACGACGATCCCCAGCAGCCGCCTGAGCAGGAAACGCGCAAACCCCGCCACTGTCCGCCCACCTGGCTCGGCGCTACCTCAACCACGAACGTAACGGGCAGCAGCGTAGCCAATGCCAGCGCCCCGGTAGCCCTCGCCGGTCCGGCGGGCAGAACGGGCGTGGCCGCCGCCGGAACCGGGCTTGTCGGCGGCCCGTGCTTGGCTGCTCCTGGTGCGGATTCCCGGACGAGAGGTATGGCGCCCTGGCGGTCCCCTACGGGGCTCGATGGCCGCAGGGCTAATGGTGGCTGATCATCACCGCCACGAGCACGCCGGCCATTGCAGCGGCGGCCAGGCCCATGACGATCACCGCGGCATTGGTCAAGCCGGCCAGGTGCAGCCGGGCTGCGCGCGCATCAGCCAGTGCTTTCCGCTTGCGCTGGGCCTTGCTCCGCTTCCGCCGGTATCCCGGCGGCGCTGGCAGGAGCAGCCGCCGCTGGGGCTTGTATGCCGAGATTCTCGGATCATTGAGGTCGTCCATCGGACCCCCCATCGGAAGCCTGCTCTGTTCGCATTATGACGCAGCCCGAGGGCGGAGATCAGGTCAGTTCCCGGCGGCGGTCAGCACGACGGCCGCGCGCTCGGCCGCGGCCCGCACGCGCGGCACAGGATCTTCGCGCAAGGTCATGACCTCGTGCAGCGCGTCGCCGATCTTGCGCTTCGCGATGACCTTCGCGGCCATCTCGCGCACCCGCCAGTGCTCGTCCGACAGGGCGGCAATGATCGCACCGGCCGCCTCGGGCATCCAGGCGTACAGCAGGCCGCGCGCCCCCCAGACGCGGCGCCAGTACTGGTTGCGCTGCCGGGGGCTGTCGTGGATCACGATGGAGGCCATCGGGCCGCCGAGCACGAACAGCAGGCCGTCATCCACGTCCTGCCTGCGCAGCAGCGCGACGCAGCCGGTCACCACCGCGGATTCGCCCTGGCGTGCGCACTCCATCTCGACACTCTGCCGCGGCGTCAGCTCCCAGCCCGATCGTGCTGGCATGAGACCTCCCCGGCCGCTCAGCGTGGCGCGGTGCCGTCGACCGTTGGTGCCAGGCGTTGGCTGCTGCCGTTGCTGTCACGCCTTATCACCCGGGCGATAAGGCCGGCCACGCCGCTAGCGCTCTGTCGCGGCTAGCCCGGATACGGGCAGCCTGCCGCTGATGGTAGTGCCGAGCCCGGGCGCGGAGCTGATGCGGAGGGTGCCGCCAGCCGCAGCGAGCCGGTCGGCCATGCCCTGCAGGCCGGTGCCATGGCTGGCCGTCGCGGTGTCGAAGCCGGTCCCGTCGTCGCTGACGGTGAACTCGAGATGGCTGCCCGGGCAAGACAGGGCTACGGTCGTCTGGGACGCGCGGGCGTATTTCGCGGTGTTCTGCAGGGCTTCCAGGATGCAGAAGTACACGGCGGCCTCGGCGTCCCGCGGGTAGCGCCCGATGCCGTCGGTCTCGACCTGGACGGGCAGCGGAGCCCGGCCGGCCTGCGCTCGCAGGGCTGGCCCAAGGCCCTGGTCGGCGAGCAGCGGCGGGTAGATACCGCGGGCCAGCGCCCTAAGGTCATCGATTGCTGCGCGCAGCCCGGCCCGGAGCTGGCCTGTCACCTGCCTGACCTCGCCGGGGTCCCCAGCCGAATCCTCCAGCAGGCTGAGCTGAACCATGAGCGCGACGAGTTGCTGCTGGGCGCCGTCGTGCAGGTTGCGCTCGATCCGCTGCCGCTCTTCATCCTGCGCCCGCACCAGCCGAAGCCGCGACGCCCGCAGGTCATCGATCGTGGCCTGCAGCTCGGCGGTGAGCCGGACGTTGCGCAGGACAAGGCCCGCCTGCGACGCCAGGTGCGCCAGCAGCTTGTCCTCGGCGGCCGACACCGGCTCGTTCCTTGGTTTCTGGAGGGTGATCGCGCCGAGCAGCTCATCGCCGTGCCGGACCGCTACGGCCCGGGTGGCCAGCTCGAACGCCGGAAGCTCGGCATCGTCAACCAGCGGGACGGCCGCGGGCAGAGCGGATCCACGCGGCCAGATCACCTGCGGGCGCAGCTGCGCCCCGACCCTGACCCAGATCTCCACCCGGACCGCGCCGGTCGCGCCGGCCAGGATCGACGCCATCCGGTCGAGTGCCGTGTCGAAGTCCAGCTGCCCGGCCATGTCCTCGGCGAAGTCGGCGAGCACCTGGTAGGGAGTGGCCCGCTCGCCGTAGACGAGGCGGTTGGCGACGAGCCGGGCACGGTGGCGCACCGGCTGGAACAGCACCGCGATCGTCACGGCAGCCGCGATCGTGAGCACAGGCCCGCCGGCATAGCCGGCCAGCGTCCCGATGCCCACCACGATTCCGGCATACACGCCCGTGAGCGTCGCCGAGAGCAGGCCGTACTGGACCGCCCGGTTGATGATGACGTCGATCTGGTACAGGCCGTACTTCAGGATCGCGAGCGTGATGATCGCGGGAATCCCGAACAGCGCCATGACCGGTATCACGACATAGGCAGCGCCCGTCACCGGGTTAGACGCCTCCCCAGTGGCCGCGACCGCCAGCAGCGCCACGAGCTGGCAGACGGCCAACACGGCTGCCGCCAGCGCGATCCATTTGATCTGCTGCCGCACATCGCGCCCGCCCGACCGGTAGCGGACCGCCAGGGAGACGAAGGCCGCCGCCAGGATCACGGTGCCCAGCACGGCCAGGCCGTCGAGGGTCCCGATCAGGACCGTCGACAGGGCAGGTCCCAGTGACCGGATGCCGAGCGGGTTCTCGAACATCAGCGACGTATCGCCGGGTGCCGGAAGCGCCACCAGCCTTGGCCGCACCACGAACCCGGCCATCGTCAGCGCGGTGGCCAGCAGGCCCAGGCCCGCGAACGGGCGCCACCCGGGCGACGGCAGGCTCCCGGATGGGAACAGCAGCAGCATGAAGCCAACCCCGGTGAGGACCGGGACGAAGCTCCACTCAGCCAGCAGGCCCACCAGTTCCGGCGCCGGGAGAGTGACGGGATGGGTGATGCCCAGCACCGCATAGGCGGAGGCAAGCGACATGATGGCCAGGCCAGCCCCGAGGCCGATCAGTATCCAGCCGATGAGATTGCCCGCGCGGCGGACGATCAGCACACCGAGGGTGGCGTACAAGACGGCGGCGGGGGCGGCGCTCAGGTTCGACACCGCGTCCTGGGTCTTCAGGTCGCCCCACGCCAGGACCGTCAGCACCGCCCCGGCCAGCGAGAGCACCGTGATCGAGAGCCACGCGACGGCAGCCGCACACCTTGCGCCGGTCACGGCAAGACCCCTATGACTCGCGCTGCCGCGACGTCAGCACCACCAGCACGGCGGACCCGGTGATAGCACGCCTCCCCGGCCGCGTCACACGCTCGGGGAGGTGGAGCCGGCCACGGCAAAGCGTCCCCGACGAGGTGAGATCCGGCTGCAACTCGCCCCACGAGAAGATCAAAGCAGGACAGAACAATCTTCAGCAAGGTAGCCAGCCACCAGCGGGAACTCGTGCTAGCACCCCTGAACGGTGCGCGCGACCAGTGGTAACGGCCAAAATCAGGCCATCTGAACGGGCTGTCGTGCTGTCGTTGATGCCCAGACCGGTGACAGCCGAGGATTCTCGGCAGGCTGAGAGCTGGGCTCGGGGCCTCGACCGGGCTGGTACCGCCGCCCGAAGGCGAGGTATGAGGTGGAACAACTCCAGCGCTGTCGGCCAGGCCGCGGGCTGCCGATGCAAAGCCTACGTTCGGAATGCGAGTCAACCTGCCGGCCCTTGCCAGGTTTTGGTAGTGGTGTTTCGCTGTTAGGAGCGTCCCGCACGGCCTCGACCCGCGAGTGAGGGGGCCGGAATGCTGGCGACTTCGCTGGAATCAACACAGCAGCAGCTTGCGCACGAGTTTGCCCCATTGCTGAGGCCGGTAGTCCTGCCGATAGTTGTGCTCGTGCTCATCGTGTTCGCTGTGAAACATATTGGTGTGATCGCGCACGAGGGCGCGCATGCAATTGCTGGGCGGAGCGTGGGCCGTAAGGTCCGCAGTGTGAAACTTAATAGCGATGCCACCGGCGAGACATCAACCCTAGGACCTGAAAGGGGCCTGAGCCGAGTCATTACTTCCTTTGCTGGATATCTGGGCCCGAGCCTGTTTGGCCTCGGGGCAGCTGGCCTTGTTGCATTAGGCTATACCGGAGCGGTGCTGGGCCTGGCCCTGCTTTTCCTTATTATACTGCTATTTCGGGTGCGCAACCTTTTCGGTGTGATCTCAGTGCTGGCGAATGGTGCGCTCATCGTCTTGGTTATGCGTTACGGGAGCGCTAAGCTGCAGGACGGCGCTGCCTATTGCCTTAGCTGGCTATTGCTTTTGTCTGGTGTTGCCCATGTTCTCACCCACGGCAGCAATGCCGCCGATGCAGCCACCCTGCGTGACATTACCCACGTCCCCCGGATCGTGTGGTCCACGCTCTGGCTAGTGATCACGGTTGCTGCACTGGTGGCCGGGGCCCGCATGCTCACCTGACCGTCCGGCCCAGCCGGACAACGTGGCGGCCGTGATGTTGTGCGACTTCAACGTCTACGGCCGTGTCAAGGATCTAATTTAGATACCGCCGCGAACGAGTCACCGGGCGCCGAGCAAGGACAGCAGCGCCACCGTGCGCCGCCAACGGCCGAACGATCTTGTCGCCGGCCCTCCAGTAGTCGACCGCGTCGTCAACTGGCGGGGATCAGTATGTCCACGACCGGGGCGGGTCCGGTCCGATCGCACAAGGTGAATTTCGGCCTCAGGACAGTTTCGCTTCGGGGGCGAAGGCGGGCAGCCTCTCGAGACTGCTGCGCACGGCCCCGGCGCCGTACTCGAACATCTGCCGCTCGTAGTCGTCGACCGCGCTGAGCAGATCCTGGCGGCCTTCGTTGGCCTCGATCAGGCAGCGGCGCAGCAGGTCGGCATCGCGCAGCGCGGTGTTCGCGCCGTTGCCGCCGGTCGGGGAAGTGGCGTGGATCGCGTCGCCGAGCAGCGTGACCGGGCCGGACGCCCAGCGCTCACCGGGCTTGACCACCCGGATGGACAGCAGCGTGCTGTTGTCCGGGTCGGCCTGCTCGATCAGCACGCGCAGCTCCGGGTGCCAACCTTCCATCCTGGACAGCACAGCGTCCTGCGCGGTCAGGTCCTCCAGCGAGCCGTTCGGCGGCAGGATCATGGCCCAGCGCACGTAGTCGCCGATGTCGGGCAGCGTGACTTCGGGGGCCAGTTGCTCGGCGGCCTGCTTCGGCGGGATACGGAAGCGCATCGCGCCGAGCAGCAGGCTGACGCCGTCGCCCGTGATCTGCGAGCCGTAGGCCTTGGACAGGCTGGCGAACTCGTCGGTCAGCGGGGTGCGGCCGATGACGAACCGGACGCCGGTGTCAGTCGGGGTGGTCTGCGGCGACAACACCCCGCGGACCGCGGAGGTGACGCCGTCCGCGCCGACGAGCAGGTCGGCGGTGGCCGGGTCGCGGCGGGCGAACTGGGCTTGGACATTGCCGTCGGCCAGCACGTCGTAGCCGGTCAGCGCGGCATCGGTGTGCACGGTGAGGCCGGTCAGCAACAGGTGTCGCAGCACCTGCCGGTCGACCACCATGCCGGTGCGGCCCGCGCCGAGCTTGCCGATCTCGTTCAGCTGCGGGTCCAGGATCAGCTGCTCGGCGGAGGCGTCCATGACGATCGCGTCCAGCAGCGGGTGCCAGCGCGTCGGCAGGCAGTCGCGCACCGCCTGGAAACCGATCAGGTTCAGCACGAGCCGGTAGCCCTGGAACCGTGCGACGATCCCCGGGTCGCGCTCGAACACGTCGGCCTCGATCCCGGCACCACGCAGACCCTGCGCGAGAGCCAGACCTCCCAGACCGGCTCCGACAACGGAAACTCGCATCACACACCTCCGGGACATCGATACGAACTTAGTTCGTTCTGACGATCTAAGTTCTACCTAACGAACTTAGATCGTGTCAAGCTATAGTGGCGGGCATGTCCGCCGATCCCCGCCAACGCCGCGCAGCTCGCCACGCCCAACCCGCAGCGGAGGCCGCCGCGTCGGCACCACGCAAGAAGCCGATCACCGTCGAACGGATCACCGACGCCGCCCTGGAAGTCGTCGCCACCGAGGGGTATGACGCGCTGACCATCCGCCGGGTCGCCGCCGTGCTCGGCACCGGTCCGTCGTCGCTGTACGCGCACATCGTCAACAAGGACGACATCGCCGATCTACTGATCAGCAGGCTCTACGCCGAGGTCGTGCTCCCCGAGCCGGACCCGGCTGCCTGGCGCGAGCAGCTGCTCGGGGTGTACACGCAGATCCGCGACCTGTACCTGAAATACCCTGGAGTCTCGCGCGCCGCGCTGGCCATGGTGTCGACCAACCTGGAAACGCTGCGGGTCGGCGAAGGAATCCTGGCGATCCTGCTCGCGGGCGGCATCGAACCGAGGACGGCCGGATGGGCCCGCGACGCGCTGTCCCTCTACGTCAGCGCCTATGCACTGGAGCAGTCGCTGGTCCAGCAACGGCGCCAGCGCCAGGATCAGGAATGGGTGCTCAGCCACGAGGAGTTGCTAGACCGCTTCACCGCGCTGCCTGCCGAAAAATTCCCGCAGACTCGACGCCATGCCGCCGAGCTGATCTCTGGCACCGGACACGACCGCTTCGAGTTCGCCCTTGGCCTGCTCATGAACAATCTGCGGCCCGCATCCGGTTGACCTGCGGCGTGCGGTGGCCACATGGCGCCGAGACGATCACAAGTCGCATCATGAGGCGCGCGCTGGTCGTCGGTGGAACCGGCAGACTCACGGGTGTCGTCTCCGAACTCGTCCGCGATGGCTGGTACGTGGTCACCCCGTCCCGCCATGACGCGTCACCAGCGCCACCCACCCGAACCAGCAAGATCACCCGCTTGGATCGCGCGGACCGTACCAGGAAGACGATCACCAGCCAGGCAGCGGCTCCGAGCAGCCCAAACTCAACACAAGATCAACTCATGGCGGCTCTTGGGCTCACCCGCAGACCGCCTCGACGGCCTGCTGGGCTTCGTCCGCGGTGGCTGTGTCCGCGGGCAGGCGAGGATATTCCAGCTCGTTCCGCCGGCGCCGCAGGTCCGCGAACGGCCGGAAACCCTCGCCAAACTGTGCCCTCACCGCCCGTTCCACCGCGTAGTGACCGCCGTCGGTGGTGGCGCGCATGCCTTGCTGTGCTAGCAGGGCGATGCAGGCGAACCGGGCAGCGTCGTAGGCCAGGACGTACGCGCTGTGGGCATCGGCTTGGACCAGACCTGCGGCGGTGACTGCCGTCTTTTGTGCCTGCGCCAGCAGCGGAGCGCCGTCGGCGGCCAGGCCTGTCACAGGCTCCAGTTCCCGACTGCGGATGAGCTGCTCCACTTCGGCTTCGCCTCGTTGCCACCTAGCCATCGATGGCCCTCACCGCCCGGGTCTGCTCGCCGGTGGCGTCGTCTGGCACGAGGACCGTCACGAAGGGGCCTGATTGAATCTGCTGGATGAGAGGGTCGGTGGCATCACGCCACGCCTCAGCCGGCCGGATCACGGGGTGGACGGGCATGGCCAGCCGCTGCTGGGCGCGGTCTGCTGCGTCATAAACCGATTCCCGCGTGGGCCGGCCGACGACAAGCACGTCCAGATCGTGGGGCGGCGGGCCGGGCCGTTGTAGGTAGCGCGCAGCCCATGAGCCGAAGATCAGCACCCGCTCTGCCCCATTCAGTTCCGCGAATTCATTGGCGATTACCTGCAGCGGCCCCCAGGACAGAAACAGCAGCTGCGCCAGCGGCTCGACCAGGCGGTTGCCAGGGTTTGCCTGCACCATCGCCGATCGCCCGATGTTGCGCCGGCGCAGCAACCCCGCCTCGGTCAGTCGTTTCACCTCGCCGTGGACCGTGCTGAGCGGAGCGCCAAAGCGTTGCGCGAGGTCTGTCAGGCTGTACTCCCGCTCCGGGTTGAGCAGCAGCTCGGCGAGGATGTCGGCTTGCAGCTGGGACCGGAACACCGGCAGCAGCGCCGGCGCAGCACTTCGCATAACCTGAACTTATCTACGGTATAACCGAAGCGTCAAGCAGCAGCATGGATGCCCGCGTCGCCGCCGTCGAGCGCAGTAGCCGGGTGCTCAAGGCGGCCGCCGCTTGCCCGATGACCGGTTCTGGACAGCGATCAACGATTCCCGCAACAAGATGCAGGCAGGCGCCCCCGCGCCCTGGATCGCCGATTTCCCCGCCGCATCCGATTTTTTCCTCCCGGATCTGAGCTGCCGCTCCTTCCGCATTGACCCCACCAACACCAACAACCAGGCGGGTTTCTGCGACCCTCAGGTCGACAAGCTGGCCGACAAGGCGCAGGCGGCGCAGCTCACCGACCCCGCCTACGCCCGGAAGCTGTGGGCACAAGTGGACCGGATCGTCACCAACCAGGCTCCCTCAGACCTGGGGAATTACGTGAGCGCCGACACCTGGGCGCCGGTCGACAATTCATCATCGGCTGGGTTCGTCTCTGCCCGGGTCGGGAACTACCAAGAGTCCCCCTTTTACGGGCCGCTAGTCGACCAGATGTGGGTCCGGTAACACACGCGTCTATGGCCGCTAGTGCCAGGGGATCCCATCGAAGAGTCACACCAGGAGAGCCTTCGGTCTTCACTCTGCGTGACGATCTTTTGCCCCTCAGAAGGCGGCGTGCCCCATTCGTGTACCGGCCATCTCGGTCCACGAAAATCGAATACACTAATGATATTTAGCCTCTGAACTGAGCCGCCTTGGGGAATCGAACCCCAGACCTACGCATTACGAGCGTGTCACGATGCGTTGCTACCGGGGTCGGGACGCCACCGACGTTGCGGTTCGCAGGGTGCAGCTGTTGGCGGTTGTTGGTTGTTCACGGTCCCTCGGGGGCACGCCTTTGCTACCTCTGCCATACGGCCGGCGCACGAGGCTGTCAGCTGGCTGCCAGGAGGTTTGCCGGGCCTGCTGGCGGTGGGGTACGAGCCGGTCCCCCGGTGTCCGCTACGGCCCAAGTGCTTGGCTGCACTATTGGCTGCACAGAGGGAGGCGCTTGTCCGTGTGGTCCTGCTCCTGTCCGTCCTTCTCGTAGCTGCCCTCCCTTGGCCGTGGCTGCTGTGTCAGGGCTCGCGAAGCGACCGCGCAGCGGCTTGGCCTTGACTCAGCGGACTCGGCCGAGATCATCGTGCAGCGAGGAGGACGAGCCCCAGCTTGGAAGGCTGCGACTGCTCCCTGCCCGACCAGCGGTTACGCAGGTCATGGTCTTGTCGTTGGTCATGAGCGACCGTGAGTGCCCCTGTCTTACCGACCGATCGGGCACGCAGCGGGCACGAGCCAGGTAGTCCCCGGCTGGGGGTTGTGCGTTGATTAGGCGTGGGATCCCAACGGCTGGACTTCGCGGAGTTCTACCGCGGAGCCAGGGATGAGTGCCTCCGCACGGTTCTGGTGAGCGTCGGT
>DATIYI010000350.1:0-3032 GCA_035517695.1 Streptosporangiaceae bacterium
TTACCTGATGTCATCACCATCTGGGTGGCTCTCTTCCTGGGCAGATCCAGCGCTGTCACGCTCAATCATCCCAGCAAGACGCCACGATCTCAGGAACATGCTGTGGCGTTTCGCCGCTCTACTCGTGGATTCGGGTCAGAGGGTAGTTCTTCCAGTTCCATCGCATACCGCAGAACGTTGGCGAAAACTGATCGCTTGCGCGCGATCGTGGTCGCGCTGGCCGCCCGGCCATCCTGCCGCACACAGATCGCGTCCAGGACTGCGCGAGCATGCTGGGGCTTGCCGACCTCACTGACCGGAAGCGAGGTCTTCTCCAGCCAGCGCAGGGCGGCCGCGACCACCGGCGGCCGGTCCAGGTCACGCGAGGCGGGTTCCAGCGCATAGTGCCGCAGGGCACCGCGTAATGTGCCGGGCTCCAGCCCGTCGGGCGCCGCTTCGCCGACAACTGCCGGGATAACGGTCGCCAGCGCATCGGTCAGTGAGTCCCGCGTCTTGGGCGCGGCCGACGGCCACTTCATATCGATGTAAGCCAGGCAGAACTCGAGCCAGGACCGCTCCCGCTTGACCGTCGTCATCGAGTCGGGCAGCCCGGACTCGATGTCGAACGCCTCGCCGCCCCGCGCTGCCTGCCGCAATTCGGACAGGAAGTTGTCGGCCTGTGCCTTGTTACCGAGCGTGCGCGACTGAGGCGCATGCCCGACCTTCCACCGGATCTCATACGTGCGCTTAGTCTTGGCCTTTCCCGGTCTGATTGCCCAGAACTTCACGTCGTAGGACTTCATGCGGCATGGACCTCTCGGAGCCGGTCAAGCCATGCATTCAGATCGCTGCGCCAGATGCGCAGCTCGCCGTTGGGCAGCCGCACCGCGGCGGGCGCCTTGCCGGTCTCCCGCCACCGGTAGAAGGTCCGCGGCGACACATCGCCCAAAGCGGCGAGGACCTGGGCCACGGTCAGCAGCTCGTCCCGCTGGCTTGCCATCAGGCCGCCTTCCCCGCCGGAAGATCGGAGCTATGCTGGCCGCTGGCTCTGGCGCGTGCTTCGGTGAGCGCGGCGTGCCATTTCTGCCGGTCGGCGACGACGTGCAGGAGCCGCCGGGCCGGGGGCATGTGGTCGGGGTCGCCGGGGGTGACGGGTTCCCAGGTGTAGCGGGCCGGGTCGGTGTCGAGGATGCCGAGGGTTTCCAGCAGCCATTGGCGACGGTCGTTGCGGTGGTCGGCGAGGGTTTTGCCGGACCATTTGCGGGAGACCAGGACGCGGCGCCCGGCGTAGCCGAGGTGATCGCGGCGGTGGGCCTTGCCGGTGCACCGCCCGGGCCGCATCCCCTCGCGCGGATTGCGGGGCTGGATGCCGTACCGGAGCCAGTTCGCGCAGCCCGGCGAGCACGGCTCGTACCGCAGCGCTGCTATCAGCCGGTCGGCGTGGTCCTGCTGCGCGGCGGTGGTGGCCCGGTGGCAGTCGGCGAGGCCCTTGGTCAGGTATTTGGTCAGGTACCTGATGCACCGGGCCGAGTCGCGGGATCCGGCTAGGACGCCCTGTGCGTCGAACTTGGCGCCGAACCGGGCGACGTGCAGCGGCCCATCGTCGGGTCCGATGGCGTCGAGGGCGTCATCCCAGGCGGGCAGGAACTCCCCGGTTGCCGGGTCGAGATACCGGCCGGATGGCTCGTGCCAGACGGGCAGGTTCGCGTCGTCGTGCTTGACCTGTCCGGCAGGCGGCCACCAGACCTGGTGGTAGGTCGCGGCGAGCACCTGGCGCAGCTCGGCGCGGGACACAGTCCCCCGGATCGCCACGTGCGCGTGCGGGGCGAGGCGCTTTTGCGGTTCGATGGCGGCGAAGTACTGGAGGTCGTAGCCGACCAGCCGGCGCAGGTTCTGGATCAGCCGGTCGAACAGCGCGGCGAAGTGCAGGGGGTCCCGCGCCGCCCGCCGGTAGTCGTAGGCGGCCGGATCGGCCGGGGTGCCGTCGGCGGTGACCTTGCCGTAGCTGTCGCAGGTGAGCGTGAGGAACATGGACGGGCGGAACGTCGTGCCGTCCGGCGCGGTGTAGGTCTTGCCGATGGTCCGCGGCGCGACGGGGCGGCGGGGCAGGTCGGGGGCGTCCTGGCGGCGTCGCGTGGAGCGGTGGCGGCGGGCGGGCCGGGCCGGGAGGACGTTGCCGCGGACGCCGGACCGGGTGATCTGCTCGTCAAGCTCGGCGGCCAGTTCGTCCAGCTCGCTGGTGTCCTGCCCGGCGGTGTCCGCGTGGTCGCGCTGCTGCTGGGTCTGGGCGCGGTGTTCGACCCACATCCGCTGCTCATCGTCGGGGGCGGCGGGTGTGATGATGGGCTCGGCGTCCAGGTGCCAGCCCTCGCGGCACTGCGCCGCCCGCAGCGCCTTGGCCCGCTCGGCGCAGGACGGGCAGACGGTGGCGAGGGTGTGCCCGCACGGTACGAGCACCTGCTCGGTCTGGCCGGTGTCCAGGTCGGTGCGGCGCAGCTGTACCGGGTGGACGCAGCCGCCGTGGGTGACGGCCAGGTTGCGGACGACGTCGCGGGCCAGCGGCATGGCTAGCCGCTGCGCTCGGGTCTGGCGTGGAGTCATGCGCTCTCCCTGTCTGCCGGGGTGTCGCGGGATGGGTGATCGGGGCCGGTGGCGTGCCAGGTGACGGCGTAGCCGCAGCCGGGGCAGGCCAGGGTCAGGAGGCAGCGGCCGGTGCTGGTGTCCAGCAGCGGGCCGAAGCAGTCGGGGCAGTCCTCGCCCGAGAGCCAGCCGGTGATCATGCGGCCTGCCCGGCGGTCAGCGCGCCCGCCCCGGCGGCGGTGGGGTCGGCGGTCATGGCGCGGATGTCGTCGTCGGACACGAATGCCGCCCGGACGCGTGCGGGGTCGGGGTCGGCTTCGAGGCGGATGAACCCGACGCCCGCGCCGGTGGCCGGGTCGCTGGAGATCTCGTCGCAGACCGCGCCGCGGTCGCGTGCCCCGTCGCCGAGCACCAGGTCGGCCTGGGCGGGCTCGTCCAGGCGCAGGGCGATCTTGTCGGGGAACAGGTTCCGG
>DATIYI010000351.1:0-13948 GCA_035517695.1 Streptosporangiaceae bacterium
CGGGTCCGGGTAATCACCGCGGCCCGGGTCCGGGTAACCACCGCGGCCCGGGTCCGGGTAACCACCGCGGCCCGGGTCCGGGTAACCACTGCGGCCCGGGTCCGGGTAACCACCGCGGCCCGGGTCCGGGTAACGGGCGGCCTCGTGGTCATCGCCACCGGAGCCGGCGCCGCCCTGCCGCTCGTGCCCCGTCTGTCCCCCTTGCCGTTCCCCCTGCCTGGCAGGGCGAGGATGCCCTGCGTAGGAGTCGGAGCGCGTTGCGAGGTCATCGCGGTCGGGGTAACCGCTGCCCGGGTAGGGGGCATTGCGCAGTTGCCCACCTGAACCCGCGGCCTCGGGTTGCCGCGGCTGTGGATGTCCTCCGTACACGGTGGGAACGGCATACCGCATGCGCGTACCCGAGTCATGTCCACCGCTGGCAGCCGGGCCGGAATGCCTGCCGCCAGACGGATTGCCCGGCCGCGCCCCGTAGTCGCCAGGATCCGGATGACGGCCGTAGGAAGCAAGATCGCGCGGGTAGGCAGCGGGGCTCGTGGCCCCGGGTTGCGCCGGGTCTGGATACGCGCCGTAGGCGCCGGTAACGGCCTGCCCGCCATGCGACGCTGGATCCGGGTATCCGAGGTACGTAGCGGGCTCGGCGTGGCCAGCGTTCTGGGAGCGACCGGGGACACCGGAGCGGGCTGCCGCGGGATCAAGTTGGTCAGGGCAGCTGTCGGGTCCGCTGTCTTGGGCCGAATCCGCGTCGCTGCCGGAGACGGGGTACCGGGCTGGGGAAGTGCCCGCGGCAAGTGAGTCAGCACCTGGCAGCCCTCGCGCCGAGCCGCTGAACGCCCCAGCACCTTGAACCTGGTTGGCCCCGGTGGCCGGCACCTCCGGGGCCGGGGCGGTCCCGCCCCCGGGTCCGCGCTGCAACGTGTCGACAAGCCGGGGAAGGTCCGTGATCGGTACCCGGAACGTGCCCGTGCAAGTCCCGCCCTGCCAGATGCTGAATACCGCCACGCCCGTTTCCGCGTACCAGCTGAGCCGCATGGTACGAGAGTTGCCTCGGACGTCGAAGAAGACCTCACCGAGGCGGGGCAAAGGCGCAACGTCCGATGCTGGCATGCAGCCCATGGTGGCGCGGAAATGCATGACCTGTCCAGAAAAGCTCACTTGTCTACAACATCGTCACGCTGGGCAACACCACTTATCCGTCGATCCACCGGCCTTACCCGTCCATCCACCGGCCCGCCACCCACCCGAGGCCGAGGAAGCGCAGCGAAGCCAGCGAGGACACAGGGTGATTAATTGTTGGGCGCATTATTGCCACCCGGCCTGCGCGCCACCAGCAAAGAGTGACATGATGACACCGGCTCGCAAGGAACGGCCCGAGGCGGAACGTTCACGTCTGCGGGGGCCGGGCCACTTTCCAGCCGTCCGTCCTCTCGGTCACCGCGCGTCGCGGCGGCCGGATTCCGGGCGGCAGGGAACACCGGACCACAAAAGTACGTTGCATCATGCAACGAGAAGAGACGGCGCCGTGTGAGGCTGCACCTTCTACGAGCGTAACGCTTCACGGACTATGCAACGACCAAGCAACCCGAACAACCATCAAGTAACCCGGTTGAGGTGATCGATACATGTCTCAGGTACGTCGGCAGACCGCTGTGCTGCCACGCCCGAGCTGGGGCTGGCAGGATGCCGCCGCGTGCCGGGGTGAGGATCTCGTGCTGTTCTTCGGGCCGGACGGCGAGCGCCAGCCAGAGCGCGAGATTCGCGAGCGCAAGGCGAAGGCGATCTGCACCCAGTGCCCGGTCCGCGCGGAGTGCCTCAGCTATGCGGTCGCTCGGCCGGAGAAGTATGGCACCTGGGGTGGACAGAACGAAGACGAGCGGGCCTCTGAGCGGCGCCGCCGGATGCGCCGCGCCAACGCAGCGTGACGATGAGCAGTCGCTCAGCCACCGCGAACCGTCGTGAGAGATCACTGAGCCTGTGTGGAGAGCACCGAACCTGGTGGAGAGCACTGAAGCCCGCGGAGGTGACTGTGGCGGTTTCGTCACAGTCCACGGCCACACTGATCTCGACGGCGCGGACACTCAGCACGGCTCTGCGGCGCACCTGAGCAGACGCAGGACGTCGTCATCGGTGAGCTGACCGAATGAGGCGTACCACTCCCCCACGGCACGAAAGCCGCGCGGCAGCGCGAGCGCGACGACGTCGTCCGCCTCGGCGCTGAGTGCCGCGGCAGAACCCGGCGAGCCCACCGGAACCGCCAACAGCGTGCGCGCTGGACGCGCCGCACGAAGCGCGCGCAGCGCGGCACGCGCTGTCACGCCGGTAGCGAGGCCATCGTCGACCAAGATCACGGATCTGCCACGCACATCTGGCGGCGGCTTCCCGTCCCGGTATACCTCCACCCGGCGAGCCAGTTCCGCGCGCTCCCGTGCGACAACATCGGCCAGGTCTTCCTTCTTGAGGCCAAACTCGCGCAGCATGCCATCGTCATAGACGGGAGCGCCGCCTTCCGCAAGCGCGCCCACGCCGAGTTCCGGCTGGTCGGGGTGGCCGATCTTCCTCGTGACCAGCACATCGAGCGGAACGCCGAGATCCCGCGCCACCTCGAAAGCCACTGCCACTCCGCCGCGGGGCAAGGCCAGCACCACGGGCCTTTCCAGCGTCAGCCGACCGTCCGGGGCAGCGAAACGGCGCCGCAAGGCTGCCGCCAGCGAGCGACCCGCCACGCGGCGATCATCAAACGGAAGCCGTGCCACCTCCCGCGCGGTTTCCGCGGACTGCTCTTTCATGCCGGCCACTTCCTCGGACGGCCGGTCGCCCCTGGCGGGGCGAGGCACCTTTCCGGGTTTGGAGCCTTGGGCAATCCAGGTAAACCTGGAAAACCGGCTCCCAGACACCTCGTACCCCACGCGCGCATCGGCACGCACCACGGATCGGCACGCACCGCGGATCGTGATTGGCGAACGGCGTGGGCTGGGCAAGAAAGTGTGAGCTGGGCAAGAATCGGGTCATGGTCTGTACGGCTTGCCGCGAACGCCGGCACGACGAATGCCCGGGCGGCACCTGGTGCGACTGCCAGCACCTGTCTGCTGCGCCAAAAGCGGCGGATCGCCGGCCGGACCGGGCGCGATCGCACGAAATGGCATGGGAATAGCTCGCGGTCATGAGCCGTTACGCGAGCGTGGGTGAACGAGGGAAGGCAAACGTGCCGGAATATTTCTGGACACGCTGCGTCGGCGCGTGTGACGATGCCGGTATGGCTGCCGCGGACCCCATGCTTGTCATGCGTAGGCACGTGGATCTTCTCCGTGTCCGCAGCGCGGTGTGTCGACGCTCTCGCTGACCGCTGCCCTTGACGATCTGGGCGCGCGCCCGCTGCTGAGCGGTATCCGCGTAAGTTTAGCGCGGAGCTGGTCGGGCTCTTGACGAGCGACCCTCACACATGGTGTGTGCGCCCACTCCACCCTGAGGACTGCCGCATGCCGACACCGAGCTCACCTGCTCGCACCGAAGCCCCGCCCCGGGACCGCGCAAGCGCACCTCGAGCCGTTCCGAGCGCTCAGCGCCGCGGTGAGGGCCAATGGGCTCTCGGCTACCGTGAGCCGCTGAACAAGAACGAGGAAGCCAAGAAGAACGACGACGGCCTCAACGTCCGCAAGCGCATCATCGATATCTACTCGAAGCGGGGTTTCGACTCCATCGATCCGGCGGATCTGCGTGGCCGGTTCAGGTGGTTCGGCCTGTACACCCAGCGACGGCCCGGGATCGACGGCGGCAAGACCGCCATCCTCGAACCCGAGGAGCTCGACGACCGCTACTTCATGCTGCGGATCCGGATCGACGGCGGACAGCTCAGCGGCGTTCAGCTACGGACGATCGCCGACATTTCAAGTTCCTACGCACGCGGCACCGCCGACCTGACCGACAGGCAGAACATCCAGCTGCACTGGGTGAACATTGAGGACGTGCCGGCCATCTGGGAGGCGCTCGAAGCGGCCGGCCTGTCCACGATAGAGGCCTGCGGCGATACCCCGCGGGTGATCCTCGGCTGCCCCCTTGCGGGTATCGACGCTCGGGAAGTGATCGACGCTACCCCGGACATCTTGGACACCCACAGCCAGTGGATCGGTAACTCCTCGTTCTCCAACCTGCCGCGCAAGTACAAGTCGGCGATGAGCGGCTGCGCGGTCCAGTGCACCGTGCACGAAATCAACGATGTGGCGTTCGCCGGGGTGACAGGACCCGACGGCGAGCCTGGCTATGACCTGTGGGTAGGCGGCGGGCTCTCAACGAATCCCATGATCGGCAAGCGGCTCGGCGCATTCGTCAGGCCCGGCCAGGTTGCTGAGGTGTGGGCAGGCGTCACCTCGGTTTTCCGCGACTACGGCTACCGTCGCCTGCGGCACCGCGCCCGGCTGAAGTTCCTCGTCGCGGACTGGGGACCCGAGCGATTCCGTGAGGTACTCGAGAAGGAGTTTCTCGGCTACGCGCTACCCGATGGGCCCGCCCCGCAGCCGCCCCGCGACGGCCGACGCGACCATGTTGGCGTGCACCGGCAGCGCGACGGCCGGTACTACGTCGGCTTCGCGCCAGTCGTAGGCAGGCTGTCAGGCGACACCCTGCGCGCGATTGGCGACCTGGCCAGCGCATACGGTAGCGGCCGGGTACGCACCACTATCGAGCAGAAGATGGTGATTCTCGACGTTCCGGAGCGCCACATCGCCGACCTGTCCGCCGGGCTGGCGGCCGCGGGCCTGCAGGTGGAGCCTGGCGTATTCCGCAGGCACACCATGGCGTGCACGGGCATCGAGTTCTGCAAGCTCGCAATCGTGGAGACCAAGCAACGGGCGGCGGCCCTCATCGACGAGCTTGAGCGGCGGTTGCCCGATTTCTCCGACCCGATAACCATCAACGTCAACGGATGCCCGAACTCGTGTGCCCGCATCCAGACCGCCGATATCGGCCTCAAGGGCTCGCTCGTCACCGGCCCTGATGGCCACCAGGTGGAGGGATTCCAGATCCATCTCGGGGGCACGCTGGCTGGCGGCGATGGTGCCGGGTCGGGGTTCGGCAGGAAGGTGCGCGGGCTAAAGACCACTGCGGACGACCTTCCCGACTATGTCGAGCGGGTGCTTCGCCGTTATGCGGCGGCCAAAGAGCCTGGTGAGACGTTTGCTGTTTGGAGTGCGCGGGCAGCCGAGAGTGACCTGCAACCCTGACCGGATGAACGAGGTAATTCTGTGGCTGAGCGTGCCATCCCTTTTTACTGCCCGTATTGTGGCGAGGAAGATCTAGAGCCTGGTGAGCAGGACGGCTGCTGGCGTTGCCGCAGCTGCGCGCGTGCCTTCCAGTTGCGATTCGCTGGTATCGGAGCTTCCCAATGACCGCCACGACGCCATCTGCGCCAGCCGATCTTGAATTCCTCGTCAAACGGGCGAACGACAGGCTGGCCCATGCGCCCGCGGACGAGATCGTGCGGTGGGCGGTCGCTGCGATAGGAGACCGGATCTGCGTCACGTCGTCGATGACCGATACGGTCATCATCGATCTTGCTTCCAGGGTGAAGCCCGGCATCGACGTGATCTTCCTCGACACGGGATACCACTTCGCCGAGACCATCGGCACCCGCGACGCGGCGGCGCAGGTTTACCCGGTCAACCTGATCAATGTCACCCCGTCGCGGACGGTGGCAGAACAGGATCGCGATCTGGGCCCGCGGCTGTTCGGGCGCAATCCCGACCTGTGCTGCTACCTCCGCAAGGTCGTTCCACTCGAGCAGGCGCTCGAGCCATACCACGCGTGGATCACCGGCGTGCGCGCAGCGGAGACGACAGCCAGGCGCGGCACCCAGCCCGTCGAGTGGGACTCGCGCAGGAAAATGGTGAAAGTCAACCCGATCGTGGGGTGGTCGCAGGAGCAGGTCGACGCGTACATCCAAGACAACGGCGTGCTGGTCAATCCGCTTGTGTCCGAGGGCTATCCATCGATCGGGTGTGCTACCTGCACACTGCGGGCCCAGCCGGGCGCGGATCCGCGCAGCGGACGATGGGCCGGAACCACCAAGACAGAGTGCGGCATTCACGCGTGATTGACACCACAGGCACGGGTGCCGTCGGCGAGGCGGCGGGGTCATGGCCGCTGCCACCGCTCGTCGCGATCGCACACGGCAGCAGGGATCCGCGCGCGGGCGCCGCGGTGGCTGACCTGCTCCACCAGGTGCGCCAAAGGGCGGCATGGCACGGTCGAGGTGACCTTAAGGTCGTCACCGCCTACCTCGATCATGCGCCACCGTCGCCGACGCAGGTCCTCGCCGCCCTGCACGCCAGCGCCCTGAACGCCAGCGCCCTGAACGCCAGCGCCCTGCACGCCAGCGCCCTGCACGCAAGCGCCCTGCACGCAAGCGACCGGCCGACAGACCCTGGGCGACCTGGGCCGTGGGATCCCACAGGCACGGCCCCATCTCACCAGGCCAGCACTGTTGTCGCGCTGCCGCTGTTGCTGACCGACGCGTACCACAGCAAGGCCGACATCCCGTCGGTGCTCCGCACCGCCTCTGCAACACTGCCGGGCCTGCGGATCCGCTACGGTGCGACGCTCGGCCCGCACCGGCTGCTGATCACCGCGATGGAGCGCAGGCTCGCGCAGGCTGGAGTCAGGATCGGCGATCCAGGCACGGCAGTGGTGCTCGCATCGGCAGGCTCGAGCGATCCCGCCGCACGAGAAGTGATTGTCCAGCTCGCCCGTAAATGGCAGGCTCTGCGCGGCTGGCGCGATGTGGTTCCCGCCTTCGCGTCGGCGGCATCGCCGTCACCCGCTGAAGCGGTCATCGCGCTGCGCGACCGTGGCACCCGGCGGGTGGTCGTGGCCAGCTACCTGCTCGCACCGGGAGTATTCGCGGACAAGGTACGCGAGAGCTCGCTCGCGAGCGGTGCCGCCGCAGTTTCCGGCATCCTCGGCGCCGCCCCCGAAGTGGCCGACCTGGTGCTCCGCCGCTACGCGGCCGCGTCCGCGGGGATCGTCAGTCCCGAGATGGCCGCCACCGGGTAGGCATTCCATGATCGGGGTACGTTTGTCGTGAATGGTTCGAAAAGTTACCACGATCATGATTCGCGCTTTCTCGTCCCGGGTCTACTGGAGGGTAACTATAGACTTGTCTGGTAGGTCGTACGCGGGCGATGGCTCCAGGCCCACTGAAGTGCCCTGGCTGACCCGTGGCGCGGCGGGTAGCGACGCAGACGTCGTGGTGGCTGGGCTGCCCCGGCGGGCAGCGAAGCGGCGTTGGAGCCGGGCGGCCCGCAGTCGCGGGGCGACGCCACCCTCCTCGTAGCGCGATGGTGACGCCTGGCGCTGAGTCCTGGCGGCCGCGAGATCCTGGGAGGTTGCATGCCGCACGCGACACACGAGGTGCTCAATCAGCCGCCGCCGCTGGCCGGATACGACGTCGCCGCCGATCCGGCCCTGCTCGACGGGCTCGACCGTGAGGGAGGCGGCTGGGCCGCTCGTGACCTGCATGAACTCGGCAAGCTGGCCGGCAGCGCCGAGACCGCCACACTCGCGCGGCTAGCCAACGAGAACGTACCCGTCCTTCGTACCCATGACCGGTTCGGCAACAGGATCGACGAGGTCGAGTTCCACCCGGCCTGGCATCAGTTGCTGGACACGGCAGTGCGGCACGGCCTGCACGCCGCGCCATGGCTGGACACGCGGCCTGGGGCTCACGTGGCACGCGCCGCGAAATTCTACGTCTGGGCGCAGGCTGAAGCCGGGCACGGCTGTCCCATCTCGATGACGTACGCCGCGGTGCCCGCGCTTCGGCACGCCGCAGACCTGGACGCCAGGTTCACTCCACTGCTCGCCGCGCCGGTCTACCAGCCCGGCCTGGCGCCGCCCGACAGCAAGTCCGGGCTGCTCGCCGGGATGGCCATGACGGAGAAGCAGGGCGGATCGGACGTACGAGCCAACACGACCGTCGCACGGCCGACGCCGTCCTCTGGTGGTACCTGTTACGTGCTCACCGGCCACAAATGGTTCAACTCGGCGCCGATGTGTGATCTGTTCCTCGTCCTCGCGCAAGCCCGGCCGGCCGCGGGCAGCGCGGGTGAGGGCCTCACGTGCTTCCTGCTGCCACGGGTGCTACCTGACGGCGCCCGTAACGGCTTGCGCATACAGCGACTCAAGGACAAGCTCGGCAATCGCTCGAACGCGTCCGCCGAGGTTGAGTACGACGGCGCTTTGGCCTGGCGGGTCGGAGAGCCAGGTCGCGGAATCCGCACGATCATCGATATGGTCAGCGCCACCAGGCTCGACTGCGTCACCGGCAGCGCAGCCGCGATGCGCCAGTGTGCCCGCACCGCCGTGCATCACGCCGCGCACCGGCACGCGTTCGGGAAAATGCTTGCCGATCAGCCGCTGATGGGCAACGTGCTCGCCGACCTGGTCATCGAGGCGGAAGCGGCGGCGGTGCTCGCCATGCGGCTGGCGGGTGCGGCCGATCGCGCCGCCAGGGGCGACCGCGGCGAGGCCGCGCTGCTCAGGATCGCCCTGCCGGCCGCCAAGTACTGGGTCTGCAAACGGGCCACGGTACATGCGGGCGAGGCGTTGGAATGCCTGGGCGGAAACGGTTACGTGGAAGATTCAGGCATGCCGAGGCTCTACCGCGAGGCGCCGCTCAACTCGATCTGGGAAGGCTCAGGCAACATCAGCGCTCTCGATCTGCTCCGTGCTCTCGCCTCCGGGCCAGGCCCAGCCGAGGCACTGCAGGCCGAACTCGCCGCGGCCACTGGCGCCGACGCCCGGCTGGACAACGCCGCGGCGAAGCTCACCGCGGAATTGACGGCGCTGGTCGACAAGCCCCTTGACGCGGCGCCGCAGGCGCGCCGCCTGGCCGAACTCTGCGCGCTGGCGCTAGAGGGCGCACTTTTGGTCCGGTACGGGCCGCCCACAGTCGCAGACGCGTTCTGCGCGTCCCGGCTCGGTGGCGATTGGGGACACGCGCTCGGTACGCTACCAGCTCGTGTTGATGCATCCGCAATCGTCGACCGCGCATATGTCTTGCTTGACGAGCAAGAATCACTCCCCGATCAGGGCTAATGTTGTCGTCCTGCCGCGTGGGCTGTGGATGACCTCTGGCTGCAACGCTGGGATGCTAGAGGGCAGGAATACGAAGGAGACGGATGCGCATCTGGCCAGGCACCGCGTATCCGCTTGGCGCAACCTGGGACGGATCAGGCACGAATTTCGCCCTGTTCTCAGAGGCAGCGGACCGGGTTGAGCTGTGCTTGTTCGATTCCGACGGTGGAACCTCGCGGGGCGCCGCGCAGGGCCGTCCCCCCGGGCAGGAACGTGAGGCCCGGATCGAGCTCACCGAGGTTGATGGGTTCGTCTGGCATGGCTACCTGCCTGGGGTCGGGCCCGGCACGACGTACGGGTACCGCGTACACGGTCCCTATGACCCGAGCCGCGGGCACCGGTGCAACCCCGCCAAGCTCCTGCTCGACCCGTACGCGAAAGCGGTGCAGGGCCAAGTCAGCTGGCACGAGTCGCTGTTCTCTTATCACTTCGCCGATCCGTCCAGGCTGAGCACAGAGGACAGCGCCTCGCACATGCCGAAGAACGTTGTGATCAATCCGTTCTTCGACTGGGGCCACGACAGGCCGCCGCGCACGTCTTACCACGAAACGGTGATCTACGAGGCGCATGTGCGCGGCCTGACGCTGCGCCACCCCGCGGTGCCGCCTGAGCAGCGCGGCACCTACGGCGGGCTGGCGCACCCGGCGATGATCGATCACCTGCAGCGTCTCGGCGTCACCGCAGTGGAGCTCATGCCGGTGCATCAGTTCGTGCCAGAGCACGCCCTCGTGGCGCACGGTCTCAGTGACTACTGGGGTTACAACACCATCAGCTTCTTCGCGCCGCACAACGGCTACTCTTCCGGTGGCGAACTCGGCGAGCAGGTGCTCGAATTCAAGGCGATGGTGAAGGGCCTGCACCGGGCTGGGATCGAGGTAATCCTTGATGTGGTCTACAACCACACGGCCGAGGCCAACCATATGGGCCCGACCCTGTCCTTCCGCGGTATCGACAACGCCG
Organism: Streptosporangiaceae bacterium; assembly: GCA_035517695.1. Lineage (GTDB taxonomy): Bacteria > Actinomycetota > Actinomycetes > Streptosporangiales > Streptosporangiaceae > DATFVJ01. The sequence continues at coordinate 10,084 of DATIYI010000351.1, forward strand.
CCTACTACCGGCTGAGGGACGACGACAAGCGCTACTACCTTGACTACACGGGCTGCGGGAACAGCCTGAACGCGCGCCATCCGCACGCGCTGCAGCTTGTCATGGACTCGCTGCGGTACTGGATCCTCGACATGCACGTGGACGGCTTCAGGTTCGACCTCGCCGCCGCCCTCGCCCGCGAACTGCACGACGTGGACCGCCTGTCCGCCTTCTTCGATCTCGTCCAGCAGGACCCAGTGGTGTCACAGGTCAAGCTGATCGCAGAACCATGGGACGTCGGCGAAGGCGGATACCAGGTCGGCAACTTCCCCGCATTGTGGACCGAGTGGAACGGCCAATACCGCGACACCGTACGCGACTTCTGGCGCGGCCAGCCCGGCACCCTGCCGGGCTTCGCGTCCCGGCTGAGCGGGTCGAGCGACCTCTACGAGGTCAGCGGCAGGCGCCCGGTGGCATCCGTGAACTTCGTCACCTGCCACGACGGGTTTACTCTCGAAGACCTGGTGAGCTACAACGGCAAGCACAATGAGGCCAACTGCGAAGGTGGCGCCGACGGTAGTGATGACAACCGGTCGTGGAACTGCGGTGCGGAGGGCCCGACGAGCGATCCGGCTGTCAGCGGGCTCAGGGCGAGGCAGAAGCGGAACCTCCTGGCCACGCTGTTCCTCGCACAGGGTGTCCCGATGCTGCTCGCGGGCGACGAGATTGGCCGTACCCAGCACGGAAACAACAACGGCTATTGCCAGGACAACGAGATTTCCTGGGTTAACTGGGAAGAAGCGGACCCCGATCTGCTCGAGTTCGTGCAGGCGCTAGCCCGGCTTCGGCGTGACCACCCGATATTCAGGCGACGGCGTTTCTTCCTCGGTCGGCCGTCCTCCGGTGACGGGCTCGGGGACATCGCGTGGCTTACACCGTCCGGCAGGTATATGACCCAACGCGACTGGGGCGCGCACTACGGCAAGGCAATAACGGTATTCCTGAACGGTGACGCCATCTCCGAGCCCGACCCCCGCGGGCAGCGGGTGACCGACGATTCCTTCCTGCTGTTGTTCAACGCACACTCCGACCCGGTAGTGTTCACCCTCCCCGCGGAGCAGTTCGGCAGTTCGTGGCGGGTGGTGTTCGACACGGCCGTGGGCTGCATGGCGACCGAGAGCCCCGTGCTTCGCGCGTCCACGCGGGTCACGGTGGCCGGGCGCGCCGCCCAGGTCATGCGCCGCGCGGAGCACGCGGGGGAAGGGCCCGCACGGCCGCAGCACCGTTGATCTGATTGACTCTGATCGTGCGACAGATCTATCCGGGGGGCACAGCCGCGGGCAGTGATTCCACGGATTCAACTGATTCAACCGATTCCACTGATTCCACGGACTTCACTGGTCCCACGGATGGCGCGGACGGGACCGTCGACCTCGCCGCGGCGTATGCATATCCGTCCGGATGGGACCAAGGACGTGTGGGCAAACCCGCGGCGTGGGTGCGCGCCAACATGGTGGCAAGCAGCGACGGCGCCGCGACGGTGCAGGGCGCCTCTGGCGCGCTGTCCAGCGATGGTGACCGCAGGCTCTTTGTTGTCCTGCGCGGCCTCGCCGACGTGGTCCTGGTTGGTGCGCACACGGTCCGGGTCGAGCGATACGGCCCCCCGCGGCCACGTGACGAGTGGGCCACGCTGCGGGCCGGCCGCCAGCCCGCGCCGCCGATCGCCATCGTCACAGGCACCCTCGATCTGGACCTGTCGAGCCCGCTGTTCACCGAAGCGCCCGCGTACGCCCGCACGATCGTGCTCACGGTGGAAAGCGCGCCACAGGAGAGGCGAGCGCAGGCGGCCAAGTGGGCCGACGTCGTGATCGCCGGTTCGCGGCATGTTGACCTCACGCTCGCGATCAAGGCACTGGCCGACCGCGGCCTGCACCGCGTCCTCACCGAGGGCGGGCCGCGCTTGCTTGGCCAGCTTGTGGCGGCGGATCTGCTCGACGAGTTGTGCCTTACGGTAAGCCCGCTGCTGGCCGGCGGCGACTCCCCAGGGATCACGGTCGGCGCCGATCTTGCATCGCCCCGGCGCCTGCGCCTCGGGCACGTGCTCGAAGCCGAAGGCAGCCTGTTCTGCCGTTACGTGAACGTGACACCATGACGGATCTGAGCAGGGGGTCCGGGCAGCCGGGGGGCAGATGGAGCCACCGCCGGCCCAGGGTGTGTCCCGCGGATCTTGGTGGATTCCGGACGGTGATCCACGCGGCGACCGGCAAGGCCCTGCCGCGCCGCCACGAGACTACGCCCTAACACCACAGGCGCAGACACGCCGGGGAGGTAACCAATGCCGCTGCACCGCAAGGCAGAATCCGCGATAGGCGCTGACGAACTCGATCTCAACCCGCTGTATTTCCAGCTCGCGCGTGAGGGGGTGCCCAAGTACCGTATACCGCCCGTGGGCATGCTCCCGGACACCGCGCTGCAGGTCGTACGGGACGAGCTCATCCTGGACGGTAATTCACGGCTGAACCTGGCCACGTTCGTCACAACCTGGATGGAGCCGCAGGCCAGAGAGCTCATGGCGGAGACCTTCGACAAGAACATGATCGACAAGGACGAGTACCCGCAGACCTCAGAGCTCGAGCGGCGATGCGTCAGCATCCTGGCCGAACTCTGGCACGCGCCCGCGGGCAGCGGCGCGCCCGGTTGCTCCACCACAGGATCGAGCGAGGCATGCATGCTCGGCGGGATGGCGCTGCTGTGGCGGTGGCGGGCACGGCGTGGCGCGGCGGCGGCCGCGGCGAAACCGAACCTGGTCATGGGCACCAATGTGCAGGTCTGCTGGGAAAAGTTCTGCCGGTACTGGCAGGTAGAACCACGGATGGTCCCGATGGAGCGCGATCGGCTGCACCTTCGCGGTCCGCAGGCGGCCGCGATGTGCGATGAGAACACCATCGGCGTGGTGGCCGTCATGGGATCGACCATGGATGGAAGCTACGAGCCCGTCGCCGAGATCAGCGACGCCCTGGACCGGTTGCAGGCCGAGCGCGGCATCGACGTCCCCGTGCACGTGGACGGCGCATCGGGCGGTTTCGTCGCGCCGTTCCTACACCCCGAGGTGCCGTGGGATTTCAGGGTGTCGCGAGTCCAGTCGATCAACGCGTCCGGCCACAAGTACGGGCTCGTCTATCCGGGCGTGGGCTGGATCGTCTGGCGGGAAGCCGGCGCGCTGCCGGAGGACCTGGTATTCCACGTCAACTACCTGGGCGGCAAGATGCCGACATTCGCGCTCAACTTCTCTCGGCCGGGCTCCAACGTGGCCGCCCAGTATTACAACTTCGTGCGGCTTGGTTTCGATGGCTACAAGCGCATCCAGCAGTCTTGCCATGACATCGCGCGGCACATGTCGGCCCAGATCGCCGAGATGGGCCCGTTCGAACTGCTCACCGACGGCAGCGACCTGCCCGTGTTCTCGTTCAAGCTGCGTGACGACGTCACCAGCTACAGCGTCTTCGACCTGTCCGAGCGGTTGCGGGAGCGCGGCTGGCTGGTTCCCGCCTACACCTTCCCCGCGAACCTGGAGAAGATGGCGGTCATCAGGCTTGTCGTGCGCAACGGCTTCAGCAGAGACCTCGCTGACCTCCTGCTCGACGACATCAGGCGGCATGTGGACGCGCTGGCGCACAGTCCCTACCCGCACGTGCCACTGGCCCCGGCCAAGGCGCGGCAGTCGTTTGCGCACTGAGACGCGAGTCGGCCTGAGCACAGCGCAACCGCTCAAGGCGCGGCTCGCGCACTAACCATCGGACCGGTAATGGGCCCGCGAGTAGTGCGAGCGTCACGGGCAGCGCAGGCCTCGCGGGGGCCACGGGCAGCGCGGGTCTCGCGGGAGTGG